>JAKSIE010000050.1 GCA_024398995.1 Fibrobacter sp.
CCGGAGGAATAATGAGCCTCTTGCCGGGAGAACCGCTGCACTACGCAGAAACCCACTTCAAGTTTAAACTGCCCTGGTCACTGCTATACAAACCCTGGCCCGAAATCCTCGTGGATGCCCCCTTCCAATTCGTGCCCGACGTTAAGCCCACGCTGTGGATCGTAGTGCGTGACGCCCATAGATTTCCAACCACCATCGAAAACATTGAGATAACCGTTGAAAATGCAGGATCCGGCGATAACGTAAGCGCAGGATCCGGTGCAAAAATCGTGCCGCTGAAAATTGAAGCCAAGGAACAGTTCGCCTTCTATCCAGTAGAAATCGGGGACCTGAAGCCGGGGCGTTACAAAATTCATTGCAAGATTTCTGCCAGCCGGGAAATCAAGGGAAAGCGCAAGACCCGAACCTTTACCCGTTGGAACTTTCCGGGACTAGACCCGCAACCGCTGCAAGTTCATATACTGCGGGAAAGACCGCCCGAGGCGCCCGGATTTGCCTATGGCGAGATGCATTGCCATACCCATTATTCCGCGGACCACGTAGAGCATGGAGCGACCCCAGCAGTGTTCCAGCAGGCCGCCAAGGCCGTGGGTCTCGACTTCGTCAGCTGTACCGACCACGCCTACGATTTTGCGTTCCTTACCGAAGACTACACCAAGGAAGCGAAAACTCCCCTAACTCGTTTTGACGCCTTGAAACAAGACGTTAAAAAAGTCAATGAAAGCGGTGCAAACGAAAACCGCGGTTCCATGCCACTGCTTATCGCAGGCGAAGAAGTCTCCGCCGGCAATTCCAAGGGCGAAAACGTACACATCACCGTCATGGGTCCCGAAGGTTACTTGCCGGGCCTAGGCGACTGCGGAAGAAACTGGCTGGACAACAAGCCCACATTCAAGATCGAAAAGATTCTGCAAATGACAGAGGCGCATTGCTTCGCGGCGCATCCCCATCAGCAAATGGGGCTGTTGGAAAAATTCATCTTCCGACGTGGCTACTGGGAAAGCAAGGATTTACATTCCGCAACGAAGCATCCCATTCGCGGAATCCAGTTCTGGAACGGCCTGCGGGACGAAGGCTTTAAACTTGGACGGGAATGGTGGATCCAGGAGCTGGGCAAGGAAAACTACGTGCTGCCCATTGGCGGCAACGACGCCCACGGTGACTTGAATGACACTACCGCAGTGGACCTCCCGCTGTTCACTTTAAAGCATAACCGTCACCACGTTTTTGGAAATGTAAGAACCGCGGTGAAACTGCCAGAGTGCGTCGAAACAACGCAAGAGCCTTGCCAAGACTCCGAGCACAAGGAATCCATTCCCTTGACCCGCGAACTCCTGCATCAGGCTTTCGCAGGAGACAACTGCTTTATTACAGATGGTCCTGCCCTGTGGTGGGAGCGTGTGGCGGACTCCGTGGAAGGTCGTCCCGAAGGGGCGGTAGCGTTCCATGCCCGCAGCACAGAGGACTTTGGAAGCGACTTCAGGTTCGTGAAGATTTACGGGCGGCGCCGTTTGCTCAACGGCAAGCTCGCCCCACGGGAAGAGCTACACCTGGCAAGCCAGGTGGCCGCCCGCCCCGCCACAGACATTACCGTAGACTTCGAGGACTTCGCCTACCTGCGTGCCGAGTGCATCACCGCTACAGGCAAGTTCGCCCTCACCTCCGCCGCAGTCAATCTCAGGAAATAAAAAAACTCCGCTTTATCGCGGAGCTTTTTAAAATCCACATTCGTCCTTCAAGTACGCACTGTCATCCTGCACACAGCACTGATGACCGGAGGTTCTCTACTGACGAACGATCAGCGCGGTCTTATTCCGCAAGGAACTTCTTAGCCTTGTCAGCAACCTGCATGTTGTCGCCATAAACGACCAGGATGCGTTCAGCAGTCTTCTTGGCCTTGTCGTCGGCACCAAGCTGCTTGTAAACCAGGGTAAGCTTCCACATTGCGTCAGCAACAGACGGAACTTCGTCCACCGGTTCATCCTTCTGGTAGCGGTCTTCCTTGTCACCAGTACGCTTTGCAAATTCGCCAACGAACTTTTCAAGCAGACCAGCGGCAGCGGAGTAGTCGCCCTTTTCCATCTTCACAGCGGCAAGACCGTGCATTGCTGCGGAGCGAACCAGAGCAACAGAACCTGCGTTGTCGAGAGACTTCTGGAAAAGAGCTGCTGCAGCGTCAACGTCACCAGCTTCATACTTGATGTTGCCAGCGTAAAGAGCTGCCTTAGCAAGACCCAGACCGTTCAGCTTACCGGAGTTGATCTGAGATTCAAATTCAGCCAGAGCATTTTCCTTTTCACCTGCATAGAGATAGGTCATACCCTTACCCAGGAATTCAGCCTGTTCTGCAGCGGCAGCCTTCTGGTAGTCCTTGTACTGGACCACACCAACCACGATGGCAATGATAATCACCAGGGCAGCGGCAACCTTAGAGCCGTGTGCAATAAAAAATGCCTTGATTTCAGAATTATTGTTATTGGTTTCGTTAGCCATGTTAAACGTCCATATTAAAATTTTGTGATCCAATCATAGCAAAAAAATAGGCCATTGTCAGCCAGTCTTGACAAATCCACCCCTCATTTCTACTTTTGCACCCACTATGCCACTCTAGCTCAGCTGGTAGAGCAGCTGATTCGTAATCAGCAGGTCGGCAGTTCAAGTCTGCTGGGTGGCTCGACGAAAAAGACTCGGTTTTCACCGAGCCTTTTTTCTTTTTTACTGTCTTGCAGCCAGTTCCTCGGGAGTTCTTGCCAGAATGTCCCAGTCACCACGCTTAATAATCTTATAGGCGTAGCCCTGTTCCGTAAGGAACAGCTGACGATTCATGGCGAATTCCTGTTCCTTGGAATCCTGGGTCACAATACTGTAGAAGTGAGCTGCACCACCATCCTGCTTCGGACGAAGCACTCGACCCAAACGCTGGGCTTCTTCCTGACGGCTGCCGAAGGTTCCAGAAATCTGGATCAGTACATTGGCATCGGGAAGGTCGATAGCGAAGTTACCCACCTTGGAAACCATAAGGTTCTTCAGTTCGCCACTGCGGAAGGCTGCATAGAGCTTATCGCGTTCCTTGTTGGGAGTCTTACCGGTAATCAGAGGAATTTCCAAAACCTTGGACAGGTTTTCCAACTGTTCGATATACTGGCCAATAATCAGCACACGGTCGTCCGGCTTGTCGTAGTACTTGAGCAGGCGCTGTACAATGTCCGTCTTTTCGGGATTGGTGCTGGCCAAGGTAATCTTGTCGCGGACCGGAGCCAAGGCGTACTTCATCTTCAATTCAGATTCCATGGGAATTCGAATTTCGTTACAGTCTGCCGTTGCAATCCAGCCCTGGGCTTCCAAAATACGCCAAGGAATATCGTACTTCTTGGGGCCAATCAAGCTGAACACTTCTGTTTCCTTGTGGTCTTCACGAACCAAGGTAGCAGTAAGGCCCAAGCGACGGGTAGCCTGCATTTCGGTACTCAAGCGGAACACCGGTGCGGGCAGCAAGTGGACTTCGTCGTAAATCATCAGGCCCCACTTCTGCTGGCTGAACAGCGGGAAGTTGGCCAGTTCCTTCTTGACTTCTTCTTCGGAGCCTTCTTCCAGGTCGATTTCAGACAAAGTCTCGTTAGGATTTTCGGATTTCTTGACGCGCTTGCGCTGGGTCAAAATCTGGTAAGTGGCAACTGTAACAGGGCCAATTTCCTTCACTTCGCCGGAGTATTCCTTAACCATATCGATGGTCAGGTCGGTCTTGTCGCAAATTTCACGAATCCACTGGCGGGAAGCAGAAATATTGGGCGTAAGGATCAAAGTCTTGGTCTGGATAAGGGCCATGGTGGCAATGCCAATCACAGTCTTACCGGAACCGCAAGGCAGCACGATGACGCCGGAGCCACCCTTTTCGGAACCGGAGGCGTAAAACACCTGGGCGGCTTCTTTCTGGTAGTCGCGAAGCTTGAATTCCTTGCCGCTAAGCATGGTGTCGCGAAGGTGGATCGGCAGCGGGTCACCAACGATATAGCCAGCCAAGTCTTCCACCGGGAAACCAGCATTGGTGAGAGCCATCTTCAAATGGCCACGACGTTCCGGATCCACAATAGCATGGGTTTCGTCAATGAATTCCTTGACGTAAGGTTCCACTTCCTTCAGCTTGCAGATTTCCGTGAACATGTACTTGTCATCGGACTCCACAATCAGGTTACCGTTGTCGTCCTTCTTCATACGGAGAAGGCCGTAGCGGTTCATGTAGTCTTCGACTTCGGTAATGACAGTCTGAGGAATGGGATAACGGCTCTGAGCGTCCAGACGTTCCAAGACTTCCTTGGCGCGCAGACCCGTCGCTGCGGCATTCCAAAGGCTCAAGGGACTGATCTTATAGGTATGCAAATGCTCGGGGCTTTTCACCAGTTCTGTGAAGGGTGCAATCGCATCGCGAGCTGCTTCGTAGGTGGGAGCATCCACTTCCACCATAATTTCCATGTTACTCTGAACAATAATAGCGCCATTCGGATTCATAGGGCGCCAAATTTAATAAAAACCAAGGGATACGGCAAGATAGCCAAAAAAGGGCTAGATAGGCCTTTCGGCGCATTTTTAGTATCACAACCCCCGTTTTTATTATATCTTTATATTGTAAAAAAAGAGGTTTTTTTGAGCCAGCTAAATATTAATGGAAAAACCGAATCTCTCTGTATTTTCGGTAATCCTATTGGACATAGTAAATCGCCTTTGATGCACAACGCCCTTTTCGAGGCATTGGGCATAAATGCAGTATATCACCCACACGCTCCGGAGCCCAAAAACCTGGCTGACGCCATCAAGGGTTTTAGGGTTCTCAAGTACCGCGGAGCCAACGTCACCATTCCCTACAAGACTCCGGTCATGGAACTGGTCGACGAACTTTCTGACATTTCCAAGTTCACCGACAGCGTGAACACCCTGTACTGGAAAGATGGAATTGTCGGAGGAACCCTTTGTGGCACCACCACCGACCCCTACGGTTGTATCCGCAACCTGGAGGAGTTCGGAGTCCAGCCCGAAAACACTACCGTGGCACTGCTGGGTAACGGCGGAGCTGCCAAGGCCATCGCCTACACATTGGTGGAACAGGGCAACGAGCTCACCATTGTGTGCCGCACCAAGGAAAAAGGACAGGCACTGGCCGATGGGCTGAACAAGCTTTTCGCAGGCAAGGCACCCTCCGTTCAGGTAGTGACCTTCGCAGAATTCGCAAAGGTTTCTGCAAGCATCAAACTGATTATCAACGCCACCTCCGTAGGCATGACCCCCAATGTAGACGAGTCTCCGCTGACCGAGGCCGACCTGACCCCGGGCCAGGCCGTATGCGACATCGTATACACGCCCCGCATGACAAAGCTTCTCCAGATGGCAGAAGCCAAGGGTTGCAAGATTGTTACCGGCGAAGGCATGCTGGTACACCAAGGTATTGAAAGTTTCCGCAAATGGTTCCCTGCCGAAACAAAAGACAAGACTAACGACGAACTGGCCGCTATTATGCGCAAAGGAATGCAAGGTTAATTATGAATAAGCACATCTTTTTCACAGGTTTTATGGCCAGCGGTAAATCCCGTACCGGTCGCGCCCTTGCAGAACGATTGAAGCGCCCCTACATAGACACTGACGCAGTCATCGTTGAACGTGCCGGCAAGACCATTAGCGAGATTTTTGAACAGGACGGCGAGGCCAAGTTCCGCGAAATGGAACGCGACGTGGTCGCAGAGTTCGCAGCAAAAACCGAGCCCCATATCATTTCCTTGGGCGGCGGCGCACTGACTCAGCCGGCCAACCTGAAGGTGATTCGCGAAAACGGAACCATCATCCGCCTGTGGGCAAAGCCCGAAGTTCTTTCCGAACGCATCGGTCGCAAGAACACCCGTCCGCTTCTGGCAAACCTTAGCGACGAAGAACGCCTTGCAAAAATCAAGCAGATGCTGAAGGAACGTGAACCCAACTACGCTCATGCTGACTTCAGCGTTGAAAGTTCCAATGAGTTTTCCGAAGACCACGTCATCGAAAAGATTCTCCACATTATGCGTTTCTGGGAGAACCACGCTCTGGACGTTCTGCCCAGCAGCGGCGGCAAGTATCCCATCTTTATCGGCAAGAACATTATCCAGGATGTTGGCGTTCTGCTGGAATGCCTCAAGCTTTCACCCAGCCACGACTTTCTGGTCTGTACCGACACAAACATCGCCAAGGCACAGAACCGCACCCTGTTCGAACTGAAGAACCAGGCGGGCCGCTGCCCCATCTTCAAGTTCCAGGCCGGCGAACGCAACAAGACCTTGCACAACTTGAACCAGCTTTACAGCTTTATGCTTCATCGCGGTTACACCCGCAAGAGCTGCCTGTTGCAGTTCAGCGGTGGCGTGGTTGGCGACATGGCTGGTTTTGGTGCAGCCACCTACCAGCGTGGCATTCCCTTTATCCAGTTCCCCACCACCCTTCTTTCCATGGTGGACAGTTCCGTTGGCGGTAAGGTCGCCGTGAACCATCCCGAAGGCAAGAACATGATCGGCGCATTCTACCAGCCCCATGCAGTAGTTGTGGACGTAGACGTGCTCAGCACCTTGCCTGAAAACGAATACCTGGCAGGCCTTGCAGAAATCGTCAAGTACGGCGTCATCTACGACGAAGAATTCTTCCGTTATATGGAAGAGCATGTGGAACAGATTAAGGCCCACGATCTGAACGTGCTGAAGCACCTGATCTACCGCAGCTGCGCCATCAAGGCAGAAGTGGTTGGCATCGACGAAAAGGAAGCTGGCCTCCGCGCGATTTTGAACTACGGTCACACCTTCGGTCACGCTATCGAAAATTTGACCCACTACGAAACATTCACCCACGGTATCGCCGTATCTCTCGGTATGCGTGTTGCCGCCCGCGCCGCAGTTCTTCTGGGTAAAATGACCGCCGAGGCAGAAGCCCGTCAGAACAAGTTGCTGGACGATTTGGGCATGCCCCAAAAGTACGATATCGATGTGGACGGCGCTTGGGACGCTATGGCCGTGGACAAGAAGGCAGAAAAGGGCACTCGCGTGTACATTCTGCCCACAAAGATTGGTGCCGTAGAAAAAGTTTGCAACATCGACAAGAACATTGTCGCAGAATCTTGGAAAGCAATCAAGTAAGAGGTATATATGAGTATTCTAGTTACCGGTGGTACGGGCGCTTTAGGGTTCCATATTCTCTCTAGCCTTAAAGGTACATCTCACGACCTTTACAGCTTCAGTGATGAACAGCCCCAGCCCTGGCAAAATGTGGAAGGCGTTCAATATCTGAATGGTGACCTGCTGAACTTCAAGGACGTGCTGGAAATGCTCCAGCGTGTGAGCCCCACCCACATCTACCATCTGGCAAGCCAGTCCTCTGTGGGCATTAGCTACAAGAAGCCTTACGAAACATTGAACATCAACCTGCTGGGCACCCAGAACCTTCTGGAAGCCGTACGCCAAGTCTGCCCCAAGGCAAAGGTGATGCTTCTGAGCTCCAGCGAAATCTATGGACGCACCGAACGTAACCTGACTTACCTCCATAAGGAATCCGACCGTCCCAATCCTATGACTCCCTACGCCACATCCAAGGCATGCATGGAGCTCCTGGGCAATCAGTTCCGTAATGCACACGGTTTGCACATCGTATTCGTACGCCCCTTCTACTTTACCGGTCCTCACCACAGCCGCCGTTTTGTGATTCCCTCCATCGCCTATCAGCTGGTAAAGATCAAGCATTACGGCACCGAACCTGTGATCTACTCCGGCAGTCTCGACGTGAGCCGCGATATCGTTGACGTTCGCGACGTGGCCCGCGGCATGATCCAGCTTTTGAACCAGGCAGATTCCGGCGAAGTGTACAACATTTGCTGCGGCAAGTCCTACACCATCCGCGAAGTCGTGGAAATGATGGTGGACATCGCCGACGTTAACGTAGACTTCCGTTTTGATCCGGGCTACGAACGCCGCAACGAAATTCCTTTGCTCATTGGCGACCCATCCAAGGTTATGGAGACCGGCTGGAAGCCCATGATTAGCATGGAAGACAGTCTGACCGATTTGTTCAACGAAATGGTTCAGCGCCGACGCATCGAATTAAAGATGGGTATGGGCAAGGATCTGAGACTATAGAATTTTGTAGTTTAGGAAGATGGTCAAGAGCATCTACAAATCCATTCTCGCAGTTCTCGTCTCCGTAGGCGTGTCTTTTGCCGCAGACGTTGTTGGCCCCAAGGGCGACGTCCGCAGTACCACGGTAAACGACTTTATGCCTCACCAGAATTCCGCCAAGGAATTCAACGAGAACTGGAATTACCAATTCGTATTCGACAATGGCACTAGAGCCGTCGTCGGTTACTCCACCTTGTACGTTCCCAATTCAGGCAAGAAAGTTGCCTGCGAATTGTCCTTCTGGAATTTCAAGGGCAAGAGTTACACCGTTGGTCGCCAGTATCCTCCCGAGCGCCTCGTGGTCGACAAGGCCAAGGCAACCCTGGATATCAAGGGCGAATACAAGATGGAAGGCAAGCCCGGCAAGGGTCATCACGTATATTTTACCGCAGACAAAGACGCCAAGTACTTTTTGGACTTGACTTTCGATTCCGCAGAACCGGGCAAGGTTCCGGGCGACGGCGTATGGACCATTGGCAACAACAAGTTCGGCCAGTACATCCATGTGCCCTATGGCCGCGTTTCCGGAAGAATCGGATATAACGAAGACACCCTGACGGTAAAGGGGTATGTCTATATGGATCAGACATGGCAAACGGCACAGGCTACGGATATCGCCGCACGCGTCATCAACGTGAGCACCAATTCCAGAAACCCGATTTTTGCCGGTCGTACCGTGATTACCACTGATGGCAAGTTCTCTGGCTACACGCTCTATAATGCAGGCGAAGGCTACAAGGTTGTAATGCCCAAGGGCGTTGAGGACGAAGGCAACACCTACAACGGCAAAAAATTCCCGAAGGGCGACCTGAAAATATCGTGGAACGACGAATCTGTTCCGGCCCTTAAGTTCAACGTAGCAAAGCCCTACCAGAAAGCAAGCTTTTTAGACAAGATCGATAGCTGGGTGGCAAGACAAGCCATCAAGTTGGCAACCGGCGGCGAAATCTTCTACTACAGAGGACGCAGCGACGGCAGCCACGAAAAGAAAATCGACTGGATTATTACTGGAGTTAAGTAATGACAAAATTTCGTCCATGCATCGACTTGCATGATGGAAAAGTCAAGCAGATTGTAGGCAGCTCCCTTTCGGATAGCGGAGCTGGCCTCAAGACTAATTTTGAAACGGACCGTTCCCCTGCCTGGTTCGCAGAACTGTACAAGAAAGACTGCATTACCGGCGGCCATGTGATTATGCTGGGAAAAGGCAATGAGCAGGCAGCAAAGGCAGCGCTCGCCGCATACCCCGGCGGACTGCAGATTGGCGGTGGCATTAACGCAGAAAACGCCAAGGAATATCTTGATGCTGGTGCGAGCCACGTTATCGTCACCAGCTGGATTTTCCCTGAGGGCCAATTGGACCGCGAGCGCCTGGCAGCACTTGTCAAAGTCGTTGGCAAGGAGCACCTGGTTCTTGACCTCAGCTGTAAGCGCACCGGCGTTGACGCCTCTGGCAAACCCACTTGGAATATCGCCACCAACCGCTGGCAGACTCTCATCGACATCCAGATTACCAAGGAAACCTTGGCAAACCTTGCAGAAAGCTGCGACGAATTTTTGATCCACGCCGCAGATGTCGAAGGGAAGCAGCAGGGCATGGATGACGACCTCATTCGTTTTTTGGCAGAGAACAGCCCCATCCCCGTCACCTATGCCGGTGGCGCCAAGTCCTTGGAAGACCTGATTCATTGCAACGAAATTTCCGACGGAAAAATCGACCTCACCATCGGAAGCGCTTTGGACCTTTTTGGTGGTAAAGGAGTAAAATATGACGACTGCGTCAAATTCAACAAAGCTTAAGGCAACCGACCAGCTGGACTCCCGTCCAGGAATTTTCGGCCGCACCGTCACCAGTACATTCCGAAAGAGTTTCAGCATCAAGCACAAGCCTCCTGGAAACATTCGTACCTGCTGGATTCCGCCCATTGTTTTCGGATCTGCACTGATCAATATTCCTAAGCTTTTGAAGCTTCGTTTTTACCTGAAGAAAGAACGCGCCGCCCGTCTTGCAAAGAACCCTAACGACGTGAGCGTTCTCTACTATTCCGACAACCTGGACGAAACCAACGGAATCGCCAACAACCTCCGTAACGTGATTCCCTACATGCGCGCACACGGTTTGAAGGCGGGGCTTATGGGAAGCGCATTCAACACCCGTCCCTGCGGCGTCGTGGAAAACGGTTACTGCATTTTGCTTCCCCGTATGTTCAGCATGGAGCAGCTGGGTTACGCCAACAGCGAACTGGCTATTCCCCGCATTAGCCCTATTCTCCGTTTGATGAAGCGCTACCCCATCGACATTATTGAACTGGAGACTCCGTCCCCTGGCGCTTGGCTCGTTGCCATTTGCGGTAAGATTGCCGGCATCAAGGTCATGAGCCATTACCGTACCGACGTGCCCCAGTACACCCGCACTCTGGTGAAAGCAAAGTGGATGCATTTCTACGTGCTGAAGCTGATGCAGATTTTCTACTGGATGGCTCGCCCGGTGATCAGCCCCTGCGACGACTACTCCAACGCACTCATCAACGAATTGAAGGTTCCCGAAGATCAGGTAAAGCTGATGCCCCGCGGTTTGCCTCTGGAACGATTCCAGGCATCCATGCGTGGCCAAGGTACCTGGGAAAAATTCGGATGCACCCGTGAACAACGCCCTGTACGTTTTTCCTTCATCGGTCGAATTTCCAAGGAAAAGAATCTGGAATTCTTGAACAACGTATGGAAGAAATTTGCAGCCAAGCACAACGATGTAGAACTGATGTACGTAGGCTATGGTTGGTATCTTGATGAGATCAAGGCCGACTTCGCCAAGAGCGACGTCAAGGATAGCGTAAGCTTTGCAGGCGAACAAGGTGGCGAAACCTTGGCAGGTCTTTACGCCGACTCCGATTTCTTCTTGTTCCCAAGCACCACGGACACCTTCGGAAATGTCGTGGTTGAAGCCATGTCTACAGGTACTCCTGCCGTCGTAAGCAATTATGGTGGTCCACGCAACATTGTCGATAGCGAAAAGCACGGAAAGATCCTGCCCATCGATGAAGAACAATGGCTGCAGGCTCTAGAAGATTGCCGCAAGTTGAAACTGGAAAACGCAGAAGCCTACGAACAAATGCGCAAGGATTGCCATGAACGTAGCACCCGCTACACTCTTGAAAATTCCAGCAACGCCCAGTTCCAATACTTCCGTCAGGTGGCCAAGGATTTTTATAAGCTCTAAGGTTTGCGAACGGTTTCGCTCCAAATGGATTCTCAAGAACTAAAAAAACTAAGAGATTGGTTTTCAAAGAACGCCGCAGCTCTGCCGTGGCGCTCTCTTGATTTAAATGCCATGCGAGATCCCTACGCCGTATGGATCAGCGAAACCATGTTGCAGCAGACCCAGGTGAGTACCGTACGCAATTACTTTGTACGCTGGATGAAACGCTTTCCTGACATTGAAACATTAGCTGCGGCGAGCGAAGAGGAAGTGTTTAAATACTGGCAGGGGCTGGGTTACTACAGCCGCGCCCGCAACATTCTAAAGACGGCGCAAGCCATAGGCGATACACTTCCTTCGACCCGTAAGGAACTGGAAGTCCTTCCTGGCATTGGCGCATACACTGCCGGTGCCATCCTTAGCCTTGCCTACCACAAGCCCGAAGCTATTCTTGACGGAAATCTAGTCCGCATTTTTTCCAGATTCCACAGCCTAGATTTTTTACCTACAGAAAACACCCAGGCCGCAGAAACCTACTGGAACTACGCCAAGGATGTTGCCAACTCACCCAAGGCCTACATGCATAACGAAGCCTTGATGGAACTTGGCAGAACCGTTTGCAAAATCAAGAATCCAGATTGCAACAAGTGCCCCCTGCAAAACAAATGCAAAGCCTTTACTGCAGGGACCATAGCGCAGTTTCCACCTCCGAAAAAGCGCATCCAAAAAGATTGGTATGGAACCGTACTCATCGTAGAATCCAAGGACCACAAAATCCTCGTCATTCACGGCGGTCAAAAGTTCTTTAGCAATCAGTTTGCCCTACCCCACTTTGAAACCGTCAAAAGCGCCCCCGCAGGAATCCCCGCAGCTGCAGAAAACTTGATTAACGCAGACCAAGTTTCTGCAGTCCAAACGGTAGGCCAAATCAAGCACAACATCACCGTCCATAAAATCAGTTGCAATGTCCTCCATGTGGTAATGCAAACCACCGCAAAAAAAACACAGGTCACTCACGACGATTTTCAATGGATTGAAAAAGCGAAGACCCCGCAGGTCCTCGCCAATTCCTTTAGCCTTAAGGCCCTAGAAAAAATTTCCACCAGCTAGAAAGTTTTCTTTGCCAAGCAAATCAAGCGAAGTCGATCGTAACCTGCATTAGGCACTTCAATTACTTCGTTTGCCAAGGCATGGAGCAGCGTACCAGAGAATATGATTCCATACTTGGGAATACGTTCTTCGAAGGTCACATCCCAGTACCAGTCGCCCTTTACAACCATAGGATTCGGGCTACGCAAGTTCCAGCGGGCATCGCTACGATACTTAAGGGAATGGGCAATTCTAAAGGTTTTGTTGATGAGCCAGTCCCCACCGAAAGACACAAAGAATTCCGTGGGCGTGACTTCCAGTTTCTTGGTCAAGCCATCAATATGCTCAAAGCCACCCATGGCGCTAAACTTGAACAAATCCTGATACCAGGCGTTAAACCAAAGTTCACCAGTAACACCCTTAATCCAAGAATTGATTCGAGAAACATTACCATAGCGATAAGTCATGGCGCCCGTCACAAAGTCTTCCACATCGAAGGTCTCTGCACCGTATTCAGCCCAGTAGCTACCGCGGCCACCGATGCTCATATTACCCAAGGTGTCGTTGAAAACGGCATAACCCTGAATCAAAGTCATCTGACCGTCAGCCACCAAGTTGATTTCGTGGTTATCCATAAATTCCTTGGTGTCGGCCAAGGGATTCAAACGTGTACCAGAAATATTTTTCACACCAGCCACAATGCCCATATTCTTGGGAGTGGGAGACGTGAACTGAACGCTATCCTGCACAAGCCAGTCACGTTCGTTTATACCGAACATCACATCCGCAGTCAAGCGAGGAATGGGTTGGGCACGCAATTCAATAAACGGCCACAGGACTCGTTCGTTTTCAAGTTCCGTGTACACCGTTCCAGAATCATTAACACCGCGGAAACTAAGACCTGCTGAAACTTGCAACATACCTCGTTTGCACTGCTCACCGCATTGGTAATAGATAGAACCATTGATTTCCTGTCGTCTTCCAGATTCCTTCTTACGGACATCCTTGTATTCGCCATCTTCGTAGGCAACAGTAACAGAAACATTATTGACATCGGCACGGGCTTCAATTCGAGGAGAATAATGAACCGGAATCCAGCGGGATGTGGCAGTATATGTCCACAGGTATTCGGAGCCTACAAGAAGAGATGCGTTCACCATGGAATTGGTGTAACCAAGGCCACCGTAGGCCGTGCTGAACAGCGGAATATTTTCACCAAAATGCGCGAAGCTTTCACCCACAAACTGTTTGCGGGGGCCAGCAGTCTTGCCGCAGAAATGATCATCCTGGAACAAGCGAGCCGTAGCCCAGAAACCTTTGAAAGACGGCGTGGTAAAGCCACCTTCCAAATACGGAGTTCTATTGGCCGGATTAGGTTCATCGCTAGGCAGTAAGTTCTGATAAATCAAGTCACCCAGTTCGTTACCCGTCTTGAACCAGACTGCAGGAGCCATGGGAGTCCAAGAAGGAGTACCGGACATACGGTTGAACAACAGACGTTCACGCAACTTGGCCGGGGTCCACAATTCACTTTCAGAGAATGTTCCGCCAGCGCCCATGATTCGATCAAAGGCATAAGTAGGGCCGCCAATCAGGAATGTACCGTCGCCACGGACTTCGTATTCCATTCCTTCAATTTCAGCATCCACTTCTGCAAAGGCGGTGGACATCATGGCTGCAGTCAAAAAAGGAAGAATGATCTTTTTCATTACCAAATTTCCCTTTCAATGTACAGGCCCATAGTCATCATGTCGGAGCGTTTGGGCAAGGTCCAAAGTTCCTCCCACTGAGCATTAAAGCCAACGCGGAATTTTTCGTAATTGAACAAAGGCAATTTCAAGCGAACGAACCAACCGAATTCCGTTTCATTATCGGCCAAGGTTCCGCCCAGGTCTTTTTCAAAACTGATATCCACACCATCTTCCATATCAGCGCGGGTAAAGTTACAGGCAAAGCCTGCACCAATCACAAGCGGCTTAATGTACTTGATATGGAATTCCAAGCCAACCTTACCGGAAAACTGATGAACTCCATCGATCTTTGTTCTGGGAACGGGTCTGAAGTAGGAATAGTTGAAAGTCATAAACCCATCAGCATTTTCCCAATAGGAGTAGCGAATGCCCACACCACCATATAGCGTATTTTCTACGGCGTCCTGGAGATCGCCCCAAGGATAGATCTCGCCACCTTCAATGGAAATATAAAAATGTTCGAAGGCGTAGTCTTCGGGAGCCTTGACAGAATCAGTCTGGGCGGGGGCCGGCATGGCAACCGCTGTCGAATCTGTCTGAGCCAGCGCGGAGCAGACCATAGTGGCCATTGCCACAAATAGAACTTTCAACTTATTCATAGAAAAAGTTTCCTAGAAAATCATGCCTACGCTTTTTTACGAATCAAAGCCTGGGCAAAGAAACCGTCAAAGCGAGAGTCCTTGTTGCCGGGGAGGCAAGCGTCACCCGCCTTGGCAAAATCCGGATGGGCCTTCAGGAACCTGGAAATCACCTGCGTGGTCTCCACGGGATCGGGACTGCAAGTGGCGTAAACCAGAATTCCGTTTTCTGCAAGGACGGTAGAAGCGGAGTCTAGCAAGTTATACTGAAGTTCTGCAAGCTCCTTGAGCGACTTGTTGGTCAAACGGTAAATCGCTTCTGGGCGGCGGGCAATCACACCCATGTTGCTGCAGGGCACATCCAGAAGGATGCGATCTACTTGAGCGCCAGGAGACAAATTCAAACCGCGGGCAACAAAATCCATTCCGCGGCCATCCTTCAGAGAGAGCACGTCGATGCATGCGGTTTGAATGTTGGGAAGTCCCAAACGATTTGCAAGGTCCTGCATCTTGCCCATGCGGAAATCAGAAACATCGCTAGCTAGAATGCTATAGGACGCATCCATTTCTGCAAGGAGCGCAGATTTACCGCCAGGAGCGGCGCAAGCATCCCAAACTTTTATGCCGGGTTTCATGTCCAGTAGTTTCACAACTTCGTAAGCGGAAGGATTCTGCAAACTGAATTCGCCCTTGGCAAAAGAATCCGATTCCAGAATCGTTTTCAGTTTCGCATCGGCGGGAACTTCGATGTAGCGGTCGTAAAGAATGGAAGCCTTTTCAAAGCCCAGTTTCTGAGCCAGCTTGGGCGCAGAAATTTTCTGCAAGTTGACGCGCAGCCATTCCGTGGGGCGTTCCAAGGTCTTCTTAGCAAGGGCCTCGGCAGCATCACCGCCATACACGTCAAACCAACGGCGCACAATCCATTCAGGGACCGAATTTTCAATAGACACCCGGCGTACGCGCTGCGGCGGCATCTGAGGCAAGCCCGCTTTCTTTGCTGCACCCAGCACACCGTTAATCAAACGACCTGCGCCATCACCAAGTCTTGCAGCCTTCGTCAGTTCCACACTGGTACTGACAGCGGCGTAATCCGGCACGTTCATAAAGAACATCTGGAACAAGCCCATTTCAATAATCATCTGCACTTCGTAACTGGGCAATTTTTTCACAAGGCCCTTAATGAAGTATTCCAGGTACAGATGACGTCTGCAAACACCCAACGCAATTTCCATGGCGAAAGGAGAAAGTCCGCTTTCCTTAATGAAAGATCCTTCATTCACCCACAGCATCAAAACGCGGTAGGCATCCTTGCGGTCCTTCATGGGATCCTTGGCTTTAACAGGTCTGGAGTCGTTTAGCAAAATGCAAGTCCCTCGTGATTCTGGATGCCACGCATAAAGTCAGCTACCGGCATAGGCTTCTTGCCTTCTGCCTGAATTTCAATCACTTCCAGAAGACCTTCACCAGTACCCACATAGAAACGCTTATCCTTGAAAGCCACTTCACCAGGATTCAGCTTGGGGCCGTTTTCGGGAGTGTCGGTGACGCGGAGATAAACCATGCGGCCACCCAATTTGCCGTATCCACCGGGCCACGGATTGAAGGCGCGAATGCGGTTATGAATCACACGAGCCGGCAGATTGAAGTCAATGAGACCTTCTTCCTTCTTCAGTTTGGGAGCACCAGAAGCCTGGGCGTGATCCTGAGTCAAATCCTTTTCGGTGCCGGTAATCAACTGGTTGATGGCATCGTCCAAAGCTTCGCAGCCCGGAGCCACCATCTTTTCGAGGAGGCTTGCGGTTGTGTCCTGATGGTCGATAGGAATCACACGCTGAGCAAGGATGGGGCCGTGGTCCATCTTTTCATCCAGGCGGAAAACGGTAACGCCAGTAGCAGGCAGGCCGTCGGCAATGGCGCGCTGCACAGGAGCGGCACCACGATACTTGGGAAGCATACTGCCGTGAACGTTCACTGCGCCAAACTTTGCTACACCCAAGATGTTCTTGGGCAAAATAGAGTAAGCCACCACCACAAAGAGGTCAGCACCAAAGGCGCGGAGTTCTTCTTCAAATTCCGGAGCCTTCAAGTCCACAGGCTGCAGCACCGGCAGGCCATATTCCAGAGCCAGGCTCTTTACCGGCGGAGGGGTCAGAACGCGGCCACGACCAGCGGGGCGATCCGGCTGAGTTACAACACCAACAACTTCTGCAAAGTCACTTTCTTTCAAGTGCTTCAAAAAACATGCCGCAAATTCCGGCGTACCCATAAATACAATTTTCATATGTAGGAATATAGCAATTAAAGCAGGATTATCAGCCAAGAGCCCTTAGCCGCTAGCAGATATAACCGCGGCAACATCACCATATTTCTCTTTTACCCTTGTTCCTTTAACCAATAACTTTTATATTTGGGCCGCTATGAGAATACCTCTTCAAATTGCCGTAATTTTCGCCATTTGCCTGGCAGGCGAATTTCTGAACCGAGTGGTTGGCATCCCTATCCCGGGCAACATTCTCGGCATGGTTCTGCTCCTTATATTACTTTGTACTAAAATTCTTAAACCGGAACAGGTTTCCGGCGTTTCCAGTTTCTTCTTGAACCATCTGGCACTTTTCTTCTTGCCGCCAAGCATCGCCATTATGACCGTTGGCGACGACATTCTTAGCCAGTGGCCCACCCTACTCCTTCTTTGCATTGTGCTGACGCTCATCAGCTTGGCAGCCACCGGCCTTACCACGCAGTTTCTCATTGGCCATCAAGAAAAGCGTCTGAACATCGAACAACTTGAAGATGACGAAATGAAACAATCCACTAGGGGGAAGAAATGAACACCATCATCAACTCGCCCCTGTTCGGAATTTTCTTGACCTTGGCCGCCTTCGAAGTGGGCGTGGCTCTGAACAAGAAATTCAAGTACTCCATCTTGAACCCGCTGCTCATCGGCCTCATTCTCATTGTGGGATTCCTGATGATTACGGGAATCAGCTACGACAGCTACAAGGTAGGCGGCGACTACATTTCTATTCTGCTGGGCCCCGCAACCGTTGTGCTGGCAGTTCCACTCTATAGGCAGCTGGGCAACCTCAAAAAGCACTGGCTCCCGATTTTGGCAGGCATCGCCGTCGGTAGCCTCACCTCCATTTGTTGTGTGGTGGCAGCCTCTAAGTTGGTTGGCCTTAGCGAAACCTTGATGCTTTCCTTGGTTCCAAAGTCCATCACCATTCCCATGGGCTCCGTAGTTTCCGAACAGATTGGCGGCATTCCCAGCATTACCATTATTTCCATCGTGATTACAGGAATTACCGGCGCCGTTACCGCCTCCGTCGTTTGCAAGTTCTTCCACATTAAGCACAAGGTTGCCCAAGGTATCGCCATCGGTACAGCAAGCCATGCCCTAGGCACCACCCGCGCCATGGAAATCGGCGAAACCCAAGGAGCCATGAGTTCCTTAGCCATCGGCATCGCTGGCATTTTCACGGCCGTCGTGGCGCCACTGCTGCTGCAGTTAATAGGGTAATTTACCAGTGTAATTCTGGCTTTCTCGGCAGGCTTTTTCCGCCTGTTCAATGGAATATTTCGTAT
>JAKSIE010000051.1 GCA_024398995.1 Fibrobacter sp.
AGAATCCGGTGAACCCGCTCATTGGCTCTGCTGGCGTTTCTGCAGTGCCTATGGCAGCCCGCGTTTCTCAGGTTGAAGGTGCTAAGTACGACCCGCAGAACTTCCTCCTGATGCACGCTATGGGCCCCAATGTGGCTGGCGTGATCGGTACCGCAGTCTGCGCTGGTTACATGATTAGCCGCTTGAGCTAAGAGTATGGATTGTCATCCCGGCCTCAGAGCCGGGATCTCCAAGAAGCCCTCGGTTATTGCCGGGGGTTCTTTTTTTTGTTCCAACATCGACTTTTTGTATCGTAATATCATGTCAAAAATTTTCACGATACAAAATTTCTTTCAAAATTGTCAAAAATCTTAATGTTCTGTATAGTGAAATATTGCTTTTTCTTGCTTACTTGGTAAATTTGGGATTAGGGGAATAGGAGGTCCCAATGAAAAAAATCATTGAGTACACAGATTACCGCAGGTATATCGCGGATTACTATGCGGACCGCAAGGCGCGAAAGTCCTTTACTTGGCGGGACTTCGCCAAGAGCGCTGGTTTCTCATCGCCGGTTTATCTCAAGCTAGTTGCTGAGGGCAAGTACAACCTGAGCGAAGCTGCCGTTGAACGTGTGGCCGCTGCCATGGAGCTGAAGGATTGGGAAGTGGATTACTTCAAGGTCCTGGTTAGTTTGAACCACGCTAAGGACAACGACAGCCGAAGGGAATATTTCAACGAAATGCTCCGCATTGCAGAGGCACATAAGGCGACTGTCGTAGAAGGCGATTCTTTCCGTTTCTTTAGCGATTGGAAGAATCCTGTCATGCGCGAATTGGCGCCCGCCATGCCCGGCGCAAAACCTCTTGCTGTTGCTCGCACTTGCATGGCAAAGATTTCTGCTGCAGAAGTTTCTGCCACATTGGCGTTCTTGACAAAGGCTGGGCTTCTCAAGAAAAATGCAGATGGCTGCTATACCCAGACGGAACAGTTTGTGACTACAGGCCCTATGGAAATTACTCCGCTAGCTGTCCGAGAATTACACCGCCAGATGGGTGAATTCGCCTTGGACACTATTGAAAATGTTCCGCAGGATCAGCGCCATTTCTCAGGTCTTACCATGGGCCTCTCTACTAAATCCTACAATCAAATTGTCAAGGAAATCGCAGAATTCAGAAAGAAGGTTGCGTCCATTGTGACTAGTGATGACAAGGTGGAAAGAGTCTATCGACTGAACATGCAGTTGTTTCCCATGACTCACGACGTCTCTGGGAACGATGCTGGCGCAAAAGAAATGGACGTGAAAAAATTTGGGGAAGAAGGTTAGGAGGATATTATGAATATGAATAAAATCAAAAAGATTGGTACAGGCTTGCTCACTGGCGCAACGGTACTTATGGGCGTAGCTTTTGTGGCGGGCTGTTCCGAAAGTGGCGATAAGGTTTCAGGCGGCGTTGCCGAAGAGACTGGTATCGCTCAGGGAACCATGCAATTGGCTGGCTCTGTCCAAGTGATGGCTAAGATGGTCATTTCGGATTCGGAAAACTTCGGAAGCACTACAAAGGCTATTTCCTTTGAAGCTCATAACGTTGAATTCTGCGTTTTGGATTCTGCAACTTTTGCTGTTTCTGAGGAGTGCTACCGTGCAACTGTGAGAGATCAAAGAAATTATGAATTGAAACTTGATAATAAATCCTGGCGATACGGTTTAGTTACCATAAATGGGAGCTGGCTTGATGAGCCTGTTAGTTATCGCGCCGTTGTTGATGCGAAAAAAAGCTTGGCGACAAATGTGAACATTCTGACTGAATGGGAATACTATTTGGCTGATAAGTTTGTGGCTTCTGGTATAAGCGTTGGAGACGCGTTGGTGCAGGCAAGGCTCAGCATCCTTGACACTATGGGGCTCGGGGACGGTTTCGATGATTTCGGAAAGATGGACCTTGCGGGCTCATCGAAGTCTGATGCCGCCTTAGTTGCTGCAACCTTTGCATTGAAATTGCCTTCGGAAGAACAATCCATAGAGTATTTCGTGGATGTTGCGATGAGTGCAAAATTCTTTCATAGTGACCCGTTCTGGGAATGGCTTGGCGTAGATCGTCCTGAAGAATCCTTCATGTCGTTGGCAGATAAATACATGTCGAATTTTGCTTCAGTGTTTTTAAATCTTGGACGCTGTGAAGGTGAAAATTTAGGACGCCTTATTCGATATAATGAATTTGATTTCGGCCCCCTTGACCGATCTGTGAAAGAGTTTGGTTATAGTTTGAAGTGTGAGGATGGCTTGTGGTTCTGGGTTGCGCCGGAATATGAACACCAGGTGGGTTCCATGACGGATTCCCGTGATGGCCGTACTTATAAGACAACGACATTCTCTAATGATGGAAAGAGTGTGACCTGGATGGCCGAAGATTTACAGTACAATGTCCCTGGATCTCATTGCTTTGAAGATGTTCCTGAGAATTGCGATTCATATGGGCGCCTATATTATTGGCTGAATCTTATGGGTTTAGATACAACAGGCTATATGGAAACCGTTGTTTATGAATCCGGTAAGCCGACCATTCAGCGCTTTAAATCCTTGGAAGAGTGTATGGAAAAGGAAATGACGGATGGACTCGGTGAATGGATTGGACTGGACAGTACCGCAGCTTACCTAGCATGCGTGGATCAGCAGGTTCAGTACAGCAAGGTTCTTGAATCAATAGACCCGCAAAATCATCAGGGAATCTGCCCAGAAGGCTGGCGAATTCCTTCGGTCAAGGATTGGAATGCGCTTTCTAAGTTCCTCGATGACAATGTGGATGTAAAATTGATGAAGGATGACGCTTGGCCCATAATGGTCGCAATCAATGATTCTGATGTCGGGTATATGTACGGAAGAACGATGGACGTTGTTGATTTTTCCGCTACCCCCAATGGAACTCAGGATGCAAAATTGTTTGCAAGTATTCCGGGAACTGAGGAAGAAAATCAACTTGGCTTGAATGGAAATTATGTAGAGATTGATTATGGCGTTCAGGCTGTAGACATCTATGGTGATTTCGATTCCGGCTATTATAATCTGTTGTCTGTCCGTTGCATCAAGGCCGACTAGAAACTTTGTTGGTTAGGAGGAAGGGGCAGACAGCCCCGGGTTAGGAACCAAAAAAGAAGACCCCGCTTCCGCGAGGTCTTCTTTTTATTCGGGTGGATGACCGGACTCGAACCGACAACATCCAGAATCACAATCTGGGACTCTAACCAATTGAGCTACATCCACCATGAATGTGTGCCAAATATAAAAAAGCCACCCCGAATTTCAAGGGTGGCGGTTTAATTTTTGCTAAAAAATCGATTTCCTTGCCAAAATAACGCGGTTTAGTCGTTTTTCAGCTTAGAAACGATGCGCAGGAAGTTGGCGCGCTTGAAGTCGTTACGGTGTTCTTCGCAGAAACGGGGATAGATGTACTGCTTGGGGAACACCTTGATGGAGAACATTTCGTTGCAGCCTTCCAGGCAGCACTTGAAGGTCAGGTCCATGGACTCGGTGTAGTTGTGGCGGAAGATGATGTTCTTGGATTCGATGTTTTCCACATCCTTCTTCTGCTTCTGGCGCTGCTTGATGTCGCGGTGCAATTCGCAGTACTTGGCGATCGGATGGCCCCAGAATTCGCGGCCGCAGCCCGGTTCCTGGCAGACTTTCAACTTGATACGCTTCTTCTTTTTGTACTTAGGTAATTGCATAATTTCCTCGTTGCGCTTCGAGCCACAGCCCGATTTTCGTAAAAGATAGTAAAAAAGAGTGAAAAAAGCTGAAAACCTGTGTCGGAGCGTTCATTTCCTGCGTGTATAGAAGAGAAAAGATCGGATTTGGAGGAATGAATATGGAAAATGTAAGGAGAACGGGACGGTGGCTGATGTTTTGGGTGGCGGTAGGTGCCTTGTTTTGGCTTGCCCTTGGTTGCGCCATTGTGAGCCTGATGGGGTGTACGTACGTGTCGGGAACCGGTGTGGATGAATCCAATGCCAAGGTGACATTTCTGGATATTGGGCAGGGGCTTGCGGTGCTGTTGGAGTATGAAGGGCGTTATGCTCTATATGATGCGGGACCGGATTCTGTAGGGGTGATGGACAGTTTGCGCCGCCGCGGTGTGGATACATTGGAATGGGTGGTGGCGAGCCACTACCATAGGGACCATGTGGGCGGTTTGTTTGAATTGGAGTCGGCGCGGCCGGGGAGTGCGCGACTGGAAACCGCATGGCCTGTGGTCAAACATCTTTACGTGGGGCTGGATACTACGGGCGGTTTTATCCGGGACAGTCTGATGCGAGGTGCGAAACGTTTCGGGATTCCTGTGGATACGGTTTTTCGCGGCCACGAAATTCTACTGCAGGGGAGTGATGATTTCAACGAGGGAGGCTTGCGTCTAAAGGTGCTGTGGCCTCCTGAATTTCTTCCTCTGGGAGGAAACGAATCCAGCGTGGTTATGGAGTGTCGTCTGGAATCGTCAAACCCGCAAGGCGCTACCCAAGGCGGAACGTTTTTGCTTACGGGCGATCTGGACTCCGTGGCTGAGCGCCGCCTTCTTGAACTTTCGCCTTCGCTTTCCGCGGACCTACTACAAGTTCCTCACCATGGCTCTGCGGGCAGTAACACCTTAGGATTCCTCTCGCAAATATCGCCGAAGTATGCGGCAATCAGCGTGGGAAAAAACAACGGCTACGGCCATCCTACGTCATCCGTATTGCGAAAGCTTGGCGTAGTTATGGGGGACACCTCTACAACCTTCCGGACTGACTTGGACGGAACAATTACATTCCAGGTGATTTCTGGAATAGGCATCGTGCGATAGGCACGGGCTTAATTTTGCGTTAATTTCCGAAGCCTACGCGGGCCTGGAAGTGGCAACGGGCCTTGAGGGGGTTGCCCTTCATGTCCTCTGCGTTCATTCCAAAAAGTACTGCGTGATGCTTGGAGTCCTTGAACCGTACGATATCCACTTTTTCGTTCAGTGGAACTTGGTAGATGTAGTTCATTTGTATGGAACGGATGCCGCGGCCCTTGACTTCGCTGGGGTCCAAGGTGTCAAGAATCCAGTCTACATAGCGGCAGTGATTCACGTGGTGGTTGATGTCCATATCAGTGTTGCGACCTTGTACCTGATCCACAACCTTGGGGAACAATCCCATGGAAAAAATTTCCAGCTTTTCGGGCAAGGCTTCCTTGCCTTCTTCGATGGGAACGGGGAATGGGCTTGTAGATGGAGGAACCGCCTTCATGGTCTTCATGTCGATCAGGAGCCAAGATGAAGTTCCTTCTACCAAGATGTTGCCTCGACCGTCACGAACCATGTAATCCTTGTAAATTACTTTGTCCTTATAGTTCTCCTTGGCCCAGGTGCTTACGTAGAGTTCTTCGCCTAGCACGGGAGTGTGATTGAGGCGTAATTTCATTCGGGTCACCACGCATCCGTAGCCTGCATTCAACATGTTCCACAGACCATAGCCTTTTCGCTGGGCGTCAGCCAAGGCCGCTTCTTCCGTAAATTGAAAAAGGCGGGACAGCTTTAAGCGGCTGTATTCGTCGCAGTCAGAAAAACGGACAGTAAACTTCAATTCAGTGATTTCGTCTTGGTCGCCAGTTTTTTGTACAGGCGTTTTTGCGGCGGCTGCAATCATGGATTCTGAAACGGAAATTGCCTCAGGTGAATTCTGTTCCTTTGTTTCAATAGCAGCCTTGGATTCAGTCTTCTTTCTTGAATCAAAAAACTTTTTCAAAAACATAAACGCCTCGTTACGTTATAGACCGTATTTGCGCGGTCTCCCCAAATCAATTTGTGTATAATTTATAAATTTGTGCCATGGCAGAACCTTTTATTCGTCCCAGTTTTATTCAACTCCCTGCTCTTAGTTCCTATAACGGCGAAGTCCGTGTTCCTGGTTCCAAGAGCATTACCAACAGAGTCTTTTTGATTTCCGCCCTTGCCCAGGGTGTTACCAAGTTGCATAACCTTTTGCGCAGTGACGACACCCGCTATATGGGCGAGGCTCTAAAGGAACTTGGTGTAAAAATCCAGATGTCCGACGATTTTACCGAAGCTACTGTGGCCGGTAATGGTGGCTGCCTCAATGCTCCCGAAAATGTAGATGGCGATTACGTGGCGGATCTTTATCTGGGTAACGCAGGTACTGCAATGCGCTCCCTTTGCGCTGCTCTTACCTTGGGGCAAGGGGAATTCAACCTGAGTGGTGAACAGCGCATGAAGGAACGCCCCATCCGTGACCTGGTGGACGCTCTTCGCACCTTGGGCGCAGACATCAGCTACAAGGAAACCGAAGGTTATCCACCGGTCTGCATCAAGGCCCATGGCCTTAAGGGCGGTACCGTAAGTGTCCGCGGAAACATTTCCAGCCAGTACTTGACCGCACTTTTGATTTGTGCGCCTTATGCAGAATCCGAAATGCACATTCACGTGGAAGGCGAGCTGATTTCCGCACCCTACATCCTGATTACTTTGAAGGTGATGAAGGAATTCGGCATTGAAGTTCGTCATGAAGGTCTTTCTGATTTCTACGTTCCCAAGGGAACCTACAAGACTCCGGGTGAATATATGGTGGAAGGTGACGCAAGCTCTGCCAGTTACCCTCTGGCTGCTGCCGCCATTGCCCGTGGCAAGGTACGAGTCCTTGGCGTAGGTAGTGAAAGCTGCCAAGGCGATGTGAAGTTCTCCGAAGTTCTGGAAAAGATGGGAGCAAAGATTACCATGGGTCCTGACTGGGTAGAATGTGAAGGCCCTGCAGGTAAGCTCAAGGCAGTTGACTTGAACTTGAACGATATTCCCGATGCCGCCATGACAGTGGCAGTTCTTGCCTTGTTTGCTGATGGCCCTATGACCATTAGCGGTATTGCAAGTTGGCGCGTAAAGGAAACAGACCGCATTGCCGCCATGGCTGCCGAATTGCGCAAGGTCGGTGCTGAAGTCCGCGAAACCAACGACTCCATTACTGTGGCTCCGCCGGCAAATTTACAGCCGGCATCCATTGAAACTTACAATGACCATCGCATGGCCATGTGCTTTAGCCTTGCGGCCCTGGGTGGCGTTCCCATCAAGATCTTGGATCCGGCTTGCGTCAACAAGACTTATCCCAAGTATTTTGAAGACTTCCAGAAACTCGCCAGGTAGAAAGTGTTTAATTCAAAAACCGTTGTAAAGTACTTTGCAAAAGCTTTGAGCATTATAATGCTTGGAAGCGTTTGTACTTATGCTTTTCCAACGGTGATGGCCGAACCTCAAGATACCCTTGTGTTATGGGTAATGGATGACGGCGCGAACTCTACCAATACATTAAAGTCGGTGACCGAGAGCTTTACCGAGGAAACAGGCATTCCTGTTGATGTTCGGTTTTGGAACTGGGGCGATGCCTACGACAAGATGCGCTTGACTTTGGCCCAGAATCCTGCAAACCATGCTGATGTAGAAATGCCTGACGTGGTGCAGCTAGGGTCCAGTTGGGTTCCGTTCTTTGCTCAGAATGGCTTGATCGATCCTATTGATAGCGTCTTGAGCCAGTTGGTTGATGTGTCCCGTTTTCTTCCCGAGTCCATGAAGGATAGCCGTATTGGAAAAGGGGCTCAATCCTATTCATTGCCCTGGTTTCTTGATGTAAGGGGCTTTTTCGTAAATGCAAAAGTTTGGAATGAACTGGGATTGAAAGAAAATGATATCGATTCATTTTCCAAATTTCATCAGATCATACGAAAGATTGATCAGTCCAAAATCAAGAATAGCGTAGGCACTGTGGTGTCTCCGTTTGAATTTGGAATCAAAAGCGATTGGACTGCGCACCAACAAATGGCACCCATCCTTTGGAGTTTCGGCGGAGACTTTGTAAAGGAGTCTGGAAATAAATATTGTAGCGCCCTTACGGATTCTGCAACCTTATTCGGTGTGAATCAATACTTGAATTTCTTTTGGGAATTGGAACTGTTCCCCTATGCGCTGCAAGATAATTCTATTCAAGGCACTAACCGTTTCGTGAATTCCGAAATTGCCATCTACTATGGAACATCGGAACTCATTCGCAAATTGGAATTGGATGGTGAAGTTGGGGGATTGAAAGGCAGTCCTTTGGCAAATGATGGAATCGCTGTGGTTGCAACGCCGCAGGGCGTGGGACCGGCTGTTACTTTTGTTGGCGGAAGTCATTTGGCTCTTCCTAAGTACGGTAATCCCCGTCGTAAAAAACTTGCGCAAACATTGGTTTCGTATTTGCTTCGCTCCGATGTAATGGATTTCTATTCCAGTCATATCGGTTTTTTGCCCGCAGACAAAAACGTAATGCAAAAATGGAGCAAGGACCCTCGCTATTCTCGTCTTATTGAGGGCCTTAACAAAAATGGCCGAAGCTTCATAAACATTCCTGAATGGACCCAAGTGGAAGGCGCCATAAATGCCATGGTCGGTAACATTGGATATTATCGAGTACAGCATCCGACTGAATCACCGGAGTCGGTAGCTAGCTTTGTCCTTTATGCCCATGAGCAAATTAATGAAATTCTTGACTGTAAGGAAACTTTTGACCGCACAGAATTGTTAAGAAAAATTCAATTAGAATTGAGAAAACACGTGATAGAAAAACCTGAGGAAATTCAGAAGAGCGCTGGTATAAGCTTGCGCTATAGACTGATTGTAGCCTCTATTATTTGTTTTATCATATTGGTTATCACTGTGGTTAAGCATTATTGTAAACGTTGATGATGAAAAAATTTGTTGCACTGGTTCTTTTGTGGGTGGCCTGTGTTTGCGCGGCTGTGGATGTAGACTCCTTCCAGGTCTATGTGGACTCTCTTGTTCCTGGTTCTCGCTACGGTCTTTCGATCCGTTCTGTAAAGACTGGCAAGGAATTGACGAACATTCGTGGCGATGAAAAATTTACGCCTGCAAGTACCCTCAAGACTTTGACCACGGCAACGGCCATTCATTATTTGCCGCTGGATTATGAACCCAAGACCTATGTGTCCTTGAACGGAAGTGTTCAAAAGGGAACATTCCTGGGCTCTGTGAACATTCGCGGTGAAGGTGATCCGAATTTTTCCGGCCGTTACTACGCTGATCCGTTCCATATGCTCTATGCCATGGTGGATTCCATTCGCGCTCTGGGTGTGGACACCATTCGTGGAACGATTGACTTGGATTCTAGCTACTATACCGGACCTTGGAAAGCCGAACACTGGCGTAAGAATTTCTACGACGCCTGGTACGGCGCGGAAATCGGTCCTTTGAATTTCAACGATAATTGCGTGGTAGTTCGTTTCAAGCCTGCAGAAAAAGAAGGCAAGCTTGCAGTTGCAGAAATCATTCCCGACGTTGGCTACGTGACTTTGAAAAATGAAATGACCACGGTTCCAGGGAAAAAGAAAAAATGGACTTGGGCCTTGGATCCGGTAAAGTCTGAAATCACTCTTGGTGGAACAATTGGTGTTAAGGTAGATTCTGCTCAGCTGGTGCTCCCCATTAGAAACCCTGTGGGATTCTTTAATGCAGCATTTATGTATGCTCTCAAGGAACGTGGAGTCACCTATATTCCCACAAAGGGTGTTCCCTCTGGAATTGAAATTGCCAAGTACGAATTTTCCGCGGCTCCGTTCCTCAGCATTCTCGATGAAATCAATCAACGTAGCCAGAACTTCCATGCCGAGGCGTTGTTCCGTAATCTTGGCGCACAAATGGCTGGCGAAGGCAGTGTTGAAGGCGGCAAGGCGATGGAACGCAAGTTCCTTGGCGAGATGGGCCTGAATCCAGATGACTTTGAAGTCTGGGATGGATGTGGTCTTTCCCCAAAGAACAAGGTTGTTCCTTCCGTAGAAACTCAGCTGTTGTCAAAGATGGCCCGTCATCCCAAGGGCAGCTACTACATCAATAGCTTTGCTGGTCCTGGCCTTGGTACCGGCGGCAAACGACAGCTTGATTTGCCTTATCCTTGGCTGACGCGTTTCAAGTCCGGTTTCATTGGTGAAGTTCACGCTTTGGTGGGCTATATCTTTACAATGAATGGTGACACTCTTTCTGTTGCCATGTACTTGAATGAAACGGGCAAGAATCCCGACGCGACTTGCAAGGATGTGTTGGATACGCTTTGGTCCCGCTTGGTAATGCAGACCAACGATAACTACGGTTCCCTTCTGGAGATGAAGAAACTTTGGGTGGATGCTCAAAATGTTCGGGGATTGTACAATCGTCTGGATTATTTCTCGAACGCACTTAAGGGAAAACCCTATCGCTTAGGCCCCATGGGCGAAGGTTACCTTGGAAATGTTGAGTCTAAGCCTTTGGTTTATCTTGATTCCGTAGACTGCGTTACCTTTGTAGAACATACGTTGGCCTTGGCCCGAGCCTCTCATGAGGATTCTCTTTTCTGGGAGCTGCAGCGCATCCGCTACAAGGATGGCAAAATCAGCTACGCTTACCGCAAGCACTTTATGATTGCGGACTGGGTTGCGGATTCCAAGTATGCAAGAATTATTCCCATGGTTGGCGATACCATTATTCAGCGTGCCATGCCCAAGGTTGAATTCTTTAGATCTAAAAAACTAAAGTACACTTACAATGGCGAAGAAAAGGATGTGCCTATCGACATCCGTTACTTACCCTTTGAAAAGGCCTTGGAATTTGCGAACAAGCCTTACGAAGGTCCTATGATGGTTATCGGCGTGGCCTTCATTGGCAAGTCCGAAAAAATCGATGCCACCCATACAGGCTTTGTGATTTTGAATAACGGAGAAAAACCGAGACTTCGCCATGCATCCTCCTTAAGAAAGCAGGTGATTGAACAGCCCTTTGGCGAATATTTGGAAAGCCGCCGAGGTAAACTCCCTGGCGTTACCCTCTTTGAATTTGTACAATAATTTGCAATGTCATCCCGGGCTTGACCCGGGATCTAGTATTAAGAATTTAATCCCCAAAATCGAAGGCTAGTATTGCCACCAATTCGTGCTGTTCGCCGCCCTCAAAAAGCGTCCACGCATCGGGCATCCAGCCGTAAGCATTAGTGGTCAGTTCCTTGCCCATGGCGATTTCGGCCTTCTCGATTTCTTCCCAAATAACGCGGCCTGCGGGGGCTTTGTAATAGCGCAGCATGCCTAAGGCTTCCATGGATTCGGGATGGTCATCGACCAGCTGGTAAACGCAATCCTTGTAGGATTCACCCTTTAATCGAATGACTCTATAAAGGCGCTTGTTGCCGATGAACTTTGCTAGGTCACTGCCGTTGACTGGAATCTTGGAACCTTCACCAAAAAAGATGGAAAGCTCCCGAAAAATTTCAGAAGTCTCGTCCATGAAAGGGGACAGTTTCTTGATCTGTTCTGCAATAGCCTGTGACATACCACAAAGGTATAATTTTTATGGCATGTCATCCCGGTTTACGTACATGTCATCCCCGGTTTAGCCGGGGATCTCCTTTGAAAAAATGTTTGAATTTACTTTTCGTAAATGACGAAGGCAAACTGATTGCTATCCGGCGCCCAGGAGTTGACATTGATGGTTCCTTGACCGCCAAACAGTTTCAGAATGGTCTTGGGTGCCGACCATTTGCCATCCCGGCCGTTGCTCATGTTATCCCGGCCTTGAGCCGGCTGCAACACACTTAGGAACTTGTTCCTTAGTGTGGCTGGTCCCCGTAGGGGGAGGATCTCCTTTTCCATCAATCTCAGTTCCTCCATTTTGGAATATCATTAAGGTGTTTTTTCTTTCAAGTGTGCATAAGGTCACTGCATAATAGGGCTTTGAAGAGTATATTTTTTATACGCTTTTGGAGGTCTCTAATGATGTCTGATATTTTTAAGATGACGTTGGTTGGGTTGGGTGCATCTTTGGGTTTGATGGGTTGTACGGTAACGAGTCCTGAAACAACTTTTTCCGATGAATGTGGTGGAAAGGATTACAAGAAGGATCTCCAGCGCTGCTTTGGGGATCTTTTGGTGGATGCATGCAATGGAGGCCTGGTAGATTCCGTATTTACAGCTCAAGGTAAGTTCTATGTGTGTCGTAGAAACAATACTTGGCAAGAGGCTTCTAAGAATGAGGCATACTTCGAAAGAGGCTGCGAGGCCGGAAACGAAAATGCTTCCCTTGAGTATGGCTACAGCACCGTTGTTTGCATTCAAGATACCTCAAGCAACTGGAAGTGGGTGGTTGATAGTCAGGTTGAAGCGTCTCGTCTGAAATCCTCCAGCAGTTCAAAACCCGATGGAAGCAGTGATTCCAAGGTGGAATCTTCCTCTGATACTGCAGAAGAACCTAACTCTAGTTCTTCATCAGTGGCACATCGATACGAAAGTACAGTAGAGTACGATGGATACACCTACAAGACTGTGGGCATTGGCACGCAACTTTGGATGGCCGAAAATCTTCGTGCTACTACAGGAATTGATTCTAGCTGGTGCTATAATGATGAACCGAAGAATTGCGAAATATATGGACGTTTGTACACCTGGTCTACAGCCATGGGCATTGATGAAAAATACCAGCATCAGTCCGCACTGAAGGATGGTGCCATTAGTGATACGAGCTACAATCGAGGCATCTGCCCCAAGGGCTGGCATATTCCTTCTGATGATGAATGGCAAACGCTATTTGACTTTGTTGACGCAAGTAATGGCATTGCTACCGCCGGCCAAAGTCTCTGTGATCCTAATGGGGCATGGAAAGGATATGACAATTATCCTATGACAGATGACTATGGTTTTTCTGCTATTCCTGGCGGAAAGTACCAGTACTCTCTTGAAAATAATAGTAACGAGGGATGGAAAAATTTTGGTGAAAGCATGCACGTTTGGAGTGCTACAGAAAGCGTCGATACCACAGCAACCAATGTCTATACGCGTTACATTCAACCGACCCAGATTGATCGTAATGACTTCCCCAAGATGCGCCGTCGCTATATTCGTTGTGTGAAGGATGAATAAGGTAATTTGTTTGGTGTAAAATAAAAGGCGTCTTGAGTTTTCTCAGGACGCCTTTTTGTATAAAGTATTTTGTGATGGAACTTAGTCTTCTAGAGGGATGTATTTGAACTTTACGCCATTCCAGGAATCCTTTTCGCTTGGGATGTCACCAATGGCTACGGGAGAACCTCGATAGGTATATATATTTATAGTGCCGTCACGACCGCCGGAGTCTGTGGTAATTGTGCAAATCTTGAAATGACTATCATGGTTCATGATGAGAATCATGATATCCAGTTTCTTTTTCTTTAGTAGAGTACTTTTGTAAACTGCAGGGACGTTACCGCCGGCGGAAGTTTTTTCGGAGGTGAGTTCGATAAAGTCCTTACCGGCGTTTGCCTTGAGCTCGGTGATGATTTTTTTGTGGATTGCATTATCCCCGTCGTTTTGATTTACTACAGACCAGGAGACTCTGACTCTCATGACTTTGGGATTATCTTTTTTTGTATTGTCAAAAAGCTTGTGAAAATCATCTTCCATGGATGCTAAAACAATCGCTTTGTTCAACGCGCTTAGCACCTGCTTGTCTGATGCGAGCTTTGCATTTTCGATTTGGCTGGTTAATTTGGGCACTCCCACGGCGGCGAGGATACCCATAATTACCACAACCACCATAATTTCGATAAGTGAAAACCCTTTTTTCATAAAAACCTCCGGTAAAGGAATTTTTGGAAAAGATAAATATTTTGCGTAAAAATGACTTTTACTTTTCGTAAATGACGAAGGCAAACTGATTGCTATCCGGCGCCCAGGAGTTGACATTGATGGTTCCTTGACCGCCAAACAGTTTCAGAATGGTCTTGGGTGCCGACCATTTGCCATCCCGGCCGTTGCTCATGTTATCCCGGCCTTGAGCCGGCTGCAACACACTTAGGAACTTGTTCCTTAGTGTGGCTGGTCCCCGTAGGGGGAGGATCTCCTTTTCCATCAATCTCAGTTCCACCATCTTGTTGGGCACATGTTCGCCGGGTTTCACATCGACTTCGGTGTAGGCAACCATCACCACTTTCTTCAGGTCAGGAGAGATGTGGGGGAACCAGGTGTTCCAATGTTCGTCAAAAGTCAGCTGTTCCTGTTCAGAACCGTCGGCCTTCATGCGCCAGGCCTGCATGCGGCCCGTACGTACGGAGTTGAAGTAGATGTATTCGCCCTTGCAATCGTATTCCGGACCATCGTTCAAACCGCGAGCAACCGTAAGCTGCGTCTCGTTTCCTCCGGCGGTAGGGATAGTGTAGATGTCATATTCGCCGTTACGTTCGGCGCAGTAGGCGAGCATCTTTCCATCGGGAGTAATTCCGTGGAGATAGCTAGGTGCCAAGGGCGTTACCAGCACAGGCTCGCGTCCGTCAAAGAAAATCTTGTAGATGCGAGAGAGCCCGTCTTCTTTCGTGTGGTGGCTCACGTACAGCCCGCTTCCATCCGGATCCAAGACGTGGTCATTGTTGCAATTGTCCACGTAGTAACTGGGTACTTCTGTAATGTCGCCGGCAGTTAATTCGCCTGCGGCGTTACGTTCAAGGTCCATCTTGAAAATGCGTCCGTTGCTGTTGTAGGTCAGGTGAGTTCCGTCGATACTCCAGTTGGGGGCTTCGATGACGCAGTCAAACTTTTTCAGGGTTGTGATTTTCCCAGAGGCAATGTCGAACACCTGCAGAACGGACTTGTTTCCGCTACGGTCCCAGGTGACGCCAGGAGCTATCTCGAAGGGATAGCTGACGCCGAAGCGATCGCGGATGGAATCCATCAGTTCCATCATTTCCATGGTCTTGTAATGAGTCATCTCCGGGCATTCCTTGTCGCCCTTGGCCAAAGCGTCGCGGCAAGCCAGAACTTCATACTCGTAGCAATTGCAAATTCTCTCCGGCTTTACGCTTTCAACAAGAGCATCCGCGGCGTCATAAACTTGCAGTTCTTCCATGTCATTCAGGTTCACCACCCGAATGTAGCCCTTGGTACCGTAGATGATGCCTTCGTTATGCCAGGGGTTTGCAATGGAACACTTAAGGTAAGCCTTCTTGCCGTTCTTGTAAGTGATATTGATCCAGTCGGTAGCGTCTACGCCGGTGTCGGTCTTGATGCAACGTGCATCGATATTTGCAATAGGAGCGCCGTAGTTTGCGCAATCTCTGCCCACGATGCCATCGTTACCCTGACAGCCCTCTTCGTTTAAGAACAGATCCGCAAAAGTCAAACTGTAAATACCCAGGTCCAGCAGGGCGCCACCAGCCAAAGCAGGATTCATCAAACGTTCCACATGAGTAAGGGGCTGTGAAAAATCTGCTTCCACACTTTGCACTTCGCCGATGCGCCCGGCCTTAATCCAGCCTCGTACAACGTCAACGGCCGGCAGGAATCGACTCCACATAGCTTCGCTCAGAAAAACGCCCTTGTCGTGTGCCAAGGCGATGACTTCGGTGGCTTGCTTTACGTTTCCACAGAATGCTTTTTCGATCAGAACGTTGCGGCCTGCGTTAATGCAAAGTTTTGCATGTTCATAGTGATGGGAGTGAGGTGTGGCGATGTAAATCAAATCTACTTTTGAATCTGCGACCAGTTCCTCGTAGCTTCCGTAAGCCACCTGTGCGCCATATTCTCCAGCAAAGGCCTCTGCCTTCGCCAAGTCTCTTGCGGCCGCGGCGTACAGTTCTACGCCCATGCATTTAGATTCCAAAACCTTAACGGCCTCCGCCATTTTACCGGCGATATAGCCACAACCAAGAATCGCAAATTTCAGATTTTTCATGCCTAAAATATACTTTGGCTATGAGAATCTTGTGGGGTGTCAGAAACATTTATTGTTTACCGATGTGCCCTTTAATACAAAATAAGTGTTTTTTAGACCACGTATCTTCTATTCCACCTTGGAAGAACTTTTGTCAAAAATTTTTAACATTTTGTGGTCTGCGAAAAAGTCCTTTTGTACTTTAAAAATGTGGGCCGATGAAGGTTCACCAACAAGGAGGCTTACCATGAAAACGCTTAAACTGACAACGGTTCTGGTTCTCGCTACAATGGTCTCGATGTCTTTTGCTTCTCAGATGGTTAAGTCCAAACTCGGAGATCTGGATATCCTGGCACAGCGTGGTGGAGACAAGGTTATTTGCACTGCACACTTTGCCGATGAACTTACTCTTCTTAAGGAAGTCGAAGCTGACGCTTTAGTAAAGCTTGCAGATTGCAAGGGCTGGGTAGCTAAAGAAAAGATCGAAAAGGTGGCTAAGGCTGCAGGAAATACTAGTGTCATTCTTGAAAACTACGATATCAATGCATGGCTCAATGAAACCGGCGTGTTCGTGTTGAAAGATGATATTGAAGATTTCGAAGGCGTAACCATTGATCGTGATTTCCGCGAATACCTGACCTACACAATCGATCGTGAACAAACTGAAATGCGTAACGGTGATAATTAATTTTTCAATCTAAAAATACTCCTCGAAAAAAGAAAACTCGTCTTGCTAGCGCAGGGCGGGTTTTGTATATTATGGCGTGGTTCCATCATGAAATGGCTTAAGCAAAATGCAGTGATGATTCTGGCAAGCGTGATTTTCGCTCTGTTTGCCGGAATGAATATTGGCGCCTATGCTAGTGATGCCGATTCCCGTCAAGCACAGGAATTGCAGGGCGACCGTTTGCTGCGTCATGGCGAAGCCCTTCCTGTAACGGCGTATGTGGAGCCGCGCGCTCCTGCGCAGAGTGTTTCCTTTCGGGTCCTTCGTGGTACACCCCTTGATGGATTCGGTGGACGCAACGCCCATCGTGAGATTCCTGGATGGCACGATTTTAAGGCCTCCCGAAATACCTTGGACCATGAAGTTTTGCGGTCGGAATTCCCGACTGCGCTAACCTTTGGCCACCCGAAGGAATACTACGTCTACACTCTAGAGCGAATGCTCTGTTAATCCTTCTTTCTCTTCGCGAAACAAATCGTCCTGCGATTTATTTCTTCGCGGGATTCTCCTACGTGCGAAATTTAACGCATGCTTTTCTGTCGTGTACATTGGCGTGCGCGGCTTTCACAAACTTTATAAACAAGAGAAAGAAAATGAGCCTAACAAATGACAAAGAGATGGACGACTCCCTTCATAATCAATCCAACATTTCCGTCAAGAAAACATTCTTTGGCCTTAAGGAAACGCTTTTCTTTAATCCGACAAAGTCGAAAATTGATGGTGGCGATTTGGAACTGGATCCGGATAATGGCGATAAAATTAAGGAATTGCTGGAATTGCCCGACGATACAATCTGCCAATTGACTTCAAAGATGGACCATCTATTGCCTGCAGAAAATGGAATGTACGATCTTTCCTACTGCTATTCTCAAGACCACAAGTTCGCAGCCCTGCAGCTTACGAAGTACATGTCCTTCGAATACAGGCCGGTCACCGCAATCCGTTTTGTCGAGAATGAAACAGCGGAATCACTTCTTAGAATTTTGCTGAAGTAAGGAGGCAATGCTGTAGAGGCAAAGTCATAAATTACAAACCTTTTACCTAAGCACCCTTTACAAAAATAGGGTGCTTTCTATATTACATCCCGAGCGTTAGAAATCGTCTCCTGAACACTTGAGAAAATCAAGTGTTTTTTCTTTTAAAAAAGGAGATGCTATGTCTAATGATAATCAGAAAAAATTGAAGGTCTATCTTGACACTTCTGTAATCAGCTACCTGCATCAGGAAGATGCTCCCGAACGCATGCGGGATACGCTGGCCCTGTGGCAAATGTTCCGAGAGGAAAAGTTCGAAGTGTGTCTTTCTGTCTTTACCTTGAATGAATTAAATGCCTGCTATGAGCCCAAACGTTCGCTTCTTCTCGAACGTCTAGGCGAAATATCCTACGAGGTATTGCCGCAGCATCAAGATTTATCTATGTTGGCAAATAGAATTGTTGAAATGGGGATTCTTACCGCCAGAAGTATTGATGATTGCAAGCATATTGCTTCTGCTGTTTTAGCGGAATGCGATTGTGTTATCTCATGGAACTTTAAGCATATGGTCAATATTAAAACGATTCGTGGAATTCGTGCAATTACGAATCTTGAAGGATATAAGCCGATAGAAATTGTGCAGCCCACGGTCCTTATTGAACATCAGGAAGACGAGGAGTATCGTTTA
>JAKSIE010000052.1 GCA_024398995.1 Fibrobacter sp.
GAAAAGGGAATCAAGATCCAGACCGAAACTGTGGAATACCTGTTCCTGAAATAAAATTTCCGTACAACCCGAGACCCCTGGGTAAATGAAATCCGCCCGGGGGTCTCTTTTTTTATATGAAAAAAGCAGGACCTGAGTACAAGTCCTGCCTTTTCTGTATTAAAACGAAAAAAATTATTCTTCGATAAATCCGTGGGGTTCAAAGCCCAGCTTCTTCACCAGTTCAAAATCGGTGGCGCTGTTGACGCCTGCGGTAGTAAGCATGTCGTCGGTAATGGTTGCGTTTGCTCCGCTCTTGAATGCGCGTTCGCCGTAATCGCCCAGAACGCCGCGGCCGCCAGCCAAGCGGAGATAAGCCTTGGGGTTGATGAAGCGATAGATGGCGACAATTCTGCAGAACTCATCGTTGGTGACCTTGGGGAGGTTTTCAAAAGGAGTTCCCGGGATGGCGTTCAAAACGTTGATGGGGGTGGACTTTACGCCCAGACCGCGAAGGTCGATGCACATGTCGATGCGGTCTTCCATAGTTTCGCCGAGACCCATAATGCCGCCACTGCAAACTTCCAAGCCTGCGGCGATGGCGTTCTGCAATGCCACGATCTTGTCGTCGTAAGTGTGAGTGGTGCAAACGTCGGAGAAGTGTCGACGGTAGGTTTCCAGATTGTTGTGGAAACGGGTAAGGCCTGCTGCCTTCAACTGGTCAAACTGTTCGCGATTCAAAAGACCACTGCTCAAGCAAACGGAAAGCTTGGTTTCGGATTTCAGGCGACGAATCATTTCGGAAATCTGTTCCACGTCGGTTCGGGTCAGCGTGCGGCCGGAAGTGACGATGGAGTAGCGGGGAATGCCTGCGGCTTCCTTCTTCTTGGCGTCTTCTACGATGGCATCTACACTCATGAGCTTGTATTCGGGAGCGCCGGTGTGGTAGTAGCTGGACTGTGCGCAGTACTTGCAGTTTTCGGAGCAGCGACCGCTACGTGCGTTGACGATGGAACAGAAATCAAAATCGTTGCCGTGGAGCTTTTCGCGGATTTCGTTGGCGGCGGTTGTCAGCTCGTCCAGGTCGGCATCAAGCAACTTGATTGCGTCTTCACGAGTGGTTTCGTAACCGTCATTTAAAATCTTGTTCTTCAATTCTTGAACGAAAGACATAAAAACTCCTTGGTTCGCGGCGAGTCCCGCCTGCGATTTTTTGCGGAAAAAAATTTAGAAAAATGCAAGAAGGATTTGCATATACTTTTTGGCTATGGGTTTTTATAATCCTATATTATTGCTGAGGATTTCTTTTGGAGGTTGATTTTGCGTAAAAAACTGTTTGTTCTCGTCGCATTACTTACATCTATCGCTTTTGCAGACGTTGTGGTCCGTGATTCCAAGGTCAAGGCCGAAACTCCTAACTTTGAAATGAAATCAGCTGCAGAAGCATTGTCGCAAGTGGCCCGAGGAAACGTTCTTGCCCGTGGTTTTACTGAAAATCAATTCATAGCTCATTTGAAGGACGAGTCTGGTTTTGCTTTTCCCCATCCTTTTGTGGCCATGGTGGGTAATGCCTTCGCAAATCATTACTCCATTGAAATCAGCCCTGACGATATTTGGCTTATGATTTTGGATGGGATTCGTCTTCATGTGAAGAGCAATCGCGACCTGTTGAAAAACAAGTTCGTGCAAGACGGTGCGGATACGGTGATTAATGTGCAAGACAACAGCCTAACCATGAATTCTCCTAGTGAACAGTGGATGAAAGATATCGATAGCATATATGATTCCCTGTATAAAAAATTGCCAAAGGGGACTCGGGAATCCTTTAGCGTTGTTTTTTCGACATCTACGAATGTGGATCGCTTTGTGAGTAAGACGATGGTGATGGCTGTGAGTTCTGAGTATTATTCCTATAATCTGACAACTCTGTGTGGTATTCCTAAAATTGTAATCAAGGGTCAACAGAGTGACTGGATCAATCTGAAAAAGCACTTTAATATGATTGCCAAGGAATTGGATATGCCTTGGTGGGCTGAACAGGTGAACCCCATTCTAGATGAATTCGTCAATGCTTTCAACAAAAAGTTCAATATGGAATTCTGGAGGGGGATCTACAAGTATGTAAATGCTAGAGGGAGTGGCGCTGTTCCTGGCATAAACGGCTGGATTAACCGATTTTTTCCCTATTTAGATAAACCAAAGTCTTCGTTTCTTGGCATGGAGCGTTCGCTAGAACGTCGTAGTTCTTGGACTGAACCTTTGAAATTCAAGGAATTCCCCATCGGTCGTAGCACGGTATCGATGACATGGAATAATCGGGGAACGAAAGAAAAATTAAAGTTGCATACAGGATTTTGGGGAGTCTATCTAGATCCGAAAACAAAGATCCTGAGAACCATTCGCGGATACGCTTTAGTACACCCGTAATCTTTTACCCGATCTTTATTTCCTTCACGCCGTCTTCAATGAGGTAAGGCATTTCCTCGTGCATCACGGCGCCGCTGGCAATTACCTTGGGGTCCAGGTGCAGGTAGTTGATGTCGCCATCAGCCAACACATTGCCGTCCAGATCCATGATGCTGGCGTGGGTCACAAAGAATCGAGAACTGAACTTGGTGATGACGCCCTTGCCGATAATAGGGGTGTTGTAGGGAACGGGCTTGCGGTACTTGGTTTCCAGGGACATGGTCACGCCCCAGATATTCTCGTTGCCGCCTTCCTTGGCCCACACGGCGCGGAGTCCCATTTCGTCTAGCATGGCGGTAATAAGGCCACCGTGAACGCGACCAGGGTAGCTCTGGTGCTGTTCGCGATACTGGAACAGCGTCATGACGCTTCCGTCTTCCATGTTATAGAAAGGTGCGCGTACGCCGTACTCGTTGTCCAGACCGCAGATCATGCACATCTTGCTGTTGCGTTGCTTGCTTACGACTTTGATGATTTCGCTCATGAATCCTCCGTGGGGAGCTCGCTACTTCTTTAACACAAAATCAAGAATCTTGACCAAGGCCTTGTTTGCCTTGTCCATGTTTGCTGCGCTGGCCTTTTTGATTTCTGCTGCGTTCTGTACAAACTTGCAACCTGCGCAGGCTTCAATTTCTTCGGCACCGTTCTTCAACATGCTTTCCATGGAATCATCGGTGACTTCAACATGGAACTGCAAGGCGATGGCACTGCCCAGCTTGAATGCCTGATTCTTGCAGGCTTCACTGCTGGCGAAAGATGTTGCCGCTTCGGGGATGTCGAAGGTTTCGCCGTGCCAATGGAAAGCCTGCAGTTTCTTGGGCAGGTCCAAAACCTTGTTGCCACCTTCGACGCTAGCGTCAAAACTCACAGGGAACCATCCGATTTCCTTTTCGGGATTTTTCCTGATGGCTGCGCCAAATGCGTTTGCAATCATCTGGGCTCCCAGGCAAATTCCAAGAATAGGCTTACCCAGCTGCACCATGTCGCAGCACAGTTCTTTTTCGCGAACGAAATAAGGATACTTGGTTTCGTCAAGAACGCTCATGGGACCGCCCATCATGATGGCGAAGTCGACGTCGTCCTCGTGGGGGATGGGGTCGCCGGCGTAAAGACGAACGATGTGAACGTTGTGGCCCTTGGCCTCGAGGTAGGGGAGGATTGCTCCCGGGCCTTCGTATTCAACATGCTGAAAAATGTAGGTTTCCATGAACTCAAATATAAAAAAGACCCGCGATCTCTCGCGGGCCAAATTCTTGTGCATGCGTCACTCATGTCATTCCCGGCTCGACCGGGAATCTAGCAATTACTTGCCGAATTCACTAGTCGGTTTCATGACCTGCCACAGCACGGCCTTGTGGGCGTGGAGGCGGTTTTCGGCTTCTTCGTAGCTCATGTTCAGGTCAAGGTTGTCCATCACTTCGTCGGTGATTTCGTCGCCGCGGTGAGCGGGCAGGCAGTGGGAAACCTTCACGTGAGACGGAGCGTACTTCAAAAGGTCTGCGTCGATGCGGAACGGCAGGAAGTGATTCTGCTTGGATTCCTTCTGACCTTCCTGACCCATGGAAACCCACACGTCGCTATAAAGGATGTCGGCGTCCTTGACAGCTTCCTTCGGGTCGTTGAATACGCGGTACTGGCAGCCGTGGCGCTTGAAGTCGGCCTGGGCTTCTTCGATCACGTGAGCCGGCTGTTCAAAACCCTTGGGGCAAGCCAAGGTAAAGTTCATGCCCACCTTGGAGCAGAGGGCGAGGAAAGAGTTTGCAACGTTGTTGCCGTCGCCGATGAAGGCCACAGTCTTGCCCTTCATGCCGCCGAGATTTTCTTCGATCATCTGGGCGAAGGCGATAGCCTGGCAGGGGTGGTAGTCGTCGGTCAGGGCGTTCACAACGGGAATGGAACCGTATTCAGCCAGCTGTTCCACCAGGTCCTGCTTGAAGCAGCGGACAACGAGAGCGTTCACCCAGCGGGAAAGGCAGCGGGCCACATCCTTGATGGATTCGCGCTTGCCAAGACCGATGGAGTCCGGGGAGAGCAGCACGGCGTGGCCACCCAGCTGGTTCATGCCCACCTGGAAAGTAGTGATAGTTCGCAGAGACGGCTTTTCGAAGAACATACCGATGTTCTGGCCGTGAAGACGGTCGGAGACCTGGCCTGCATGGACTTCCTTTTTCAGGCGGGAAGCGATGGCTACGGTTTCGAGAATTCTTTCTTCGCTCCAGTCGGCGAGGCGGAGGAAGTGCTTGCTGCGATCAATCATTTTCTATTCCTTATTTTGGTGAGCTCAGGAACTGCTCGGTTAAAAAAACAAAAAACGAAAAACGGAGCTTGTCACTCCGTCTTTCAATTCCTTAACAGGAAAATCACAAGAGAATGCTAACGGAAATTAGCGAATTTTCTTCTTATGACGGTCACGACGACGGCGCTTCTTACGCTTGTGAGTCGCAATCTTCCTGCGCTTTCTTTTCTTTCCGCAAGGCATATTGTATCTCCGTTAAAGGTGAAACTTAAAATTGTGCCTCCAAATAGAGAAAAAAACAAGTGGTTTGTCAAGGGATAGGGGAAAAGTACGCCCCAAAAAGCAAAAATAACACCAAATGGCCACCCGACGGCTCCCCCTGGTCGCCGCCCCCGGCTAAAAGTCTTCCGCCACCCCCTCCTTTATTACGAGGAATTCCTTTTTTTCAGTCTTTTTACAACATTTATGCAACATTTCCTCATTCAAAACGTGTTATAGTATGTAGGGCGAAACCGTCTTGCGCTATTGCGGGGGCGCTCCCGTTTTGGAATTACAATGGCGACATTTGAGGAAAAAGTCGAAAAGCAAGTTGAAATTTTAAAGCAGCATACGTTCCTGGATCCGACTCGGGACAGGGTCTTCAAGGAAATCTTTTCGAAGGACATTACGCTGATCCACTTTTTAAACGCAATGCTGCATCAGCCCGAGGAACGGAAGATCGTCAGCATCGAACGCAAGAAGCCCGCATCCACGCTGACCTCCGCAATCGATGTGGAGGAGGTTCGTTTCGATGTACACGCCAAGCTCAACAACGATGAGTTCGTGGACCTCGAGATGCAGCGGGCGTCTCATGAAGATTTTGCGGACCGTGTGGAACTTTATGCGGACCAACTTTCCATCGAGTCCAAGATTCACTTTGACAGCCAACGCACCGAGACCGAGAAGGAAGACCATCCCTATCTGATGCCTACAACCTACAGCATTTGGATTTGCAACTTCCCGGTTAGCTTTTGTACGAGCTATCGCGAGGAACTGGGCCTTTTTCGTTTTTCTAGCATCGGTGACCCAGATGCCTTGCCTGTATATAATAAAAAAAGGTATATGGCAAGTAAACTTGCATATACTGCGCCTCGGAAATGCCAACAAGCAAGCTTGTTGACGCTTCGCTCGGCTTAAAGTATATTGTTGTAGATTTAAGTAGGGTAGATGCGAAGGTCCTGAACCTGAACACCGCCGAGACAGAATGGCTGGAACTTTTCACCGGGATGGCTTCTGCGAAGGATGCCCCCAAGACGAAGGATCCCGTCATTGCTGATGTTTACAGCCGTCTGGCAGTAAACGCCCTCGAGAAGAACTTTATCACGGAGATTGCAACAGGTATGGTCACAGAAGCTGAAATCAGTACACGCATCGGAACCGCCCGCCGCGAAGGCCGTGAAGAAGCCAATCTGAGTGCTGCAGAGGCGCTTCTACGAGATAATGACACTGTGGAACGAGTCTCTCGAGTCCTCAAGTTGCCCCTTGAAAAGGTACAGGAACTGGCTGACAAGATTGCCGCTGAAAAGGCTCAACGCTAATAAGAAAAACTCCGGGACTGAGCCCCGGAGTTTTTTGCTTATTCTTCCACCACCAATTCCATGGCCTTGCGGATCAGTTCTGCGGGGCCGCCGTATTCGCGGGCGCGGGGGGCGCCTTCGCTGAGCATCTGGCGGAACTTGCGGGCGCCGGGGAGGCCTGCGAAAAGGCCGTAGATGTGCTTCACCAGGATGGTGGCGGGGCAACCTTCGGCAAACTGCTTTTCTACATAGGGTAGGTATGCTTCAAGGACGGCCTTTCTTGTTTTGGGACGGGAGATCCCGGCTCGGAGGCCGGGATGACAATCAGGGGCAAGGCCGGGATGACAATCAGAGGAATCTCCGAAAACTCGTTCGTCTGCGTCGTGCAGGAACCAGGGATTTTCGTAGGGCTCGCGGCCAACCATGACGCCGTCTAGCGCCACACCCGTGCCAGCAGAAGTGGGGTCGCCATTCAGATGTGCCAGCACCTGGTCCATGCTGCGGATGCCGCCGTTGATGGCAATATTCAGTTGGGGCATTTCAGCCTTCAACTTATGAACAAATTCATAATGCAGGGGAGGAACCTCGCGGTTCTCCTTGGGCGAAAGTCCCTTCAGCCAGGCCTTGCGGGCGTGAATAATAAAGTACTTGCAGCCTGCGTCAGCGATGGTGCCGACGAAATCGCGGAAAAAGTCCCAGCTGTCGAATTCATCGACGCCGATGCGGCACTTGATGGAAACGGGAATGCTCACGGCATCCTGCATGGCCTTGAAGCAGTCGGCCACCAGGTTCTTGTCTTTCATGAGGCAGGCGCCGAAACTTCCGCTCTGCACGCGGTCCGAAGGGCATCCACAATTCAGGTTCACTTCCTGGAAACCCGCTGCTTCTACCATCTTGCTGCACTTAGCCAAGTCAGCGGGATTGCTTCCGCCCAACTGCAGCACGGCGGGGTATTCGAACTCCTCGTGACCCAGGAACATTTCGGGATTAGCGTGGAGCAGCGCATGGGTCACCACCATTTCGCTGTACAGCAGAACATGCTTTGAAATCAACCGCAAAAAGTAACGTTCGTGGCGGTCGGTGCAATCCAGCATCGGGGCGATAGACAATCTGCGGTTGAAATCAATATTCATGGCGTGAAAGTTAGAAAATTTGCATAAACTTTTGTAGATTATTGGCTGTTGGGGTATTTAACGATGAAAACGTTTCTGTTTCTTTTATGCTTATCTGCCTTATTTTTTACGGGTTGCGGTGGAGCCTATGATTTGAGAATCGGTGGCCCGATGCTTTCTGCCGTACTTCCTGCTGCTCGTGAATATGTTCCCACTCAAGATACGGCTCAAGAAACGATAGCAATACACCGTGGTGAAAATGTTTATTTTGAAACCGGCGATAGCTCTAAAGTTATGTTGTTCAAAACGGAAGAATTCTGCATACAATCTGAAACAAGTTCCTTTGTGTTCACGTCCAAGGACTCCTCGGAAACTAAGGTAATGTCTGTTTCCATGGATAGCATTAGAATTTGCAAGAACGTGGACTCTGTAGAAAAGAAAAATGCGGGTGTTGCGGGTGCTGCTTTTGTTGTTGGAACGATGATTGCTGGGGCTGTCATTTGGGCTACAGGTCCTGGCGGCATTGCGTCTCTGCTTGAACTTCTTTTTGCGCCTGCAGTTGGCGGGGGTGCCTCATCTATTTTTTCGACATCGAAAACCGATGTCTGCACGGATTATTACACTCCTGCGGAAATGACTGTGTTTGCCGAGGAGCATAGCTGCAAGGTCCCTTAGAAATATTATTTTGAAATTTTGTAGAACTTTGAGGTTCGTATATGAAACTGCGCTATATTTTTTTGTTGATTGTTCTGATTGCTATTACAGGATGTACTCGTCCTGCAAAGGTGCGCTCTTTGAGTAACACTTCTGGAAGATTGCCTGCTTCACAGTCTATGAATGAAGAGGAAAAGAAAGCGTATCAGTACGCCACCATGCATGGAGACGAATCTGTTTTTCAGATTGGCTATGGCTCAAAGACGGCCTTCTTTAAGACAAGTAAGTATTGCTACAGTCCTAAGGAAGATGCCATGAAGTTTGTGACCAATGATAATCAAAGTTTGATTACGGTTCCTCTGGAAGATGTGCAGGCTTGTTTGGGTGGTACCAAAATTGTCAGGGAAAGAGACGCTAGTGATGTGTTCGTTGATTTTCTGACTAGCGGCGCTGAAGCGGGTGTCAAGGTGGCCGTGGATGCACCATTCGAAATGGCTGAAGAAAATTTAGGTTTGGCTCTTTTAGGTTTTGTTCTGTTGCCTGTGGGAGTTGTTGTTGGAGCTACGGTGGGTACCGTGATCGGTGGAACCGTGGGCTTGTTTGCCATGGGAATTGATGCTGCAGTAGATCAAGGTACTAGAGTGTGCCGCGAGTACTACGACGAGGAATCCGAGGAAGAATTCCTAATGTCGCACTTATGTTTTGATGATTAGTGAATTTTAAAGACGAAAAAAAGACAGAGCTCAACACTCTGTCTTTTTCTGTAACCGAATCTCGTTAAATCAACGAAGACTTAGCGGTTAGCGTAGTATTCTTCGAGATGGCCACCCATTTCTTCGCAGGACATTCCCTTGGAATCGGTAATGAGAATTGCCTTACCAGTTGCAACCGGGCTAACAAAACGCCACGGCCAAATGCTGAAACGCTGAGCAAGCTTGAAGTTCATGATTGCGTTTCCGTTGGTTCCCCTAACAAAGGGTTCAACCTTCGGCAAAACCTGGTTCAAAGAACCGTAGGTGCCCTTCAGGATCTTTACCTTTCTTGCTACGGTGTATTCCACGTCGCTGTTGGGGGTGTTGTCAAAGAAGCAGAATTCCTGGGGCGGGTTGGTTACTTCGGGAAGTCCGGTAACGGGCTTGGGGGAGTTGGAACAACCGGTGAAAGAGAATGCTGCAATTGCAGCGACGGTTGCAACGAATGCGAATTTGAACTTCATAAGTTCCTCCTGTTAAGTTGGACAAAATATAATAATACGGCGCTGCAATTACAATGCAACTTATCAAAGAAATGTATATTATAGGTATGAACTTAATCAAAAACATTGTGGTTGCAGGTGGAACCCACGGTAATGAACTTACCGGTGTCCGTCTTGTCCAAAAATGGATGGAAAACCCAGAATGTTACAAGGGTCTTTGCACCAGTGCCAATGTGGAATTGGTTTTGTCAAATCCCGAAGGCATGCGCCTGAATCGCCGCTATCGCGACCATGACTTGAATCGCGCTTTTTCTCAGACTTGCCTTGAAATGAAGGCGGACCCTCAGCAGTACGAATTCCGTCGTGCACAGGAACTGAACAAGATTTACGGACCCAAGGGCCCTGACACCCGCACCGACCTCTTGCTGGATGTCCATAACACGGGCTCCAACATGGGCTACTGTCTGATTCTTTCTGCCCGTGACCCGTTCTGCATGCGCGCTTCCGCTGTGCTGACACAAGAGTTCAAGAACGCCTGGATTTACTACCAGCCCGAGGAACGTAGCGCGTCGCCTTATTTTGGTACGGTGGCCAAGGCTGACATTTGCATTGAAATTGGCCCCCAGCATCACGGCACCATCAATCCGTTTATTTTCGAGGAATCGGAGCGCCTTGTAAAACGCTACCTGGAACTTGCGGAAGAATGGAATCGTGGCGAACTCCAAAAGCGCCCGCCCATTCAGGTGGAAGTGTTTACCCAGCATCGTGACCTGGGTTACCCCAAGCCTCAGGGGGGTGGCCCCATCCAGGCCATGATTCACCAGAATATTTTTGGCCGAGACTATAGTGAACTGAAGGACGGAGACCCGATTTTCCGCACCTTTGACGGTAAGGATATTTTGTTTAAGCGGGAACCGGGTGACCCCGAGTCTGTTTACCCGATTTTCATCAACGAACCTGCTTATTACGAAAAGGACATTGCCATGAGCCTTACCGTGAAGACTGTTGAGGAATGGTAGGTGTCATTGCGAGGACCGCAGGGACGAAGCAAACGAAGTGGTGTTAAATCGACGGATTGAAAAGAAGAATTTGAAGGATGTGTAAGATGGACGAAGAATTGAAAGAAATTGATGGCGAAGAACGCCTTAAGAACTTTATGGAACTGGTCCAGAAGCAGAAAGGTGAATCCTGGGATTCCCGTCTGTTTGATATTTTGGACGCATTTGAAGATTTCTTGACGGTCCGTCCGGAACCTCCCCAGGAATGGAAGGATACCTATGCCGAAAAGGGCAAGGAATTTGATTACTACCAGATCGTGCTTCCTCAGGATTTCCAGGACCCCTATGAAGATGACCTGGGCAACATCCGCCGCCTCCGCAATGAGTTTGAACGTACTCCCAGCACCATGGCATTGGAACATGAACTGGTGAGCCGTAATTATTTTGTCTTTGAAAACGGCCACGCCGAGGCCATTCCTGCGCCTCGCCCCATGCTCATGCTGGAAAGCAAGGACCGCGAAGATGACGAAGAGGAACAGGAAGGCGACATCACTTGGGATTGCTGCATTTCCATTTTCCCGGATGGCAGCTACATTGCCTACAACCTGAATCACGACGACGAAGAAGTCCTTGGCGAAGATTTCAAGGCCGAATTTGACAAGCACATTGATGTCCTTTCCAAATTGCAGCTTGTGATTCCGGTGGAAGGCCGCGATTACGGATTCTTAAATAGCAACGCGTAATTATGAATAAACTTTGGACATTTGCTTTGACAACGGCACTGCTCTCTAGCAGTGTCTTTGCAGCATTTATCCAAAGTCCGATTCCTCCATCTTCCAAGGAAAACCATCTCCTGGATAAGGATGGAGACGGTCGTCTTGATGGAATCGATATTAAGCTGTTGGGCTCCATTAGCCAGGATTATCTGGACCAGATGGTGGACTCCCTGACTTTTGACTGGGTGGACTCCAATGATGTGATGGTTCATGTGGTTGCAACCAAGTCCGATTTCAAGTTTGACAGTGCAACTCCCAGAAATGTGTTTGTGGATTTGTCTGGCAAGCAAAACGAATGGTTGCGTCAGACTGCGATTTCTTCTGAGAACAATCCAAGGGGCTTGGGCAACTTTAAGATGTTCCTGGCCAGGGGAAACAGCTATACTTTCTCTGCCCAGGACAAAATGGTTCCGGTGATTAACGACGCCTTGCTGCGCAGCTATCGTGGTCTTCGTTCCGATACATTGTCCATGCATTTTTCCGAGGGGATGAAAGTCTCTGCAGGTTGTGAAACTTTCTTGATGTATAAGAAGGCCGACGATCCGGTGGAACGTTCCTTGCCGATTGCTGCAGCCTTGTGGAACCATAGTGCAACGTCTGTCAATATCATTCTGGATGCGAGCTTGAACCAAGGCGAACGTTTGGCCCCTAGGGATTCTGTCCGCATGATTGAAAAATGCATTGGCGACTCCTTGAAGAACATGGCTAATGCGTCCTCCAAGTTCTTTGCTGTGGCTGGATATTTCCCGATGGAAATCCAGACGTCGTCCATGGTTGTTGACCCGCAGACTGCAGACAAGAATACTCCTATTTTCCAGTTGCAGTTCCAAAAGGAAGATGCCAAGGTTCCCAATGAAAATTCCTGGGGCTACGCAATGGACATTATGGATGAGGAATTCCTGAATGCTGTTCGTAGCACTTTGGGCTTATCCACCAAGGTTGTGCTGGATCCCGCCAAGTTGTTGATTCACTACAATCTTCGAATTTATACGAACCTGGGAACTTATGTGGTAGGGACGTCCTTTGATGTGAAGGGGTCCGATCCTCGATTTGAAAACAGCGGAAAGAAATTGTTCCTAAAATGGAATATGATGGATGCTGCCCACCGTCGTGTTGGCACAGGTGTTTATATTGCGGACTTTGTTGTCCATGTCACTTACAATGGTGAAACTATTTATCGTAACGATATTCACCACGGTCCCACCACCCAGATTTTTGGTGTGAAGCGTCGATAAGTCCTCATGTCATTGCGAGGAACGAAGTGACGAAGCAATCACAGCAGAACTATCGCTAAATCGTATTGATGGTTAAGGAATTTAATGGAATTATTTGAGAGAGAAATTTATCAGCGGTACATGGGCTTGATTGGTGTCGCTCCGATTTGTGCCGAACCGCGCTCAGTCACCATTGACGAAATTATTGACCGGTACGACGCCTTCTGCTTTGATGGCTATGGCACTTTGTATAACCGCGGAAGTTTTGTTTATCCCGGTGCGGCGGAGATGTTCCACAAGCTTCGTGCTGCGGGCAAACAAATGCGTTTGGTAACTAATGCTGCTTCCGATGTGGTGGAGGTTCTTGCGGCGGATGCTACAAAACGTGGGTTTGAATTCTCTGCGGCGGAAACAATTTCTTCAGGAAGCTTGCTGGGAAAGCTGGCGGAAAAACTGAGGGCTGGTGGCCATAAAGCTGCGGAGCCGCGTAAACTGAATGAGGTTTTCTACATCGGGCGCGAAACGGGTAAGAATGTTTTGGCGTCTTGCGGTATTGAGGCCGTTGAAAATCCGTCGGAACCCATTGTTGCAGTTTCTTCTGCTAAGGATACTCCCGAAAGCTATGCTCACGCGGTAGAAATTTTACGTCGTCCGGGATCCATTCTTTTGGTGCTGAATTCAGATGCTTGGGCTCCTAAGATTGACGGAACTCGTGAACCTGTTTCTGGCGCCTTAAGCGAACGCCTTCGCCGGGATTCTATTTGCGAAACCTATTACCTAGGAAAGCCGTTCCCGGAAATTTGGACTGCAGTCCGTGAGTCTTTACCAGCATCGCTTTTCGGCGGCCGTGAACCCCGCGTACTGATGATCGGTGATACTTTGGGAACTGATATCTATGGCGGAAAGATTGCTGGTTTTGACAGCGCCCTGATTGTGGGGCGAAATGAACCTGCGGCGGAACTGGCTGAAGATGAGGCTGCGCTCGGAATCAGACCGGATTGGTACGTTTCAACCTAAATGAAAATGGACCCCTCAAAAGGGATCCATATTCATTTAGAGCGGAAAAAGGGTCTCGAACCCTCGACATCGACCTTGGGAAGGTCGCGCTCTACCAACTGAGCTACTTCCGCAGATGGTTTTAACCACTTGTAGGTAATTTAGAAAAAAAGTCCACCTTGTAAAGGGATAGGCTTTTTCTATCATTGAAATATGCTTAAACTGAATCGTGTTTTGTTTGTTTTTTCCGTAGTGTTGCTGCTTTCTGTTTCTGCGCATTCCGATGATCGTTCTCTTTGGCAGAAGGTAGTTGATTTCTTTAGCCCCACACCGACTGTGACCTGCGAAGGCCCTGTGTGTGATGAAGTTCGGGAATTGGATAAACGCATAGGCAAGGTGGAGGGGCGATATTCCAGGGAACGCCGACCAGTCCACAAGACTCGTTTGAAAAAGGAAATGGATTCTTTACAGGTTGTTCGCGATTCCCTGTGGGAAACTGTTAACGTTCGCCCGTTGAATGATTCTGTTGCTGTTCAGCTGAATGCTGATACTGCGAAGGTTGAACCCGCAAAGGTTGAACCCGCAAAGGTTGAGGCTGTAAAGGCTGAAACCATGGCTTGCGTGCATGATACGGTTTATGTCCGCGATACTGTAGTTGTTCACGACACGCTTTACGTGATGTTGGCAAACAAGCCTGCACCGGCGGCACCTGTAGAAACAGCCCCGGTCTCCTCGGATAGTGTGGAACTTTCAAAATAATGCAATACGCAAAAGTTGTTCCAGCAAAATTCATTATCCGTCCCAATCGTTTTATCGCCCATGTAGAAATTGACGGTGTGGACACTGTTGTTCATGTGAAGAACACGGGGCGTTGTAAGGAATTGCTTGTTCTCGGTTGTAAAGTCTATTTGGAAAAGCCTGATAATCCTGCTCGTAAAACGCCCTACGATTTGATCGCTGTGGAAAAAGTCGTGACGGTGCAGTCGGAGAATGGCCGCAAATCAAAGAAAATTATCCTGATTAATATGGACAGCCAAGCTCCAAACAAGGTGGCTGGCGAATGGATCCGCGCTCACAACGAACTGTTTCCGGAAATTACTTTCTTGAAACCGGAATATACTTATGGCGATTCCCGCTTTGATTTTTACGTAGAGTATAAGGGCGCGGGCCGTACCAAGGCGGACAAGGCAAAACTTCACAAGATGTTTATTGAGGTGAAGGGCTGCACGTTGGAATTTGATGGACACGCCAAGTTTCCGGATGCGCCAACGGAACGCGGTGTAAAGCACCTAACGGAACTTGCAGATATTTTACGCGAGAGACATTGTGCCGAAGACGGTACGGAATACGAATGTGGTATTCTCTTTTTAATCCAGATGAAAGGCTGCCACAAGTTCTCACCTAATGTGGCGACGCACCCGGAATTTGGAACCGCACTTCGCGCAGCCCGCGATGCCGGCGTCAAGATTTTTGTTTACGATTGCAATGTAACGCCGAGCACCTTAATCGCCGACGTTCCTGTTACATTAGAACTTTAACTCTGCAAAATGTTTCTGTATAGCTTAGTTCTCTGAGCAGGGAGTTTACTCCCGCTCAGACACGAGAAAAAGTTTGTTCGAAGAACGAACTTTTGTGTGTGGGGTTTCCAAAGGGGCTGGCCCCTTTGCATCATATATGCCGGAAGTTTTCAATGAGGCAGCAGCTGATGCTCACGTCGGTCTCGTAAGGCGGAATGTCTTCGCGCTTTACCCATTTTGCTTCAGAGAGTTCTGCTTCTTGTCTATGGATGGTGTCGTCACCATCCAATTCTGCAGTAAAGCCTGCAATCAAGGAATCGCTGAAAGCCCATGGCTGGCTTCCGAAATATTTCAGATTCTTGATTTTAACGCCGGCTTCTTCCAACACCTCGCGGTGCGCAGCCTGTTCAAGACTTTCGCCCACTTCCACGAATCCCGAGATCAGGAACAGTCGCGGGTTGGGATTGTCGATGTTATGTGCCATCAGGAGCTTGTCGCCGTTATGGACGGCGACAATCACAACCGGCGAAATCCTGGGGTAGACAATGTTCCCGCACTTGGGACAAATGATGGAACGCTCCTTATCACCGCGGATGGTGATGTTGCCGCATCGGCCACAGAACTTGTTCAAAGCTTCCCAGTGGGCGATGTGTGCTGCTGTTGCGCCTCCCATACGTTCCACCGGGTTCATGCCGCGAAAAGCGCGGTTCCCAGTGAACTCATAACCCGCCGGCGCGCAAAAATCCTCTGCAACGTGCTGCAGGAAGAAAGCTCGACCATCAATGTTCAGCAGGTAATGCCCCTCGAAGTCGGCAAGTTTTTCTTCCGTAGATTTACCGGCAGCTTTGACGTCTGCTGCGAGGACTTCACCAACAGTAGGAATGGCGTATCCGCTTTCGTCTTTTTTCAAAAGACTTTTGCTGCCGTTGTAAACGATGCAGTAATCGTCCAACTTGGGGTCTTGAATCTTGAACTGATTGTCCAATACGTGAGGTGCAATTTCGTGAATCATAAGAAAAAAAAGCCGGGCTCTCGCCCGGCGAAAGCTTGCTATTCCAAGTAGGTGTAGCCATAAAGGCCGGAGCGGTAGATGTTCAGGAATTCCTTTCCTTCCTTCACCGTAATCTTTCCTTCCTTCACGGAACCGGTCACCCAGTTTTCCATAGTCTTTACGAGGGCCTTGTCGCTGAAGTTCACGTAGTCCAGCACGTCTTCTACGGATTCACCATCGATCACCTTATCGATTTCGTAGCCACCCTTGTTGTCGCAGACAATGTGGACGGCGTTGGTGTCGCCAAAGAGATTGTGCAAGTCACCGAGAATTTCCTGGTAAGCACCCACCAGGTAAACTGCGATGTAGTAAGGTTCGTCCTTCTTCAGTTTGTGCAGCGGAAGAGTGCGAGATACATCGCCTCCGCGAACGAACATACCGATCTTACCGTCAGAGTCGCAAGTCACGTCCTGAATGGTAGTTTCTACAGTAGGTTCTTCGTTCAAACGTTGGATGGGCATCACGGGGAAAATCTGGTCGATGGCCCAGCTATCCGGCAGGCTCTGGAAAAGGCTGAAGTTGCCGAAGTACTTTTCAGCAAGCAGTCTAGGCAGTTCTTCCAGTTCATAAGGCGGATGACGGAGGTCGCTTGCAATCAGGTTCACCTGACGGGCGATGCTCCAGAACAGGCGCTCGCTCATGGCGCGGGTAGGCAAGTCATAGTCGCCCACCTTGAAGCCGCTCAAAACGTCATCGTTCAGCTGCATGGCATCGTGCCAGCTTTCCAGCAGGTTTTTGGGAGTCAAACCCTTATAGATGCTGTACAAGTCCTTCAGTGCATCCGGAGCGTCGGCGCTAATTTCATGCTCGTCTTCGTCGAAGAAAGCCTGACCGGCAGTTTCCAGAATGTTGAACACCAGCACGGAATGATGTGCAGTCAAAGCACGGCCGGATTCTGCAATCACGTTGGGATGCGGAAGCTCTGCATCGCGGCAGGCCTCGTACAAGGCGTACACAACGTCGTTGGCATATTCCTGAATGGAGTAGTTTACGGAACTTGCGTTGGAACTGCGAGTGCCATCGTAGTCCACACCAAGGCCACCACCTACGTCAACAAATTCCAGACCCATGCCCATCTTACGAATCTGGACATAGAACTGGGACACTTCGCGAAGGCCGCTCTTGATGTGACGAATGTTGGTAATCTGGCTACCCAAGTGGAAATGGATCAACTTCAGGCAGTCTTCCATTCCTTCTTCCTTGATGTAGTCCAAGGCTTCCAGAAGTTCAGAACTGTTGAGGCCGAACTTACTGTGGTAACCACCGGATTCTTCCCACTTGCCGCTGCCGGAGCTTGCCAGCTTAATGCGGACACCGATGTTGGGGCGAATGCCAATGCGGCGAGACAGTTCCACAACAAGGTGGAGCTCGTTCATCTTTTCGACCACAATGAAAATCTTCTTGCCCATCTTCTGAGCAAGGAGGGCCAGTTCGATAAAGTCTTCGTCTTTGTAGCCGTTACAGATAATCAATGCGTCCGGATTATCCATATTGGCAAGCACTGCGTGAAGTTCCGGCTTGGAACCTGCTTCCAGACCGATGTTAAACTTCTTGCCGTGGCGCACCACTTCTTCGAGCACGGCGCGCTGCTGGTTCACCTTGATGGGGAACATGCCGTAGTAAGTGCCTTCGAAACCGTATTCCTTGCGAGCGTTGTTAAAGCACTCGTTCAGCTTTTCAATGCGGCTGTCCAGAATATCCGGGAAACGCAAAAGCATAGGAGTGGAAACGTCGCGGATAGACAGTTCCTGCACCAGGTCGTAAAGGTCGATTTCGCAACCGTTATCCTTCATAGGGGAGACGGTGGCATGGCCCTTGTCGTTAATATCAAAATAGTTGACACCCCAGCCCTTGACGTTGTACAAGTCACGGGAGTCGTCGATACGCCATTTCTTCATAAGAGATCCTTCGGATCAGTGGTTAGTAAACAGTGGTTAGTAAACAGTAACGCAGAAAAGTACATGTCCTGCATCCCTAATCACTAACCACTAACCACTAATCACTTCCTAGTCGACGAGGGTCGGGTTGAAGTCTTCCTGCCAGGGCAGGCCATACTTGTTCAGTGCGTCCATGTACGGATCCGGATCGAATTCTTCAACAGTATGAACACCCGGGGTAGTCCACTTGCCGGTGAGCATCATCAATGCACCGCACATAGCCGGAACGCCGGTGGTGTAGGCGATAGCCTGGCTACCCAATTCCTTGTAGCATTCCTGGTGGTCGCAAACGTTGAACAGGTAGTAAGTCT
>JAKSIE010000053.1 GCA_024398995.1 Fibrobacter sp.
TTAGAGAGCCTTTTTCGTCAAGATATGCCGTTTGGGCAAATAAAGCCGTGGGCAACAACAGCGCCAGCACCATGACCAGCGAGGTCAAATAAGAGTTAATGCCATTACGCATCATGATTTATTTTCTCCTTAAAATCAAAAAGGGCGCGGAATCCGGCCCTCTACAAGCATTATTGATTCAGTACAAATATAGTTGCCTGTAAGATTTTTGTAAAGATTGAACACCCTTCAAGAAATCCAAAACCGCTTTTTACAGCGCCTTGATTTTTAATATTTCGTTTTTGTATATTGTCAGCCGAGTGAGTAATCCCCATTCGTGGGGCAAGTAAAACTCTCTGCTTGACGTCGTTGCCTTAGTTTATACCTGGCAACAGGAACCCTATGGGGAGGTCGGCCCCAGATGATCAACGTAGAGCTCCCAGAACAGACTATGACACAAAGGGAGATAAAAATATATTTAGACAACTGCTGTTACAACCGTCCTTACGACAACCAAGCGCAAATTAGGGTTGCTTTGGAATCTCAAGCAAAGCTGCATGTCCAATCTCAAATAAAGGAAGGCAACCTGTCTTTAGTAACCTCGTTTGTCCTTGAGTTTGAAAACCTCAAAAATCCATATCTAGACAGACAATGTTCTATTGCAGACTTCTTCAAGTATTCTAGAGAATACATTGACATCGAGAAACGAGCTATAATAGAGCATAACGCAGAAAAAATAGTCGCTACCGGAGTTAAATTTATGGATGCATGTCATGTGGCATGTGCCGAATTCGCCAAATGTGATTATTTTTTAAGTACAGACAAGCGACTTCTGAAATACAAAAGCTCCACGATGAAGTTAGTCAATCCTATTGATTTTCTTTCTGAATTGGAGGGAGGCAACAATGGGAATTAATGATGTAAAAATCCCTTCCACGATGGAAATTCTCAACAAGGGCATGAAATGCCTTACGGAACATCTCGGTGTTGTGGAGGCCGAATATTTCATTTCAGCAGTGAAGCGAGAAAACTTCGATTATACAGAATGGCGAAAAAGCGCATTCAACGAGTACAAGTCGCTGAAGGAACTGCTGGATGACGCCGAGCGAACTCTAAAAAAAGGGAACGTCGGCTAGTGCCGCGATAACTTCGATTTGACCATCCCTGAAACAGAGCGCCTTGATGTCAGAGAAATATTGAAGGAATCTTATGTTGGGGAAAGGATGATAACCCGACCATTGGCCTTTTGATTTGCAGAAGCAGATTGATGAACTGTAAAGGCCAACAGAGCGATCTCCACGCCCAAACCGCAAAAAATTCCCCTTGTCCTCCCCACTCTCCGTTTGATATACTGCAGGTATAACCATCAACGTTCGCCATGCGGACAAGGAGAAATCATGAGAAGCTACACAACGTTCAGCCTGCAGTACGCCCACCGTTTCTACGGTTTCAAGGGAGAGGCGCAGTATCTTCACGGTCACACGGGGATCTTGACCATCGAAGTGGAGGATTCCATCAACGCGGGGGTGAACATGGTGTTCCCCTGCAATGAAATTCAGAAGACGGCCTGGAACATTCTGCGGAATTTCGACCACGCCCTCATTCTGCGTGAAGACGACCCGCTGCTCCCCGCGATTCTGGACGTCTACGAAAAGCAGGGCATCAGGAATGGCCATCCGCAAAACAAGATGAAGGGGCCTGCGTTCAAGACGGCACTGGCCACGGCTTACCCGGATTGTCGCCTGGTGGTGACGAAGGAGACCATGACGGTGGAAGGCATGATCAAGATTGTCTACGACCTTCTGAAAACGAAGCTGAACATCGCAAAGATTACATTCACCAGCGGAGTGAACGCCGCCTCCCAGGAATTCCCTGTCACCAGCACGGTCAAGCGTTGCCCCCTCTGCGGAATCGCCCTGGACGAAAACGGCGTTTGCCCCAAGTGCGGCTACAAGGAAAAAGCGTAATTCGCATTACGCCCGCGCAAACGCAAAATAATAATCACGGAGGCTGCCAATTAACGTTTTGGCAGTCTCTTTTTTTGACGATTTTTTCTTAAACAGTTAAGACAATTTTATTATTCACATTCAATTTAAAATTTCCATTATTTTCTAATTTCCTTATTTTGCATACTAAAGGATTTTATTATGAAGCATAATTTTCTTAAGACTTTGGTTACAGCGGCTGTATGCCTCATCGCTGCTGGTTGCAGTTCCACCAAGCCTGCCCCTTCTTCCGAAAACTTCGGCAATTTGTTCATTGGTGCATGGGTGGGCGGTCCCGAAGAAATTCCCCAGCCCACTGTCGCCAACGTAGAGGCATTCGAGAAACTACAGAACCGTCATCTGGACGTGATCAACCACTTTGTTCTCTGGCAGTACAATGACTGGACATGGACCAAGCCCTACGCCGAAATGGCAAGGAGCCGCGGCTCCATCATGATGATCACCTGGATGCCTCAGCCCTACACCGCCCAGGATATTCTAGACGGCAAGACCGACGCCTATCTGGATGACTTCGCCAAGGGCGTCAAGGAATTCGGCGCAGAAATCTGGTTGCGTCCTCTCCACGAATCCAATGGCGACTGGTATACCTGGGGCACCGGCAAGGATTCCGTCAACAATGCAGAACCTAAAGTCGCCGCAGCATTCCGCCACATCGTAGACCGATTCCGCGCCCAGAATGTCACCAACGTCAAATGGATCTGGACCACAAACGCAGGCAGCAGCGCAGGCGCCACCCTCACCGGTTCCTATCCCGGCGACGACTATGTGGACTACACTTCCATCGACGGCTACAACTGGGGTTCTGCACAGAGCTGGTCCCATTGGCAGAGTTTTTCCAAAGTTTTCAAGCCCGCTTATGACGCCCTTTCCGCTTACGACAAGCCCATGTTCCTGGCTGAATTTTCCTGCACCGAGCACGGCGGCAGCAAGGCCGAATGGTTCAAGAACATGTTCGAAGTTCTGCCCACAGAATTCCCGAAAATCAAGGGGCTGGTCATTTTTAGCCAGAGCAAAAGCTACGAAGCCGACTGGGGCGTTGACACTTCCGAAGATGCTCTAAATGCCTGGAAGAACGGCATCGCCGCCTTCCCCGCTGCTAGCGCGAAATAGCCCAAAACAGTTATAACAATTTTTCTTTCAAGAGTCATTAAAAAGAGTGTTTTCTTGCCGAGAATTCCTTATTTTTGGGGAATTGGAGGATAACAAGTGAAACATTCTTTTTTTAAATCTCTGGTCGCAGCCTGTGTTTGCGGCCTTGTCATCGGTTGCGGTTCAGACAAGCCTTCTGCTCCCAGCGACAGCCCTATTCCAGGAGAATCCAGTTCTTCTTTCGAATTGCCTGGCAGTTCAGCCATTGCAGGCCTTAGCAGTTCCACAACAGAAATACCCCTTAGCTCCATGGCACAGGACCTCACAAGCTCATCTTCGCAATTAATCAACCCAGCAAGTTCTTCGTCGCAGCAGATCAATTCGGTTAGTTCATCCTCGGAACAGCAAAATCCAATGTCTCAGAATTCCGAGACATTCGATTCCATGTTCTTTGGCGCATGGGTTGGCGGTCCTGAAGAAGTTCCCCAGCCTACGGTCGCCAACGTAGAGGCTTTTGAAAAATTACAAGGCCGCCACCTGGACATCATCCATCATTTTGTCCTGTGGCAGTACAATGACTGGGCATGGACCCAACCCTACGCCGAAATGGCAAGGAGCCGTGGCTCCATCATGATGATCACCTGGATGCCCCAGCCCTACACAGCACAGGACATTCTCGACGGCATCACCGATGATTACCTTGACGATTTCGCCGACGGCGTCAAGAATTTCCAAGACGAAATCTGGCTGCGACCGCTCCACGAATCCAACGGCGATTGGTACACCTGGAGCACCGGCAAGGACCCCGTCAAAAATGCCGAAGACAAGGTGGCCGCAGCCTTCCGCTATATTGTTGAACGCTTCCGTGCCAAGAACGTCACCAACGTAAAGTGGGTCTGGACGACCAACGCTAGCAACAGCGGTGCAAAGTCCACATTGAAGGGCTCCTACCCTGGCAACGACTACGTAGACTACACTTCCATCGACGGCTACAACTGGGGCTCCGCACAAAGCTGGTCTAGCTGGCAAAGCTTCTCCCAAGTGTTCAAGGCTGCATACAGAGCCATCGAAGGTTTCAACAAGCCCATGTTCATCGCAGAATTTTCCTGCACCGAACACGGTGGCAGCAAGGCCGAATGGTTCAAGAACATGTTCGAGGTTCTGCCTACAGAATTCCCGAAAATCAAGGGTCTGGTGATCTTTAGTCAAAGCAAGAACACCGAAGAAGCCGACTGGGGCCTGGACACATCCAACGAATCAATCAACGCATGGAAAGAAGGCATCGCCGCCTTCCCCGCTGCCAAGCGCAACTAACCAAAATCAAAGAACCCCGGGTTCAACGAATCACACAAGGGCATGAGACCAAATCTCACGCCCTTTTTTGCATTTGTATCATATACAGAATTCTTGTTTCATTTACACATTCAAGACGCAAATCACTCGGCAAAAATCGTCTATTTTTATAAAAATCAGTCATTTTTGTATCATTCACAAAACTATCTTAATAAAAAAAACAAGGGATAGCAAAATGAAACCAATTTTTGAATATCAAGACTACCGTGCCTGCATGGGCGACTATTATGACGATCGAAAGAAAAAGTCCGCCTTTACCTGGCGCGATTTTTCCAAGGCCGCAGGTTTCGCCTCCCCCTCATACTTGAAACTTGTTTGCGACGGAAAGAGTTCCCTAAGTCGCGTAGGCATGCCCAAGGTGGCCGCAGCCATGGGGCTCGCAGGAGCAGAACTTGCCTACTTCAAGGCTTTGGTTGAATTCGGCAACGCCAAGGACGACAAGAAGAAAACAAAGTTCCTTAACGAAATGACCCGTATCGCCACCGAGCTGAAGGTACGCGTTCTTTATGCAGACACATTCGCCTATTACGATTCCGCAGTCAATTCTATCGTTCGAGAATTGGCCCCTCTGATGCCGGGAGCCCTCCCCAATGACATCGCAAAGAAAATCAAGCACACCTTCTCCGCACAACATGTCAGAGAATCCCTGGCGTTCCTCACCAAAGCCGGCCTCCTGAGGGAAACAGATACAAACACCTACGAGCAGACTGACAAGTCCATCACAGGTTCTAGCGAAGCCATTCCTCTGGCCTTGCGATCCATGAACAGGCAGATGATCGACCTGGCCAGGGAATCCTTGGACAAGGTGGACACCAGCGAGAGAAATATTTCTGGCGTTACCATGGGGGTAAATGCAGATACCTATGCCCAAATAGCCAAGGAAGTCGACGCCTGCCGCAAAAAAATTATATCTATTGCAAACAAATGCCAAGACATTGATCGAGTTTATCGATTAAATTTACAACTGTTCCCGTTAACAGAAACGATCTAGGAGACCTGCATGAACATTCAAAAGCTTTCGAAAATATCAAAGGTCACACAGGCTGCCCTGCTCAGCCTTAGCCTTGCAACCTTTTTCTGCGCATGCACAGGAGCAAATGTCGCCGGCACCGACGAACATGGAAATTCCATTGCCGACGAAAATACTGGACTCCCGGACAAAGACTCCGAAAACGTTCCCCAACACGGAAACAATGGTTCCTCCAGCAGCGTCCCCAATTCCTCCAGCAGCACCCCCAGTTCCTCCAGCATCGCAATCGCACCGCAGTCCAGTTCCAGCGGAACCGGAGGTTCAATCGAAAAGAACGACCTGGACGAATTGCTGGAGGCAGCCGACAAAAACCTCACCTTGGGCAATGCAGTCGACTGCATCTGCGGAACATTCCTTACTGCAGAAACCGAACTTGGCAAACTGGAATACAAAACAGAAAACCATTATCAATATATTTCTTGCGAAGAAAACAACGGAAGCATGGAATACTACCGGGTCACCAAAGAGTTCTACGAAATCATCAAGGTTTTCTACTCTGTAAACCCCGATGAACAGGAATTTTTCAAGGATAATTGCAGTAACGAACTTGGGGCATACAAAGTCAGTGACAACAGAGCCACATGTACGTTGGCCATGACCCAAGACTACAAAGACCCGAATTGGATCAACATGAAGGACTTGGTCATCAGCCACTGCATGGAATAAATACGAAGTAAAGCTTCTCTCTCAAATTTTGTGCCCACCGCACAAAAAGAAACAGCCCCGCACCATTCGATGCGAGGCCGTTTTTATTATGGCTTAACTTAGTTGCGGGCTAAGCCGCGTTCCACACATTAAGTGTTGGAGAAAATCTGGAAGCCACCGTAGGATTCCTGACCGTGTTCGGCAAGGTCGAGGCCCTTCAGTTCTTCCTTTTCGCTGACGCGGAGACCCATAGTCTTCTTGATGACGATGAAGATCAGGCATGCAGAGAGGAAGCAGGGGATTGCGTAGGCGACTACGCCGAGAGCCTGAGTTGCAACGTTGAAGCGACCGGTGTAGTCGAAGATACCGACAGCGAGAGTACCCCAGATACCGTTTACAAGGTGAACAGAGAGAGCACCAACCGGGTCGTCCAAGCGGAGCTTTTCGAACATATACACAGCCAGGACTACGATCACACCGCCGATTGCACCAATGATCCAGGCGCTCATGGGGCTAACAGTATCAGCCGGAGCAGTGATTGCTACGAGGCCAGCCAAGCATCCGTTGAGAGCCATGGTAGCATCGGGCTTCTTTGCAATGATCCAGGAAGTTGCGGTTGCGGTGATGATGCCAGCGACAGCAGCGAGGTTAGTGGTCACGAGGATGAGAGAAGTATCGAAGGGGTTGCCAGAGAGAGCGGAACCGCCGTTGAATCCCCACCAGCCGAACCACAGGATAAACACACCGATAGTTGCCAGCGGAACGTTGTGAGCGGGAATTGCATGAGCCTTGCCGTTCACATACTTGCCGATACGGGGTCCGAGAATGATTACGCCAGCGAGAGCGCCCCAGCCACCAACGGAGTGAACCAGTTCAGAACCAGCCAGGTCGTGGAAGCCTTCAGCACCGAAAGCGGAGAAGTTGGAGAGCCAGCCACCGCCCCATACCCAGGAGCCAACGATCGGGTAGACGAAGGCTACGTAGAAGAAGGTGAACACCAGGAAGGAGGAGAGCTTGATACGTTCAGCAACAGCACCGGAAACGATGGTAGCGGCAGTTGCAGCGAACATAGCCTGGAACAGCCAGTCAGTGAAGAGGGAGAAATGGCCATTGTAGGCAGCGGTGAACTTAGTGGGATCCATCCAGTCGCCAATGCCGAAGCCAGCGAAACCCAGCCAACCATTGAATTCACCCGGGTACATCAGGCCGAAGCCCAGGAGTGCGTACACGGAAATACCGATTGCAGGCACAGCCACGTTCTTAAAGCAGATGTTGGATGCGCTCTTTGCACGGCAAAGACCAGATTCAACGCAGGCAAAGCCAAGGCCCATGATGAACACCAGCATTGCAGAAATCATGATCCAGATGTTTTCGGTCATGAAGATTGCTTCGCCCACAGTGGGAGCGGCTTCAGCAGCGGCAGCAGGAGCAGCTTCGACAGCGGCAACAACCGGTGCGGCAGCTTCAGCAACAGTTTCAGTAACAGCGGCGGCGGCAGCGGAAACGGTGTCAGCTACGGCAGCGGCGGTATCGACGATAGTAGAAAGTGTATCAGCCATTTTTATACCTCCTTATTAACCAATAGCTTCCGGGCCAGTTTCGCCGGTGCGGATACGGATACATTGTTCAAGGTTAGTCACGAAGATCTTGCCATCACCGATATTTCCAGAGCGAGCGCCAGCGATGATTGCATCGATACAGGGCTGAACGAATTCATCGTTCACAGCGATGCGGATGCAAATCTTCTTGAGCAGGTTAACTTCAGTTTCAACACCACGGTAAACCTGAGTGTGGCCCTTTTGCTGTCCGCAGCCAAGAACGTTGGTCACAGACATTTTGAAGATTTCGGCTTCGTACAGCGACTGCTTTACGCTGTTAAGCCTTTCGGGTTGGATGTAAGCTGTAATGAGCTTCATGATTTTATCCCTTGTTGAGGTTTTACTTTTGTTTTCGTTCTCCATTCGCAAAGACCGTGCCAAGTCTTAAAAACAAAGCCCAGGCACACCTTAAAACGTTGATTTTCGTGCATTTTAAGGGATTTTAACTAAAAATGGAATTTCAGGGATAAAAAGAAAAGGCCCCCGCCAGGGAGCCTGTTCATTACAATTTATGAACGCGAAATTTATACGTATTTACAAAATTTGTAAGGTGTAAAGTTTTTGGAGGCAATTTATCGCCCTAAACCCACCTTTATATTCCAATTTAGAATAAGATAAGTTTTGTATAAGTTTCAATTTTTGTAAAACTACTTCTTCTTACCCTTCGACACAGTCTTCTTTTTCTTTTCCTTCATCTCTACACGGCGAGAACCGGCGCGGAGGCGTTCCCAGGGAGCAAAGGACATTGAAGGATAAACGAGCACAAAGAACCAGATATTATAGACAAACAGGTAAAGAACACCACCCCAGATATTATTCTTCAGGATTTCCGTAGATTCGTTTCCGGCCATATCAAAGACCAAGGAACCTAAAGCCACAAAGGATGAAAGGATCACGGGAAGGATCATCTGCTTCGCAGCCTTTACCAAGGCTCCTGCCTGGGGCATTCCCTGGCCAAGATTTTTGCCTGCTACCACGGACAAGGACATAACGCTTGCAAAGCCCAAGGTAGAAAGGACCGCCCAAACCATCCAAGACGGTTGCAGGGCTTCGGGCAGGGCAACCATAAGACCGGTAAAGAAGCACCAACCAAGCACAAAGGGGAACAGGCCACAGGCTACGCTGAGCTTGATTAAAATCAAGGCAATCACTGCCACCAAGGACAAGCCGCCAAAGAACATCAACGGCAGTTGATCATTGCCTGCCAAAAGGAACAAGGCCCCCAAGGAAGCCACAATCGAAATCAGTGACGCAAAACCTGCGCGCACACCGCCAAAAACAAAGAACAGCACCACAGCGGCAATTCCAGACACTGCAAGGAACTGGCCAGACTGCCAAGCAGTCACAACATCTTCAAGCCCTGCGATCCACATGCAAAAGGCTTCGGATGCGCCCAGAGTCAAAGAAACCATTTCCTGCCACTTGGTTGCTGTAAAAGCGGCAATAGCAATAACCATGGCAACTACAGAAATCAATCGAATTCTCAAAAGGAATTCCATTACAGTCTGAACTTTGCCCGGTTTTTCTCTCAAATCCATGTTTACCTCGAAATCAACAATTTTTGTTTTTTAGTCCAAGTCTTCTTGCCGGAACTGCCCGATGCAGAGACCTCACTCTTCACCACATAATGATACAATCCGTTTGCCAGCAGGCGGCCATGCATATCACGGCCATTCCAATGGGTCACTCCAGAAACAGCGTCCTTCAGCACCTGCACCAGTTTTCCATTCTGGTTGTAGATGTAAATGTTCACCTTGGAATCGCGATTCACAGCCAGGTTCTTGAAATAGAATGTAGTCCCCTTCCTGCCCATGGGATTCGGAGCATTGTACACATCCTCAAGACCAGCTTTCATATCGTCGGTAATAACGACCACAGCAGTTCTCACGCTGGAGTTACCAAGAACATCCTGAGCACGAACCTTAAAGACGTACCTACCTGCAGGGTACTGTTCCGAGGTGAAGTTCATACGAAGCTTGGCGCGTTTGGAGGATTGTTCCAAGTAGGGCCAAGGATGGTACGGGGTCGCCACGCCTTCCACTTCAAAGGAGATTCCTTCGTCCGCCTGTTCGCGGAAATCCAACGCCGTAGAATCAGAAACAACAACCTGCAAGCAAGCCGGACTCTGGAGCTTGATTTCCTGGGCAAAAGCCAGTTCCGTGGCTACACCGCCATTATAGCAGGTTTGAATTTGAATGGTAGGCGGAACAGTATCCTGCAAGGAATCTGCATAGGCAGAAACTCCAGAAACAATCAGGTTCGGTAGCCACTTACGGCCAACCATGGGACTTTTTGAAGCATAGGCCCATGCCCTGAATTCTGCGGCAGTGTCCCCGATGGAAATCTTACGCGGCGTTACGAATTCCGTTTCAAAGCGTCCATTCTTCACAGAAACTTCTTCGGAATAAATCAACGTTCCATCATAAGACACGTCTTCGAAAGCATCATCCACCTGAAGGTCCATGTGCTTCAGCGTTCTTCCTTCAGAAATCACCAGGTCGATGTAGCCATCCTGCAAACCCGTTACAGAGCCAGATAACTTCATCTTATCCAAAGCCTTCAGCGTATCCAACTTCTGATCAAGATTGATGGACAATTTCGCTTCGGGCATCTTTATAACGGGTTCTCCAATCAGCACATATTTTTCGTTATTATAGCGATCGCCGTTATAAGCGGATGACATGGAGCCCTTGGCATTAAAAAGCGCCTCACCCAAGGTTATTCCATCGTTCATCAAGGCTTCCTTCAGAACGGACCTGGCCAGCTTTTCATTGCTCGAGGCAAAGGTTTCTCGAGTGGCGCCGATAGAGGCTATGGATCCGGACTTAGATGCAAAAAGGAAATCCTCTGACAAGGAACGAGAATTACCTTCGTCAAAACGAGCCACCGTACAAGAGAAGGACCCAAGAATTGTGTAACGGCCTGCGTTGGTAAGTCTTGTGATGTAACGAGGCTTAAGCAGGCCTTCGGAAGCCCAGTCCGTCTTGGAACCATGTCCAAAATAGGTGGTAAACAAAGCACCCTGATTCATTATGTTCAGCAAATCGTCAGCGGCTTCTTTCTTTTGACCGGCGGCATCTTCAAGGTAATCTAAAAGATAAACCTTCTTGATATTCCAGCGCTGTTGCTTTTTTGCGGCAAGGCTATCAACCAAACGAGCCACGCCCTCCTGCAGACGCACATGCATCGTATTGTCGACATGTCCAGAATTATAGGCGTCGTCTGCAGCAAACAACAACGTAGAACGCCAATCCGAATAATCCATCACGCCAAGCTTTTCGTATTCCTTGGCCTTTTCTATATAATTTCCAAATTCTTCGTTCGTTAAAACAGGCAGTCGGCCCACGGCAACGTCAAGGTCATAAGTTCCATAGCCCACCGATTCTCCAGAATCCAATGCTGCAAAGAAATCCTCAATAACGGAATTTTCCTTTTCAAAGGGCGGAATGAAGCTTGCTGTCAACTTGTCGTTGGTACCACGGTAGTCGTAGTTGCCGGCACCAGCTAGCAGTACATACCTAAAATTCGGGCAGACGGAGTAAACGTAGGAGAGATAGTTTCTAATAGCAACGGGGGACAGCCTACCAGCAGTATAATGGCGATAGATATCCTCCACAGAAACAATGGACGTCGGTATGGTAGAAACAGACGATCCATTGGAGCGGAATTCCGCCAAAGCTTCGGCCTCGTCCAGGAATTCTTCCGGAGAAATAATCAAATATTCCAGTTTTGAGCTAGGCTTCGACAAATCGGTCAAAACGTTCGCTCTAGGCTTGGGAATTCCGGAAACCTTCAAGGCAGAGCGGAACTTATCTTCGCGGTAAGCCAAGTAACGAACATCATCGGAACTGGAAACGCTATCCTTGGCATAGCCTTCAGCAACAGTCAACAAGCCTACCGGCTGAAGATTCTTGAACTTCATCACCTGGACTCCCGATTCTACAGGAATACGGATGACGCCGGAAACCGCCCCCGGAAGAAGCCATTCCGCGGTTTCAACCGTAGGCTTCCACTGGTAAGCCACAGTATATCCGTCAAAACGATCGTACTGAGCAGTGTTAGGTAACATCGTCAGAGAATATTCATTGCCCGAAGACTTAAGGCCAGGATTATCAATTCTAAAATTGCCTCCAGGAATGAGTGTTGCATCTTCCCAAGAGGTTTTGTTGCCATTCACGTCCAAAGAAAAACGAATTCTTTCCATTCGTGCGCTGTAGCTTTTGGAGGAAAAGCTCACATCGGCCAGCTGGTCTCCAATCTCCTGAGCACGTCCAGACCAAATTGAACGATACGGGAAATAGGTTACAGAAACGTACTGGCGTCCACCACTGACAAGGCCCGGCAGTTTTTCTGTTTCAGGGAAGCCCAAAATAGAGGGAGAAATCTTTGTGGTATCCTTTCTAGAATGCCACAGCCAGAACCATTCCTTACCGGTCGAGGATTCCCAATCCAAGGCCTTTCCGTAATAGGTATCGCGAAGGATCGCATCCTTTTCCGCGCGGACATAACGAAGCCAGTCCACGTCCTTTGCCGATGCGGTGGGAGCCTTGATCCTATCCTTCAAGCGCAGGCCCAAGCCAGAATTCTTTCTGCCGAACAAGAAGCTTTGATAGAAGGAGTAGGGAGAATAGGAATGGAAGTAATCCATTTTGCCGTTAACGAAGGTCGAATCTTCCCTATCGCAACGTTTCCAGAAGCCATTGCCATAGCCCACGAAAATCAGAGTGTCACCATCACCAAAAATTCCATCCGGAGAGGAACTTCCCGGAGAGTGGTCTCTGACTTCAATAGGAATTTCAAAAAGCTGATTGGGATTGCGTGCAGCCACACCAGGGCCTATGTCTGCCAAGGTATCCGGAGACGCACCGTAAAGAGCCAACTTTTCAACTTCGATGCCGCTCAGTTCGTCTTGACGCTGGAGAATCAGGAGCGACGTACGGATGGCCTTGTAATCAACAGCGTAAACGCCATCTTCTGCAAAGGTCGCTACACTATCATCGCCCACCTGAAACTGAGCAAGGAAAGTCACATCAGAAGTAAGGCTTGCGGCAGACTGACGCAGGCTCTTGCGCAACGCCACCTGGGACACGCCAAATCGAGACGCGCCTGCAGGATTAGCCACCCTAAAGAGAGCGCGCTTGCCGGGGTTCACACCGCTGGCAGCACCATTAAACGAAACTTGAAGTTTAAAGTTCCTGCGTAACACCGCAGACGATCCCTGCTTAACATACAGCGGCACACGAATATCGGTAAGCCAGACTCCATCCTTAAAAAACGGCTTAGAAGCAGAGAGGGACAGGATTTGCACCGAGTCTATACTGCAGTTGCTTTTGTCCAAGCCTTCGGTTTGGATGTCCTGGACAGAGATGGACGGAAGTTCCTTTGAAGGCAACGCGACTCGATAAAACTTTGCCGCGCTTTCACAACCTTGGGTACTCGTTTCCAGAATTCCATCTTCTATAACGAACTTCGACTTGGAATCCTCGATAACTTTAGACGCAAAAGAGGGCACTGCGAGCAGCGCCATCATTACAGCAAATCTGATATTACGATTAAAAAACTTCACTTTTCCAAAATACAAAATTCAACTAGGGACGAGAGACAATCAATTCCGAAAAGCCGTTTCCATTTGTCCTAAGCGTAATGGTTTCGCCTTGCGCAGTCTTGGCCTTGAACAGAGTGAAGGAATCCGGGGCAATGCCTCGCGTCAGAATGGCCTCCAACTCGGCTCTGGACATCATAAACTTACCATTCCATTCTTTAAGGTACCAATGCCATGGCTGCCAGTTAAAAACAGCGCGGGTGGACTGGATAAAGGCTCTAAGCATCAGAGAGTATTCGTACTTGAAGTAGTCTTCAAAATCTCGCAACACAGATTCCTTTTCCACAAAAGTCATAGAGGAAAAATTTGTCGGCATTTTCAGGGGTTCCTCCCCCTTCATCGCATAAGTAAAGTGGATTGTCTTGGGAGTAACAACAACCTTCAGGTTGCTTTTGTCACGATGGACAAATTCCGTTTCGGAAATCTGTTCATAGTCGCGGAACACCACGTCCGGAGAAAGGACCTTGTTTATTTCAAGCGCCATAGGCTTGGCGTCCAGGTTCTTCAGTTCGTAAAAGATTATGACTTCGCCACGGCCTTTCTGCAAAAGGACTGCAACCAAGGGACTTTGGCGTTCCACAATAACCCAAACCATTTCAGGCTTGTTATCGCTTTTAAGCATGGGATCAAGGACTTCCATCAAGGAAGGATCTCCAACACCGTTCACATCCCATTCCATCCAGGTACCAGTACCGCCCACAGAGTCCAGTACAGCGAAAAGACGATCGCCACTAAAAGGGGCCTTGGAGTCAACTGCTCCAAGAATCTTTGCAGAGCCCGAAGTATAAGCCGCACCCCCGCTCCTTGCAGCCTTCGTGGAAGTTTGCTTCGCAGGAGCGGCAAGGCACATTACCGCAGCAAGTAGAACAAGAAATAATCCGCGCATTAGAATCCGATAGGCTCGCAGAGGGAATCGTCGAGACGGCTATAAGTCATGTGGTATTCGCTGTCAATCCAATAGAGAGCCAACTTTTTGCCAGTCCAGTTCTTCTTGACGGCGGTAGCTTCCATGCCCTTGGTAATCAGCGGGATGGTTTCAGCCAGGTTCAACTTCCAAGCGGTATCGTCCCATTCAAAAAGCATAATGGGAACTTCCGGGCTGCTGGCCAGACCAATGCTGCCGCGGTCGTTCTTGATTTTCATGGGGCCCAACTTCAGGTTGGTAAACTTCTGGAAAAGGCCCTTCTTGGACATAAGCAACCATAGCATGCGATCTTCAGAAACTTCAAACAGATGTTCGCGTTCATACAGGCGATACGTAAGGATTGCAAATGCTTCGTAAAACTGGCAGTTCTCCAGATCCTCGGCAGTGTAAACCTTGGCGCGATTCTCCAAGGTGTCCAGCCAGTATTCAGAAGTATCAGTCATCATTGCCAAAAGTTCATCAGCGGGGGTGTCGTTGCGGGTTGCCTCGAGGAGCTGCTGGAACATGTTTTCAAGCATAGCCTGCTTGTCCTGTTCCTGAACCTGGACCTTAGCATCCTTCACAGCGGGATTGCTTCGGTCGGAAACATTGGAAGAGCCCGCACAACCGGCCAAAAACACCAGGGAGCCAATGACAACGGCTGCAACAATTTTATTTTTCAGTACATGCATCGCGATACCTATCTTAAAATGACTCCCGACGAACTTTTGCGGGCCTGCACCCTCAAGGGGTTCCAAGGCAGCGGTCCTGGCGGCCAGCACCGGAACAAGACCAATACGGGAGTTTTGCTTACACTTCGTGAATTTAATTTAGAAATCAAATCCTGCGAAGGTCGAAGCGCTTTGGAAAATAAGACCCATGCAGTGCGCAGAATGCAGATGGCATTGGCTTTACAGGTCCGCGAAGAGCCCGCAAACCCCGAAATGCGCTTTCCAGGGAGCAACGGGCACATTCAACCCTCCAACGCTCAGTTTCCTCTGTTCGTGGCACACGTCTTTGACATCATGTGCTCCAAGGGCGGCGACACCAGGTCGGCGGCAGCAGCATTTGGACTGACTCCAAGCGCCCTTGTCAAGATTCTCCGCCAGGACAAGGCCTGCGCCACAAAACTGCAGGGCAACCGTCAAGAAAACGGGCAAAAGAAGCTCCACTTGTAAATTTTTCAAAAAAATGTGTTCAAATCCATTTTTCCTGCGTGTTATATGTAGGCCATTTTAACACATGGAGGAAAAATGAGCAAAACAAAACACACAAAGTCCCTTGTCAAGGGAGTTGTCGCAGCATTGGCTTGCGCCACTGCATTCTGGAACTGCGGCAACGATTCCGCACAAAGTAACAACAATGTTGTAGACGGCAACACCGCAAGCGTTGCGCTGAAGCTGGAATACGCCAACACTCCGCTGCTGGACAGCCTGGTGCTGGATTGCTTCGGTGCGGACACCTTGCACCTGGTACATGCGGCGGATGACGCAGACTTCGGTTTGGAACTGTTTCCCAACGACCACTGGAATTTCAAGGCCAAAATTTACGCCAACGGAAACCTGATGCAGGTGGGTGAACTTGAGACCAAGCTGGAAGCGGGTACGACAGTAAGTCTGAATATCCAGATGCACGCCATCGTGGGCTTCGTCTACATCGATATCCCGCTGGGTCTGCACAACGATGCAGGCATCAAGAGCGGTGTTATGAAGTTGACCACCAACGACGAGGAATACACCATTCCCATGGAGTTCACCGCCAATAGCGGTATTTTCAAGAGCGGCAGCCTTAAGCTGGGCAAGACCTATGGCATTTCCATCGTTTTGATGGATGAAGCTGGTCAGAAAATCTACGAACTCACAGACAGTTTCGACCTGTCCGAAGACAGCCCCATTCCCAATCTCAAGCTGAAATCCCTACGTTCTCAGGTGGCGTTGGCCATCCAAGCTGCCGCAGAGAAGAACTTGGAAATGAGCCTTCCCCTTCCGGCAGGCTATCGCAAGCCCAAGGCAGAAGAAATCCTCATTACGGAATACTTCTCCGCCCCTAGCACCAACGATACCACCCAGTACGAATTCGTGGAAATCTATAACGGCAGCCTGGACACCCTGATTCTGGATGACTGCAGCCTGGGCATTACCAGTTCCTCGTCTACAAAGCATTTCCCGCTGACAGTAAGCGAAATCGCCCCTAGCCAGGTTCTGGTGCTGGGTAACCCCAATAGCAAGAACACCCCTCCCCTGTACGTCAACACCGACGGTTGGCAGGACATGGGCAACAGCAAGGGGCAGGTCATTTTGAAGTGCGATGGCGTAACCTTGGATTCCCTCTATTATTCCAGCGCACCGGACAGCTTGCATCCCAACGTGGTTCCTGCGGTTGGTTCCAGCAAATACGGCAGTTCCGCCCAGTTGGATATGTCCCAGTGGCAAAATAGAAAGGACTCCAGCGCCTGGACCATGAACACACCCACGCCCGGATTCCTGTAATTCTCAAAATATTAGGAGGAAAACAAAAAAGTCCCGCAGCACTACGCCGCGGGGCTTTTAAATTTATCAAGGAACGAGTTCCTGAGAGTACGCGCTCCTGACCCGAAAGAGCGAAAACTGGCCGGAAGATTTATTCTCCCAACGAAGGAGTTTTCGCGGTCATTTTACGCGTGGATCTGTGTGTTGGCACGTTCTACATCGAACAGACGACGGAGAAGTTCGGTGCGAGACGGGTCACGTTCTTCGGGCAAGGTCAGAGGAGCCATGTTGATAGCCACCAGGATGGAACCCGGATAGTTGTTGGCATTCTTGACGAATTCGCTGGAAGAAACACCATCGGTGTAGAAGTCCACAACGAAAGTATCCCAGTCGTCGTTTTCCAACTGTTCCTGAGCTTCGGCTTCGGTCTTAACAGCCTTGAAGGTTGCGCCAACCAGCAGGTCGGTAAGCACTTCGAGACATGCTTCACGGCGACCATCGTCTTCTTCCCAAACAAGAATACGGCGATCGCTATAATCGCGAACTACCGGAGCGGAGCCTTCGGATTCCTCGTCGAAGAGGGCTTCGGCGGATTCGTCCATTTCTTCATCATCAAAATCTTCAATATTCTTTGCCATAGTGACCCAAATATAGTAAAACGCCTCCTGAAAACTTGCCACAATAGGGGTATTTTTCTAAATTTGCGCGCAAAAAACAAACCTTTCTATATATAAGAAGGCCCTATGGATCAATCTAAAATCAGAAACGTCGCCATTATCGCCCACGTTGACCACGGTAAAACCACCCTGGTGGACCAGCTCCTCAAGCAGT
>JAKSIE010000054.1 GCA_024398995.1 Fibrobacter sp.
ATCATGGCTGGGCCATGCCATAGAATTCTCGTAATTCATACTTCATAATTCATAAATATTCTGATGGATCTTACCGCATTAAAGATTGAGTATCCGGAACTTCCTGTAGTACAAAAACGGGAGGATTTCTTTGAGTTGCTTGAAAAGCATCAGGTTGTGATTGTCAAGGCAGATACGGGTTCCGGTAAGTCGACTCAGTTGCCCAAGTTCCTGCTGGAATATTTTATTCAGGCACGAGGCTCGAGGCCCGAGGCTCAGAAACAGGAAGGAGATCCCGGCCTTCGCCGGGATGACAACGCGGATGGACCTGCTGCCTTTAAGATTGGTGTGACGGAACCTCGCCGTTTGGCGGCCATGTCCATTGCAGACCGCCTGCGTGAAGAACTGAAGAACGAGGAACTGGTCAGCACCAAGATCCGTTTTTGGGAGCAGGGCACGAACGACGCTCCTATCAAGGTCATGACCGATGGTATCCTGCTTCAGGAATTCCGCAAGGACCGCCTTTTCAAACAGTACTCCGCCATTGTTATCGACGAAGCTCACGAACGTTCCTTGAACATCGATATTCTCTTGGGCATTTTCAAGACGGTGTTGAAGCAACGTCCGGAATTTAAGCTCATTGTGGCATCCGCTACTTTGGATGCAGCCCTTTTCGAGAAGTTCTACGACAAGAGCTGTGTGCTGGAAGCGGAAGGCCGCACGTTCCCTGTGGAGGTGGAGTATTATTTCCGCGATGTAAGCGATATTTCGGGGAAAGGCGACTCGGGTCTTATAGAAGAAGCCCGCGATGCCATTCTGGATCTGGAAAGTCGCCATCGTGACCATTTGCTTTGTTTTTTGCCAACGGAACGTGATATCCAGGATTTGGCTAACGAACTGAAACCTGATTTGGATGCCGCCAGTTTTGATGTGCTGCCGCTTTATGGCCGCATGAGTCCCGACGAACAACGCCGTATTTTTAGGAGCACCAACAAGACTCGCGTAGTCCTGGCAACAAACATTGCAGAAACCTCCTTGACTATTCCCGGGATTGCCTACGTGGTGGATACGGGTATGGCCCGAATTTCCAGGTATAACGCCCAGGCGCGCATACAGGGTTTGCCGGTGGAAGAAGTTTCCAAGGCCAGCGCCCGCCAGCGTACTGGTCGTGCAGGCCGCGTAAAACCGGGCGTGTGCGTTAGACTTTATTCTCCCCAGGATTTCGAGAAGCGCGACGACTTTACGGAGCCTGAAATTCGCCGTAGCAATTTGGCTAATGTTGTGTTGCAACTGCGCAGTCTTGGCTTGGAAATGGAAAGTTTTCCTTTCTTGCAGTCGCCGCCCCATTCCGCTTTCCGTGGTGCCTACAAGACGCTGTTTGAACTGGGTGCCCTGACGGCGGATAATGCTACAGGTCATGTGACGAAGCTTGGACGTGAAATGTCTCGCCTGCCTATGGATGTGGCGCTTTCTGCGGTACTGCTCCGTGCACGGGATGCGGGCGTTTTGCAACCTGCCTTGATTGTTTGTGCCGCCCTTTCCATTCAGGATCCCCGCGTTGTTCCTAACGAGGAACCGGAGCGTGGTCGAGTCCGCGGCCTCCATAAAAAGTTCGCAGGTCATAAGAGCGATTTCTTGACTTATATCAGCATGTGGAACGCCTTCTGCGAAGAATGGGATGGCAAGTCCTGGAATAAGCTGCGCAAATTCTGCGATAAGAATTCCTTCCATTTTTTGCGTTGCCGCGAATGGATTGATCTATACGAACAGTTCGGTCGGATTCTTGATGCTAAGTTTGAAAACCGCGTTTGCGACTTGAAAACTTTCCATGCAGATAATCTGCATATTGCCTTGCTTAGTGGTTTCCTTGGGGGCATTGCCCGTCGTGACCTAGAAAATGGTTGCTACCGACTGGTCAGCGGCCGTGAAACCCATGTATTCCCGGGTAGTGATCTTTACGGCAAGAGTGTGGAATGGCTTTTTAGCGCAGAAGTCCGCGAAACAAGCCGAATCTTCTTGACCAAGGGCGCAGAAATCAAGCCGGAATGGATTATGCAGGTGGCAGAACCTTTCTGCACCCGTCGTTGGTTTGCGCCAACCTACAATGCTGAACGAGGCTTTGTCGAAGCGGTAGAAGAAGTGAGCTTCCGTGGACTTGTCATAAGTCGCGGTCATCGTGTGGATTATGCCCGTGTCAATCCGGAAGAATGTGCCCAGATATTCTGGCGTGAAGCCGTCGTGGTGGGGGAGATGGCAAGACCGTTCCCCTTTATGATCCATAACGAAAAGGTTGTGGAAAATCTACATGCTTTGGAAGCTCGCAAGCGTCAGTTCGGCTTGGCTCCCAGTGAGGACGCCTTGGTGGATTACTACACTCGAATCGCTCCCAAGGTAAACTCTATTCGTACTTTGAAGAATTACCTGTCCGAAAAGGGTGATTCCTGGCTGAAGTTTGATGAAAAGTTCTGGTTGGATCAAAGCGAAACCGGGGTGAGCTACACCGATAGCGGTTTCAGTAACCGTATGGACTTTGGTAAGGATAGTCGCAGCATAAACGGTGCTGGCGGTAAGGGAAAGGAAACAAAACCCGAAGCCGAATTGGGCGGTTCTGTGGAGCAGTTCCGCATTATGGAACTGACCCGTGGAAAGGAACGTGTCGTTACAGGCGAAATGGTATTTGATGCAACGAAGGCTTGCGACGGTATTACCTTAAGGTTCCCCTTTGACTTGTTGACGGAAACTTCTCCAGCCACTTTGGCGCTTTCTATTCACCAGTGGCGCGAATGGATGATTGAATCCATTGTTCGTGAAATGCCCAAGGCCGCTAAGAAATATCTTGAAGGTCGTCGCACTCAGATTGACGATGCCTTTTGCGATAAGTTGTTGAATAATCCTCATAAGGCTCCGTTGCTGTGCTTGTACGAGGCTCTTGCTGAAATCAAGCAGTTGGATTGCGATATTCCTACGGTGACTCCGGAACGTGAAAACCATTTGCGTTTGCACTTAAACGTTTTCAAGCCGGGTGTGGCAGAAAAATTCCCCTTGGAACTTTCTCCGGAGTGGGGTAGTTTCCGCTTGTTCCTGGCGGTGCGCCAGGTGGTGGTAACCTTCGGGATTGATTTCCCGCTGGATGGCTTCCGCTTTGGTTGGCGCCTGGGTGAATCTGCTCTCATGTCTACGGGTGAGTCTCAGTTCTGGCAGGCGTTCCGCAAGAGATTGGAACGCGATGGAAACGGGGCTGACGAGGCTCGTGCTTCTTTGATTGCAGATCGCTTGAATTTGCTGGAAACCGGCGGCTTGTATGCGGATGGCTACAAGACTGCCATGAAGATTTGGGTAGCCAAGTCCTTGATTGTAGATAATCTGGATGGAAACCGTTGCACTCGATTCTCCGGGCTGGAGTTCTCCCGAGGTAAAAAGATTTCGGATTTCCGCAATTTGGCGGCCTCAACTCGAAGCGAAGATGAGGAAACGCGCCTTTGTCTGGTTCGTGCCACCTACGAGTTGGGCTTGCTTGGGGCAGAATCCTTCGTTAAATGCTGGACGGTGTTGAAGGACTTTAGCGTCTCTATGCGTCAGGGTAAGGAACATGTGGCCGACGCCCGCAACTTTGTTGTCCAGAAACTTTCTGCGGTTTACTGTGAGGATTCCAAGTACATTAGTTTGTACGAGAGACTGGCTGCCGCAGCAAAAATTTTAAACGTCAAGGTGGAACACTTGAACGCTGGCGACGGAAGCTCCGACGGCTCGCGCAATGGAAGCTTCAACGGTTCTCGTGATTCTAGCAGCTCCGTATCGCTGGATGCTCGCTCCCTCCGTGAATCTTTCAGGCCGTTCCTGAAGGCTCGCTTCATGAAAGACCTAGAATTGAAGGCCGCTCGCGACCTCTTGGCTTCCATCGATAAACTTTCCGCAGACGACTCGGAATACCCGGAACTCTACTTGCAGGCAAAGGCCATGCTGGAGGAATTCGAAATCCTCAAGTTCAAGCGAAAGGGGGACGACTCGGAAGAAGTTGTGGAAGCGGACTCTTTGGCCAAGCTAAAAGGCTGTTTTGGTCGTTTATAGCTTCTCAAAAGTGGGCTCGCTCCTTGTAATTTTCTAATTTTGGGGCGATGAATTTTATTTCTCGTATTTTTTGTGCACTTTGTCTTGTGGCTCTGACCGCCTGTGACCTCTCTTTTAAGGATGGTCCGGTGGTTGTTTCTGTTGGCGATACCAAGCTTTATGAATCGGATATTCGTGCTATGGCTCCCGAATGGGACAATTGGAACGATCGTGAAAAGCTTGCCTTCTTGAATCATTGGATTAACGAAGAAACAATTTACCAAGAAGCTGTGAAATCCGGCTTTACGGATGATTCCTTGCTGCAGAGTCAAATTCAGGCTACCGTTCGCAAGTTGACTGTGGATTACTTCCTCCAGAGTTTTGCGGACACCATGATGGTGGGCGACGCAGAACGCTTGGACTATTACACAAACCACCAGGATTTGTTCGTTCGTGGAAAGACCATGGCTTCCGGGGCAATTCTCTCCTTTAAGGAATGGGGTGCCGGCAGTACCTACTATCGCGGCCATAAGGACCAGGTCTATGAATCCATGCCTAATCCTCACTATCTGATTAAGAGCATTACGACTTTTGATTCCGTGACCGTTTCCCCGGATACCTGTATCATTCCTGATATTTCCAAGGCTACCGTGGGTAAGATTACCCCCATGAAGGTTTGTGGAAACTCTTTGAAAATCGGTGTGATTGTTTCTCGTTTGGATTCTGCCGATGTCCTGCCCTACGCAGAAGTTGCCGAAGATGTGGCCTCCCGCGCCTGGGTGGAACACCAGAAAATTGTGATGGATCGATTAAAGAAGGAATGGAAGAACGCTCGTCCCATTTTTTCGAAGATCAATGTTTTTAGTGAAAAGGATAAATAATGAAGTTCCTTAGTCGCATTTCTTTATTGATGTTTGTCATGGTTTCTGCCTTGATGGCTGAACCGGTTCTGATGGAAGGCGTTGCCGCCGTGGTGGATGGCAAGCCCATTATGCGTTCGGAATTCTTGGCCAATCTTTATCGCTTCCAGGAAACTCCGGAAGGCTCCGCAATGACGGAACAGCAGCAAAAGGATTTCGTGCTGGACCAGCTCATCGAAGAAAAGGTTCTGCTTTCCCGTATTGACCGCGACTCCATTGTGGTTAGCGAAACCGAAGTGGAACAGCGCGTTAACGCCCATTTGCAACAACTGGCTGCAAGCCAGAACACCAACTTGGCAACTCTGGAAAAGGCAATCCGCGCACAGTTGGGTATTAGCATGGCCCAGTACCGCGACCAGTTGGCAAAGCAAATCCGTGGCCACATCGAATTGATGAGGGTCCGCCAACGCCATGTGGGTGTCATTAGCCCTACCAAGAAAGAAGTGGATAACTTCTACAAGGAATACAAGGATTCTATTCCGCCCCAGTACAATTGCGTTCTGTTGAGTCTTATCCGGCTGCCCATTACTCCGGATTCCATGATTATTGACTCCGTTCGAGCATTTGCAGAAAAGCTGATTGATTCCCTGAATTTGGGTATGAGTTACGAACTTCTTGCAAAGAACCACTCTCAGGATAGCTCTGCAGAAAAGGGCGGTGATCTGGGCTACTATAAGCGCGGCCAGTTGGATCCTGCCTTTGAACGTGCTTTGGATGGTCTCAAGAATGGTCAGTACGTTTCCGCTCCAGTAAAGACCAGCCTTGGCTGGAACATTCCTCGCGTTCTTGGTCGTAAGGAAGACGGTGTCCGTTCCGCTCAGATTTTGCTGAAGACTGTTCCTACTGCAGCTGATACTGCCGCTGTTGTGGCCCGTGCCGACTCCCTTTCTAAGAACATCAAGACCTCCGAAGAATTTGCCGACGCTGCAAGAAAGTTCAGTGACGACAAGTCTAGCAACTTTGCCGGTGGCCGTCTGGGTTGGTTCCAGAAGAACGAAATGGCTCAGGCTTATATCGAACCGGTGGGTGACTTGAAGGTAGGCGAAGTTTCTGAACCTGTGGTGATTGATGGCGTTTACCACATTTTCCGTTTGGACGATGCTCGTCAGATCCGCGACTTGACTTTGGAAGAAGACTACGGTAAGATCGAGCAGATGACCGCAAACCACTTGGAAAACAAGAAACTTGATGCACTGGTCAAGAAGTGGCGTAAGGAAGTTCTCATCGACATTCGTTTGACCGAGTAGTTTCTGACTCATTCCAAAGGTTCTGCGTCGTGATTCACTTTAACCATGTCACAAAGTCCTACGAAGACAATTGGAAGGCTCTTTCCAATGTGACATTCCGTATCCGCAAGGGCGAGTTCGTGTTCCTCACCGGCCATTCCGGTGCTGGTAAGTCTACGCTTTTGAAGTTAATTTATATGGATGAACGCCCCGATGAAGAACGCGGCGGACAGGTCATGGTAAAGTTTACTGGCGACTGCCTTTACGATAGCAAGAACACTCCTGACAGGAATATCCAGGCTCTGCGTCGCAAGATGGGAATCATCTTCCAGGACTTTAAGCTTTTGCCAGACCGTAATGTTTTTGAAAACGTGGCCCTGGCGTTGCGTATTGTGGGCACGCCTAGCAGCAAGATTAATGCTGCAGTGTTCGACGCCCTGGCCCTTGTAGGAATTAGCCAAAAGCGTTTTGCCATGCCTTACACTTTGTCTGGCGGTGAACAGCAGCGTGTGGCCATTGCCCGCGCCATGGTGCATAATCCGTACTTGCTGCTGGCTGACGAACCTACCGGTAACTTGGACCCGAAAAACGCAGAAGAAGTTTTCAAGATTTTCAAGGAAATCAATGCCCGCGGTACCACGGTACTTATGGCTACCCATAATCCGGATTTTTATTTGAACAGTCCCTTCCGCCGCTTGACTTTGGATCACGGCGAATTGCTGAATAGAGATATGATTTAGATTTGGCGGATTTCGCCGGGCTTTAGGTCATCCAGCTTGAATTCGCAGAACTGGATGCGTACGAGGCGCAGAACTTCATAACCCAAGTGGGCGAGCATTCTGCGGATTTCGCGATTCTTGCCTTCATCCAAGGTGATTTCCAGCCAGCAGTTTTTTTCGCCTTCGCTGTGAAGGACGGCGCGCTTGGCGTGCATGAATTCGACCGGCTCCCCGAAAACGCGGGGAGGCACCACGAAGCCTTTTTCCATTTTGCGGAGGTCCTCGGCGGAAGGCTTGCCCTTGGTCTGTACGCGATAGATTTTTTTGTGGATGTCTGCGGGTTGGTCCTGAGCAGTCTTCGGTTCCAGAATTCGGTTAGCCCATTCTGTGTCGTTGGTGAACAACAGAAGCCCTTCGCTGGCGGCGTCCAGACGGCCTACGGGCGAAATGTGGGGCGGTTCCTTGCCGGAGAACATCTTGCGGTACTGTTCTTCAAAAAGCTCTATGACGGTCTTGCGGCCTTTTTCATCGTTTGCTGTAGTGACGATGCCGCGGGGCTTGTTCATCATGAAATAGACTTTTGCGTTGGCTTCAATTCGCTTACCGTTAATGATGATTTCGTCTTTTTCACGGGCGGGAGTTTCAGGGTCTCTGATGACGCGTCCGTTGAGGGTGACGCGACCTTCTCGCACCAGCATTTCGGCCTTGCTGCGGCTGCAGTAACCTCGCTTGCTAATGACGCGGGCAACGCCGTGGGCTCCACCACCAAACTTGTTGCCTGCTCCGGTTTTGCCGAATGCGGAGCTGCCTTGGGGTCGCTTGTTGAAACCGCTAAAGGCCATAGAATGTCTCCCAAAGCTTTTTATTCAGTTCGTTGTTCAACGCGTCGGCAGAGCCTTCGTCCATTCCGTCGGCGAAGTCCTGATTCTGGGCGCGCTCGCCGCAAATGTCTACACCAAGAACTTTGTGGCTGGCGAACAGAGAGCGCAAGGTTTGTTCCAATTGCGTAAAAGTCAGGGAACCCTGATCCCAGTTGGTTACAGCATCATTCAGGCAAAGCGCGTCTTTGTCGATGCTGATGTAAATGTTCTCGGAACATTGTGCGGTAACTGCTTCAATTGTTTCGACAATTTCGTTGCCTCGCAAAGACGTGGCACCGGCGTTTTGTAAAGCGCTCTCGGGTACAAAGGTTACGCGGTCTGAGTATTTCTCAAATTCTGCAGAGGGCTCGTTATTAATCTCATCAATGAGATGGTCCGCAACACCGATCAGCACAACGTTTCTCATAAAGGGATTGTGGTCCAGAACTTCCTTGACCCAGCCTCCGCAACTAAGAATTCCTTCAAATCGGGGAGGCTGCATATCCGGGTGATGATCAAAAATAACCAGGTCAAAAGGTTCCTGGACTCGGTCGGTCCAAAGCTTACTATTGTAATGGTAATTGCCATTATCGAAAAAGTGGATGCCGACGCAACTTTCACTGTCGGTTAAATCCATCAGTCTGTTCAATTCTACCTGGGCGTCGTCATCGCAGTAACAATCGGTTCCGCTGATCTTTGTGCAGTCCATCCAATGGATTTTTTTGTGGCGCGTATTGGCGGCATTGCCTCGCAGCGATTCCATAAAAGGTTGCTGACTATAGACGCCTGTAAAATCCTGGATGGTCGTGTAAAATTCCATAGCTCAAAAATAAAAAAGAGTGCCTATAAAAAATGCGTCGACAGTTGCCGACGCAAATTTTTTGATGTTTTTTAAACCTAGATGAACTAAATGGAAAATTCTTCCAATTGGATTTCGTCGTCGCCTCTAGTTATACCTTTTGTCAGCAAGTAGAAAATAGGTGTGTCCAGGGCGGCAAGCATCATCTTGAAAAGGTACTGGCCAATCATCATGGATAAAAGTACGGGGCGCATTTCCGCTTGGAACAGCCAACCGAAACCAAGGCCAAAAGCAATGCCGATAAAAACCACGGTGTCCAGGATTTGGCTGGTCATGGTGGAGGCGTTGTTCCAAATCCAGCGATGCTTGGTATCGCCGTGCTTGGCAATGTACTTGGAACGGATAGTGTGGAAAATCCAGATGTCCCACTTTTGGGCAATCAGGTAACCGGCAAGGCTTGCTACAACGAAAACCCAGTTCTGGCCCAAAAGACGAACATAGGTTTCTTGCATGGAGGCGTCGGCGGCGGGCAAGTGCTCTGTCAGCAAAATAAGCAGGGAGGCGAACACCTGACCAACAAGGCCGAAGATTACCGCCTTGTTTGCTTCTTTCTTGCCCCAAATTTCGCCGATGACGTCGGTTGCCAAAAAGGTGAAGGCATAGCATACGCCAGCGCCGGGGAGGGTAACCGGATTACCAAAGAGGCTAACACCGGTGTACATCAATTTTGCAGTGACCACGTTGGAAATAACGAGACCCACCGTAAAAATGATGTTGAGAAGGATAAGGTTCTCAGCAGTCTTTTTCATAAGATTGTGGTTAGTGGTTGGTGATTAGTGGTTAGGATTGCCAGAAACGAATTTTTCCGTTCAATCCTGTAACTAATTACTGCTTACTTATTTCCAGGAGTTTCTGCGGTCGATGCTTGCGAACAAGCGGTCGGTTGCCTTCTGTTCGTACACGGTACCCGGCTTGCCGTAGTTGGCGAAGGGGTAGATGGAGATGCCGCCGCGGGGGGTGAAAATGCCTTCCACTTCGATGTACTTGGGATCCAGAAGCTTGATCAGATCCTTCATGATGATGTTGGCGCAGTCTTCGTGGAAGTCGCCGTGATTGCGGAAACTGAACAGGTACAGCTTCAGGGACTTGGATTCCACGATGTACTGGTCTGGCACATAGTTGATGCGGATTTCTGCAAAGTCCGGCTGACCGGTCTTGGGGCAGAGAGATGTAAATTCCGGGCAGTTCAGCATGACCATGTAGTCATTGTCTGGATGCTTGTTGGGGAATCGTTCAAGAACGTCGGGATCGTAATCGTATTTGTACTTGGTGTTCTGATTGCCAAGTAAGGTGACGCCTTCCAATTCAGCGTCGGTACGGCCGGAATTAACGGACGTATTGTCGGTCATATGTGCTCCTAGTTTTGTTTTGAGACAGGAGGTTTTCGAACTGTCTTTATGCTTCGCAATTTAGAAAAAAGGAGCGGGAGTTTCAAGATGAACTGCAAGGTTGAAACTTACTTAAATCGTTTGCAGAATTTACAACTTTGGCAGAAGGGGTGGCGGAGTTCGTGGTTGGCAAAGCCTTCGCGAATATTGGTGGCCATTGGGGAGGTGAGGATTTCTGCCAAGGAATTTTCTTGAATATGTCCTAAGGTGATCTGACCACTATGATCCAGGCAGCAGGCCACCACGCGACCGTCGTGTAGAATGGCACAGTGTGTATCCAGGGCGCGGCAAGTTCCCTTGAGGTAAGCTGGCTGAGCGGAGCCGAGGGCCTTTAAGGTCTGCGAGGTTGTTGAGGTGGGTGAACTTCCCGAAACCTCGGGCCACTCAAATCTTGAATCCTGATGGATGTAAATGCGACCTTCCACCAGAAAACTTTTGTGACGGCTGCAGAAATGTTCTAAGGTGATTGTCGCACGGTTCTTGTCTGCGGAATCTGCTCGATTTTTGTCGGCGTTGTCAACGTGTCCGAAAGCTTTGTTGACCTGTTCCAGCATGTATTTGTTCCACGCGTTAGAGCTTTCGTCACCTACATTCCACAAACGCAAATTGATGTACATGTCGGGACGTGCCACGGCGACCATGCGGCAAAAATCTAGAACGTTCTGGAGATTTTCCGCAGCTTCGTCAAAGGGCAATTCTGCGTAGGCGTGGGTGGAAAAATTCACTTGGCGAACTGCAGTGGAGGCGAGAATAGATTTGCCCACCCGCTCAATGGTGGTGCCGTTGGTGGTGAGATTCAACTGTAGCTTTTTTCCGTCGGTACGGTTTGCAGAAACTTGCTCCAGTTTTTTTAGGTACAATGAAAATCCTGGATGAAGGGTTGGTTCCCCAAGAACATGAAAGTACACTTGATCGGCGACGGTGGCGGCTTCCGTAATGCAGCGTTCAAAAAGATCCGACGGCATGAAAGTACGCGGAGCGGCAACCCTTGTTGTCATCCCGGCCTTTGAGCCGGGATCTCCGCAAGGGCAGAAACTGCAATGCAAGTTGCACACATCCGTAATTTCTATGTAAACTCCGTTCACATTGTCATCCCGCGTTCTTTATGTCATGCCGGCCTCTGAGCCGGCATCTCCCTTTGCAATATTTAGAACTTCAGTTTCAATTTCTTCTGGTTGTAAATAGACTGACCGCCGTTGCACACGTAGGCCACGACGCAAACCACAAAGAATGCTGGCAAGGTGTCAAAGCCGAAGACTTCGCAGCCAATTAAAATCGGGGCCCACAAGGTGTTAGTGGCGCTGCCGAATACTGCGGCGTAACCTAGAGCTGCAGCCAGCGGGAAGGGGAGCCCGAACATTACGGCTGATGTTGCGCCCAGTGTTGCTCCAATGCTAAATAACGGAGTCACTTCTCCACCTTGGAAACCCGCCGCCAATGTCAGAATGGTCAAGGCAAATTTGAAAACCCAGTCATAACTTTGAATGCTTGCGCCGTCGGCAACGCCAACGCCAGCAAAGCTCATGTCAATCAAGTTGGTTCCCAAGCCGGAATAGCGGCCTTGCCACAACAGCAAGAAAATTGCAGAAAGGGTGACGCCCATAATGGCGATGCGCTTCATACCGTCGGGGAACTTCTTTGCGAAAAATTCTTTGGCGAGACTTAACAACTTTGCGAATGCGCCGCCGATAATACCAAAGAGAATGCCCAGCAAGGCAAGTTTCACAACAAAGTTCATGTCCAGTGCACCGTTGTTCAGGAACATATCGGAGACTGATTTTGCAACGCTAGATCCGCCTTCGGTTCCTATTAATAGTTGATTCAAATCCACGCTGAATTTTTCAAGTCCACAAAGGCTAGAAACTTTGCAGGCAGTGAACGCGGCCACTGCGGCAGGGAGCAGAGCCATCAAATCCAAGTGGCCTACAATCAAGACTTCAAGTGCGAAAGCGGTTGCTGCCATAGGAACCTGGAAAAGCCCGCCGAAGCCCGCAGCCATGCCTGCCACAAGCATAATGTGACTGGCGTTATCGAAAGGTAGTTTTTTACTGATGTTGTGCCCTAGGGTTGCTCCGATCTGTACAGCAACACCTTCGCGACCTGCACTACCGCCAAACAAGTGAGTGAGCCATGTGCCCACAGCCACCATGGGAATCAAACGCAGAGGAATGTGATTTTCTTTGCCCTGACCTACGGCGAACACAATGCCCATGCCGCGCTCGGCTCCCTTGCCCCATTTTTTATAGGCGAGGAAAATTCCAATACCAGCCAAAGCGAGACCAGGAATAAAATAAATAGGATAGGAGTCGCGAAGTCCGCCTGCTGCCAACAGAACCTGGCCAAAGAATGCCATTAGCGCACCCACTGCAGCTCCCATGGCTGCTGCTACCACCGTGAGCGCCGGCAGCGAAAACCACTTCTTGAAAAACCCGCCGACGCGTGCTTTCATCTGTTCCTTCGCCATTTTCATCATCTGCTCCTTCATTTCGGGAGACATGCCGGCGAATTGTTCCTTGAACTGATTGTATTGTTGGTTAAAATTCATAAAAAACTCGCGATTAAATCCGGAGGCTAATTTAGAAATTTATCTTTATTAGCAAATGTACCAGAGCTTGAATAAACAGACTGTCGAAAAATTTATCAATAGCCACACGTCATCTTTGCATGATGCTGTGGTCGCCGCTGTAGCTAATTTTCTTCCTCAAATTTCCAATTATCATGAAGAAGATAAAACCTTTAGCTTCCGAATCATTTTGGGCGCCGGGGAATTGCCGTCTATTAAAGGTCGTCCCCATATCCTAAAGACTTTGCCTTTGGAGGATTTGTCTGCCCATGCGGTAACCAGGGCAATCAAGAGTCTAACGGCATTCTGCTGCAATGGGGCAGATGTCTTGATTAACCAGACTGAAGATTCGGTTGTCTTTAGCGTGGTTTATTTTGATATTGAACAAACTGGTCTTGCTGAAATTTCCTTCTTGCAGAAGGGCTTTGTCATTATGGGCAGCCTAAGCCGCACGAAGGTGATCGTGATTGGCTTTGGTTCAGATGGTAAACCAGAAAACTTGATTCTCAGTTTTGATTTTTCTAGTGCTGAAAATTTGCCCGTTCCAGATTTTTCAAAAAAGTACAATCGCGAAGTTGCACTGTGGTCTGGAATTTTTAGACGGGCAAAGAAGGAAGTGCATGGTACCATTTGCTTGATTGTTTCTCCGGAATGGTCTTGGGAAAAGGATTGCGAAAACTTTAGCCGTGGCGAGCCTCTTCAAAATCCGGTTTCCATTGCCTATGGTGATGGTACCGATTCTACCCGAAAGCTTGACGATGGCGTTCGTATGCTTTTATCCATGATGGATTATGACGGAATGACCATTGTCGATACCCAGGGAAATATTCGCGCCTATCATTGTTTTGTGAAAATTGATCAGAACGATTCCAGTGTAGGTGGGTCTCGCCATATTGCGTTTGCTACGCTGAAACATAAGAACAACAATCTTTACAAGGCGATTTATTTCCAGTCTCATGAAGGTCATGTGGAATTTACTTACATGTCCGGCCCAAATGAAGGCAAGTCCGTTGGTGTATTTGATGCGACTATCATGAATACGGAAAGTGATGCAGTCTTCATGAAGAAGTTTGTTGAGAAGGCTCGCGAGCGCAGGGATTTGCAGATTAAACGTAAGTCCAGCCGCAGGGATGAATTGCTTCGCGCCGTGTATCTACTCTTTGTTGCTCATTATCGAATTGACAATTTTTACACGGAACCGGAACACGTACGTTCTCTAGTGAAAATCCTAGATGATGAAACGAAACTAGATGAGCTGGAAAAAAATGAAACTCTAGCCATGTTCTTGATTAACACGCTGATGATTTGCTACGTGGGTAACACCTACGGCTATTCAAAGGAAGCGGTGACAGGCATCAAGAAAATCTTCAAGAAGTTAAGTCTGGAAATTTGGACAACATTCTTTACCAGAGAAAACTTCCTTGAAGAAAAAGTGGTGGAATCGCTGTCCAATGCGGAATCCTGGCAGCGTTGGGATTCGTTTAAGCAGGATTTGGAAAGAGCCCATCCTGAGTTAAAGAAACTGGATGCCTTGCAACAAATTAATGCGAAGGACTTTTACTATATGAATAAGGCCTTCCGTCAGTTAAAGGATGAAAGCTAATTTTCGCTGAAATAAAAAAACGGCAGGGAAGTGCATTACCAAATCCCTGCCGCGGCGCTTTTTTTGGAATGGAGTGCGCCTTTTGTTGCTGTGTGGATCAGCAAATTTTTTAGGAACCGCAGATTCTCGCGAAGGAACTGCGCGGGTTGGTGCCGCGCGGCCCTAGCAGAAGAAGTCCTTCCAGATTTGTGTGCCTAAGTCGCAAAGGTTCACCTGCATTTCTTCAATCTTCTCGTGAAGACCGCTCTTGATGATTTCCTCGATGGTGGAGAAAGCCATATCGGAACGCATCTTCCCGAGAAGACGGAGAGAGTCCGCGTTGCTCTTTACGGGGAAGGCAATATTCTTGAGGCTGATTTCGGCCTGTTCCAGGCAGTAGCGGAGGGACCTGGGGAAGTCCTCGCTCAACAGCAGGAAATCGGCAACGTTCTGGGGCGTCACATTGGAATTCTTGCGGTGGAACATTTCGTAGGCGCCCACGCTCTTGAGAACCGCATTCCACTGGACGGTATCCAGTGCCATGCCCACCATGCTTACATCCGGAAGGAGGATGTAGTACTTCACATCCAGAATTCGGGAAGTCTGGTCGGCACGTTCAATCATGGTGCCGAGACGCGCGAAGTTCCAGGCTACGTCATGAGTCATGGTGCCCTGAATGATACCTACGGTCAGCTGGCTGAATTCCTTCACGCTGTTGTAGAAGGCGTGGGGTGCGGCCAAGGCCTGCTTGGGCATTTCGGGATCGTTCAACTTAAGATAGAACTGGTTGATGGCAATCCAAAGTTCCGAAGAAATTCTTTCACGGACGCAGCGGGCGTTTTCGCGGGCGGCAGCCACGCAGGAAATAATGCTGCTGGGATTTTCCTTATCGAAGGTAAGGAAGGTGAGGGCGTTTTCGGTAGAGACGTGGGCGTAGCTCTTGAAGAAGGCATCGGCGTTACCGGCGGTCTGGATCACCGGTTCCCAGGGGCGTTCTTCGCCGGGCAAGTCCAGCTGCAACTGAAGATTGACATCGATGGCGCGTGCCACGTTTTCGGCGCGTTCAATGTAACGGCCCAACCAGTAAATGGAATCTGCAACTCTGCTTAACATTATAAAAACTCCGTTATAAAATTTGTGGTTTAAACTGCGCGGAGCGCGTTACTGTTGTTGTTGCTGTTGTTGTTCCATCCATTGCTTGGCCTGGCCAAGTTCAGGAGCCTTCTCGTTTTCGGCAATGACCCAGGTGTCCTTACAGCCACCGCCCTGAGAACTGTTCACTACGATGGAACCTTTCTTCAGGGCCACACGGGTAAGGCCGCCCGGCAGGATGTAGGTTTCCTTGCCCTGCACAATGTAGGGGCGTAGATCCACGTGGCGTCCTTCGAAGTTTCCGTCAACAATACAGGGCACGCGACTGAGGGAAATCATGGGCTGTGCGATGTAGTTACGGGGATTGGCCTTGATCTTTTCCTTGAAGGCTTCGCATTCGGCCTTGGTAGACTTGGGGCCAACAAGCATGCCGTAGCCACCGGATTCGCTGGCAGCCTTCACCACCATATTCTCGATATGGTCGATCACATGCTGCATGTGCTTCGGGTTTTCGCAGACGAAGGTGGGAACGTTGGGGATGATGGCTTCTTCACCAAGGTAGTACTTGATGATCTGCGGAACATAAGTGTAGATGGCCTTGTCGTCGGCAACACCGCAGCCAGGGGCGTTGGCGAGGGCCACGTTTCCGGCCTTGTAGGCTTCCATCAGTCCCGGCACACCCAGGCAGGAGTCGGGGCGGAAAACCTGCGGATCCAGGAACTCGTCATCCACACGACGGTAGATCACATGAACCTGCTTCAGACCGCGGGTGGTGCGGGCGTAGACTTTCTTGTCCTGAACAATCAAGTCGTTTCCGGTGACCAGGTCAACACCCATCTGCTGTGCCAGATAGGAATGTTCGTAGTAGGCGGAGTTGTACACACCTGGGGTCAGCACGACGACCTTGGGTTCTGCGACGCCGTCGGCTAGGTATTCCAGGGCTTTGCGGAGGCGGGTGCAGTATTCGTCTACGGGGCGGATGCTGCAATGGGTGAACACCTGGGGGAAGGTGCGCTTGAGGATCTGACGGTTCTGCAGCACATAGGAAACACCACTGGGGCAACGCATGTTGTCTTCCAGCACATAGAAGGTGCCGTCGGTATCGCGAACCAGGTCGGTACCGGTGATGTGAGCCCAGATTCCCTTGGGCGGCACGAAGCCTTCCATCTGCGGGCGGTAAGCGGTGCAGGTGTTGATGAGGCTTTCGGGTACTACCTTGTCGCGGAGAATCTTGCGGTCGTTATAGATGTCCGTAAGGAAGCAGTTCAAAGCTTCGGTACGCTGGCGAAGGCCTGCATCTAGGTGCTTCCAGTCTCCGGCGCTGACAATGCGGGGGATGACATCGAAAGGAATGATCTTGTCCTTTCCATCCTTGTTGCCATAGACTGCGAAGGTGATGCCGTTGTCGAAGAATGCCGATTCTGCAACTTTCTGACGACGCTGCAGCTCACCTTCCGGCAGTTCGTTAATGCGGGTAATGAGCGGTTCTGCCGACGGACGGGGTGTTCCGTCAGGCAGACACAATTCATCGTAGAATCCTTCTGTGTTATAGTTACCGAACTTCATAATGTTTCCTTGTGTTCGTTTTTTTAAGGTGTATATTCGTCTACGTTTACACCGACCTTTAGAATCGGGTTTCCGCCTCCGGTAATGACGCCCTTCAATGGGCTTACATCGCCGAAGTCGCGTCCCCAGGCCAAGATAATATGCTCGTCACCTC
>JAKSIE010000055.1 GCA_024398995.1 Fibrobacter sp.
GCCCGACAACTGCTGGCCGTATGGACCCGTATGTAATGCGCTTCCAGAGCAAGGGTCATTCCATGATCATGGTGGCTAAGGGCAACCGCTCTCAGGACGTTACCGACGCTTGCCAGAAGTTCGGTGGCTTCTACTTGGGCTCCATCGGCGGTCCGGCTGCAATCCTCGCTGAACAGAACATTCTGTCCAACGACATCGTCGCCTTCCCGGAACTGGGCATGGAAGCAATCCGCAAGATCACCATTAAGGACTTCCCCGCCTTTATCTTGGTCGACGATAAGGGTAACGACTTCTTTAAGGGCTTGCTGTAATTGACGACGCGCGAAAGCGCGGTGTCATCCTGAGCGGAGTGCCGCAGGCACGAAGTCGAAGGATCTGGCAGTGCTGCTGGACGCTCGGTCATAGCCGAGCATGACAATCAAAAAATAACCCCGTTGGTTTGCACCAGCGGGGTGTTTTTGTTATGCGAGCCGAAAGCTCTACATTCTGCTAAATGGCGTTCTTTAAGATGATTCCGCCATTCAGGTAGCGATGGATGATGGAGTTAATCAGCGTCTGGTAGGGAATGCCTGCCTCGGCTGCTTTCTTCTTCATCCCGTCAATATCTTCCTGCTGCATGTGGATAGTGACGTTACGTGCAACGGGACCGCTGACGATCAACTTGGTCTTCTTCAGTCTTTCCTCTGTTTCATAATCTCTTTTAAAACCACCTCTTTCAAAGGCTTCCATTAAAGCTCTTTCTTCATCGTCGAAAGGCTCGTCTATAACTTTATATTTTTTCATAAATTCTCCTTCTGATGTTTTCTTGATCGAAATGCTGTTTTTAAGAAAATGCTATTGTCGTCCTCTACAAAAGGAACGCAGTGAATGTAATTGTCAATTTCTACAAGAAACATGTTTTGTCCCTTGTGGTCAATTTGATTGTCTACGGGAATGATTTTATAATCTCCTGATTTGATTTTATTTGCTAATTCGTTAAAGTCAATGCCTCGAGATTCCCGAAGGATTTCTGCTTTCTCGGCATTCCACTCAATGAATTTTTAATATGCATAATATACATATCTCCGAAATGAAAGTCAATAGGCTTTGCGCCATGCGTTTTGCATAGTGCGTGGAAATTCGGATGGCCGTCGCCATCGAATCGAAAACAGTGATTTGGGATGATTCTGCAAAATTACTGGCGAGGGCCTACCTCGGCGTTACTTGGACGCTTGCGCATGGCGCGGTTTGCATCACTTGATCAGGTCGTGTTCCTGACAGCTATCCAGTCATTTTGCAAAAAGGGTGGATGTTCCCAGCCGTGTAACTTGCAACCTCCGTCGCCGGGATTATCTTAAAGCATGGTAAATATACAAAATAACCCCGTCGGTTTGCATTTGCGCCGGCGGGGTGTTTTTCTTTCTCAAAATTCAAAGAAGTCTTATTGTTGCTCAGCCCTGAATTGAACGCTGTGGATTGTTTCAAGCATTTTCTTTTTCAGCTTTTCTCTGCTGATTTGATTCGTTCTGAAATCAAGGAGCACAACGCTTCCTTTTTTAGATAAACGAACGGCACCGCAGATATCGTATAGACTTCCCGACATTTCAAATTTTGACTTTGCGGCAAAGCATTTGTAGCTTATATGCTTAAACGGGTCGTAGATGACTTCTGCATCACGGTCGGCCTGGGAGGCGAAAACAATATTGCTTGATTCATTGGCGAGACCACTGTAAAAGATGGATAGAAGTTCGCTATTCTTTTGTGAGTCGCTGGCTTCTTGGGGCGGTTCTATAGAAAGGTCTTGGTATATCCCTTCATAAGGAGTCGAGAAAAAAGTCATTTCGATGTCGTTGTTGCTTAGGGTGATGAGGGATGAACCCTGTTCTTTGCTGTACTTCGCATTCCCGTATTGGTTTGTATTGTCTGCGGAGAAAAATGGTAGGTCGACTTCGATTTCTTCGGGAGCGTTGGTGATGAGATACAAGTAGGCTGTAGATACTCTGGTGTTGATGAGCATGTTGCCGAAGACGCCGACGACCGGTGGCCCTCCAAGCAAAATGGCGCAGCCGGAAAGCGTGAGTGCCACAGCGCTGATGGCGCATAGAGCGATGATTCGTTTCATTTGTTCCTCCTAAAAAAATTTAAATCACTTTGTCTGTAACGATGCGCCATTCACCGGGCTGCAAATTGCCAAGAGGAATGTTGCCTATTTTTACGCGGACTAGACGCAGGGTAGGGAAGCCCACGGCAGCTGTCATGTGGCGGACCTGGCGATTCTTGCCTTCGATCAAAGTCAGCTCCACCCAGCTGGTGGGAATGTTTGCGCGGAAACGGACTGGCGGATTGCGGTCCCAGATCCAGTCTGGGGCGGAAACGATTCGCGCGCGGCAGGGCTTTGTGTGATATCCCTTGATGTCCACACCTTTGCAAAGCTTTCGAACAGCTTCTTCCGTAATTTGTCCGTCAACCTGCGCCAGGTATGTTCGCGGGTGCTCGAACTTTGGGTCCAGCAGTTTCTTGATGAGCTTGCCGTTGTCCGTAAGCAGCAAGGCGCCTTCGCTGTCATGGTCCAGGCGGCCTGCGGCGTACACCCCCGGCGGAAAACCGAAAGTATCCAGAGCAGGGTGACCCGACTCCGGCGTAAACTGGCTTAATACGCCAAAAGGCTTGTTGAACAAAATAACGGTAGACATTTTGATTACGATTCTAAAGTTAACAAAAACCTGACCCGCCGAAGCGAGCCAGGCTGTTGGTTAGGAGGAACTTTGGTCCAAGGAGCGTTGGGGGTTATTTAACGTTAACCTTGCGACTTTGGTGGCCAACACGTACGATATACATACCGGCGCGAGGCAAAACAATATCAAAATTATGGGTTTGAATAAACTTTCCGTACATGAGGCGGCCCTGCATGTCCATGACGGTGACTGTCTTTCCGGCGGCGCCTAGAACGTTCAAGGTGCGGCCTGCGATTACCAACTGGAATTGGGGTGCTGTGCTTACGGCGATGGTTGTTCCCTGAGTTTCGTTTTTGGATTCATTGCTTTCCGGGACGGCGTCACTGCTGCTCTCTGCTTGTGTGTCGCTGCTGCTCTCGACCTGTGTGTCGTTGCTGCTAGAAGAACTGGGAGCGACGGCGGAAGAACTTGTGGGCTTGGCACTGCTGGAAGAAACTGCAGGTGCGGTTCCGTCAGTGACGGTGATTGTTCCGCTCTTCGTGGCGGTAGTGCTGCCGCCTGTTGTGGTGACAGTCCACTTGTAATCGCCGGAAGTTGCGTTTGCGGAAACGGTGCCGGAGATGTAGAAATCGGAACCCTTCAAGGTGCCGCTGACACCTGCGGGCAGGCCGCTGACTGTTGCGCCGGTGGCGCCTGCAATGGTAAAGTAGAATTCGTCGATGGGGGCGCCTGCGGCTACGCTTTGAGTGGAACTTCCTGTGCCGTGCTTCGTAAGGCTTGCGTCGCCAGAAATTGCGACGGAGCTGCTAGACTTTGCGGAGGAGCTGGAAGAGTTCGTTGCAATTGAAGAAGAACTTACCTTCGTTTCGGAGGAGGAACTTGCCGGAGTGACGGTTCCGTTGCTTCCCGGGTTGGGAAGTGTGGCGCCTGCGTAAAGCTTGATGGAATCGCGAAGAGCGTAGGCCTTTGCCTGAGTGCTAACATCAGTAAGCTTCATGGAGTAGCTGGGGGTGAATGCGGTGCCCATGCCGGCTTCTTTCTTCTTCACGTTTTCTTCGTAGTTGTTGATCATCTGGGCTGCGGTAATGGCACCGTCGCTGGTGTACAAATCCAGAGCCTTCTGCACGTTCAGGAAAACGTTGTTTTCGATGCGGATGTTGGCCTCAATAGCTGCACGGACACAGTAGCTGGTGTTCTTGCTGTCAAACAGGTTGTTTGCCACATGGACCTTGCCGAAGCGGACGCGGGGCATTCGTTCCACAACGCCGTCTGCCCACCAGGTGTGATGGAACGTGACGTTGAGGTGGCCGCGGTCAGAAGTCTTTGTCTTGCTGTTGCCAATGAGGTTGGAAAACTGATGGCCAGTGCTCTTGCTTGTATAGCTGAACTTGGTCCAGGAAATGGTCACGAAGTCGGAGGCGTTGGTAATGTCCAAATTGCCGTCGTGGCCGTCGTAAATATCCACGTGGTCGATCCACACGTTCTTGGATTCGTGATTCACCTGGAGGCAGTCTTCGTCATCGTCGTCGTGAGCGCCGATTCCCTGGAATTTCAGGTTGCGGATGATGACGTTCTTTGAACCGCTAAGCTTCATGGCGCTGCCGGAAGTGGGCTGTGTAATGATTGCACCCTGGTAACCGTAAATGGTGACGTTGCTGCCCACGTTGATAGGGCCGGCGTAGGTGCCCGGCTTCACGTAAATGATCTTGTTGCCCGCCTTGGCGTAATTTGCCAATTCGCTGGTGGTGCTGACGGTAACTTCGCCGTAGCCCTTGCCGCCGGTGGTGCCGCCGTTCTGGGTGGCGAAACCGGTCATCGGAAAGTCCGGAGAGGTGACTGCCATTGCGGCGGTGGCGAGGCCAAAGGCCAAAGCTGCGATAAGTTTAGAGTTCATACCCAAAAATCCCTTTTTTGTTTATACACCAGAATTTGAGCCGTTTCGTTGAAAAATGAACTGTCCCAAACGCTTGTTCAATTTTTCTGAACAACGAATGTTCTCAAAATTCTTTTCATAATTTAAACATAAAATTTGGTAAAATCAATGGGTAAAATGTAAATATTTGTGAAAATAGGTGGTAAAATAGGATGATTTTGGACTTGGCTAGAATAAAGATGTTCTCAAAATTTGAGTAAATGTTCTCAAATCCTGCAAAATAATCCTAAGTGCAAAAAAATCCGCTTCGATTGCTTCAGCTACGCCTCGCAATGACTTTTGGAGCGATTCCGGGGGATAATTTTGTGAAATCAGGTCGAATTACGGGAAAAGCCTTTGGAATAGACCTAATTTTCCCGTAAAATGGTGCGTTTCTTGAAATTTATCTCTGAAACGCGGCTTTGCAGAGCCTTATGTGGCCTTATGCGGCTTTGTACAACTTTATGTGGCTTGGCAGAACTTTATAAAGCTTGATAGATATTAAAAATGGCGAGAATCTTGCCCACGATGGCGGGAATGCCCGGGCAAAGGAAGCAGAGGATGACGCGGGTGACGCGGTTCTTCCACCAGCGCTTTACCTGCCAGATGTCGTCGGAGAGAGTTTCCATTTCGGAAACGCGGGGCGGACGCATGTAAACCTGCGTCAGGGCGGTAAAGAACCCGACGCCGATCAGCGGGGTAAGACCTGTGAAGGGCGCGGTAACCAGCGCCACAAGAATTGTCAGCGGGTGTCCGCCTGCGATGATAGTGCCCAGCATGGCGCCGCCGCCGGTGAGCATTGCCCACTGCAATGACAGCTGGCCTGCCTTGGCGGCGCCAGCGTGAATGCCCACTGCGATAATGCTTGCTACAATTGCGATAGGAATGGCCCAGCCGATGATCTTCCAGATGGGAGCGCCCTTGGGGATGACGCTGATGGACTCCTCGGACGGCAGTTCCTTTTCTTCTTCGATAATGCTTGCGATGCCGCGCATGTGACCTGCGCCAACAACCGCGATAATCTTCTTGCCCGGAGCGTTCTTGATCTTGCTGGCCAGGAACTGGTCGCGTTCATCAATCAGGACCTGCTTGACTTCGGGGAAACTTTTGCCGAACTCCTGCATCATGCCGTTCAATGCGTCTTGCTCCTTGATTTTGGCCAGTTCTTCTTCGCTGACTTCGGTCTTGTCGAAGATGCTTGCGAAAAGGCCTCCCAGGAGGCTGAACTTGCGGTACCAGGGGGTGCAGGCCCAGGTGCGGCGCAGGGTGATCTTGATATCGCGGTCGGCAAGAACCAGTTCGTGTCCGGCGGCTTCGGCCACGTCCACGGCTTCCTTCAGTTCGGAACCGGGCTTTACGCCGGTCTGTGCGCCCATGCGCTTTTGGTAGGAACCCAGCACAAGGTTTGCAATGAGGGTGCCCAGCTGCTTGTTCTTGATGACCTGCTTCAAGTCGGTCTTTTTCCAGCGGTCCGGATCCTTGATGGAGCCTAGACGGCCTTCGTCCAGTTCGACGCAGACGGTATCCGGCTTTTCGACCTCGATGGTTTCGCGCACCAGCTCCTTGGATGCCTGGGATATGTGGGCGGTTCCAATGAGAATGATTTCTCGGTTTTCTTTCGTGATGCGGTAGATGTCTGCGTTTTCTGTCATAGCTTCGCCAATTTAGTAAAAATGTTCAGCCCAATCTGTTTTTACGTATTTTATTGTTGGAAAATTGTTTGTAAGTTGGCTTTTGACAGTACTTTACGTAAAAATTTCGTATAAAATTGTTGAAAATCACAAAAATTGTTTATATTTAGGCGGGATTTAATTTTTTTCGGAGGTCCAATCCTATGAAAAAACTGATGGTGTGCTTGTCTATGATGGCTATGGTCGTCCTGTCCGCATGTGGCGGTACCAAGTCCGATGATCCGGAAGCCCTGGACAATGCTTTGACTGGTTTTACTTCTTGCGTTCAGAGTTCTCGCTGGCAGGAAGCTTTGGAATACGTCACCCCCCGCGAAGCTGACGCTATCGCATCTAGTGACGGCTACGAATTCAAGGAAGAATATAAGCTGGCTGCCCGCCGCTTGCCGCTCTCTACCCTCCGTAAGGCAGGGCTCGAAGTCGATGGCAAGGGTCGCTTGATTGGTATCAAGAACGCCATGGACGACGCCAACGAACGTACCAAGATGTCCGCAGAACAGGCTAAGGTCGGTACAAACCTCAAGCAGATGGAAGATGAACGTATCAAGCGCCGTCTTGCTGAAGGTCAGAAGATCATGCAGGAAGAAGCCGAAGCTGCAAACAAGGAACAGGAAGAAATCGTCTATTCCAACAAGCTGACCGAAGAGGAAAAGCGTAAGTATGGTAGCACCGGCGAACTTCGCGCAGCCGAAACCTACCAGGACGAAAATACCGAACAGGCCGAAGAAGAACTCTATAGCGGCGACTACGAAAGCCCCTAATTCGGAGTTTTCCTGAGATTTTTAAGACGGTGCCCCCAATGGGTACCGTTTTTTTTGTTCTATACCTCCAAAAACGCCCTATTTCCCCCTATCCTTTCTCCTTTATCCTTTAACCTCTCCGCTATTTTAACTATCTTTGTCCCCACTTATGAGTAATTCTGAAAACTTTGTGATCGCCTTGGACGGCGGTAGCGGCACTGGTAAGAGCACCACGGCAAAGATTATTGCCAAAAAGCTGGGCATTACCTACCTGGACACTGGTTCCATGTACCGTGCCGTGACCTTCGCAGCTCTCGAAAAGGGAATTCCTGCGGTCGAAGGCCCTGCCATGGACGAATTGCTCAAGAATCTCAAGCTTAGCTTTGATGACCAAAACCACATCCTCATCGACGGCGTTTCTTACGAATCCGATATCCGCGGTATGCGTGTCTCCTCTAACGTGAGCATCTACTGCGCCCTGCCGTCCGTCCGCCGTGCCATGACCGACAAGCAGCGCCAGATCGGTGCCGTCTCCAGTTGCATTCTAGATGGCCGCGACATCGGTACCGTGGTTTTCCCCAACGCCAAGTACAAGTTTTTCCTCGTGACGGACGTAAAGGTCCGCGCCGAACGTCGCCTCAAGGAACTCCTTGAACGCGGTGAAAAGGTGACCTACGAGGAGGTTCTGGAGAACCTGGTCGAACGTGACCGTCTGGACTCCTCCAGAGCTACGGCCCCCCTCAAGAAGGCCGACGACGCTATTGAAATTGACACTACACAAACCTCAATTGAACAACAGGTTCAAAAAATTCTCGACTACGTAGGTGTAGTGGCGTAGCCTGAATTTTTTAAACCGCAACCAAAAACAAACTAATATGGCAAATAATCTCAAGTTCGGTTACCAGGCAGACCTCGACGAAATCCTCGCTGCAGAAGCAGAATGCGGCGCAGACTTCCGCAAGGCTAACGCTGACGTTTATGCTGGCATGGACTGCCTCGCTCAGGGCAATCTCGTCACCGGTAAGATCTCCCAGGTCAACGACCAGGAAGTTCTCATCGACGTTAACTACAAGTCCGAAGGCGTGATCGATCGCGCTGAATTCAAGGACACTGACTCCCTCGAACTCGGTTCCGAAATCGAAGTTTTTGTTGAAAAGCTTGAAGATGAAGACGGTCGTCTCATCCTCTCCAAGCAGAAGGCTGACTTCGTTCGCGTATGGGATCGCATCCATGCTGCATTCGAAAACAACGAAGTTGTCAAGGGTACCCTCACCAAGCGCATCAAGGGCGGCGTGGTCGTCGACCTCTTCGGTATCGATGCATTCCTCCCGGGTTCCCAGATCGACCTCCGCCAGATTCCGGACATCAACGCCCTCATCGGTCAGGACTTCGACCTCAAGGTTATCAAGGTTAACAAGGCTCGTCGTAACATCGTCGTTTCTCGCCGTGTTGTTCTCGAAGAAGAACGCAACAAGCAGCGTGGCGACGTTCTCGAAACTCTCGAGAAGAACCAGGTCCGCAAGGGTATCGTCAAGAACATCACCGACTTCGGTGCATTCATCGACCTCGGCGGCGTAGATGGCCTCCTCCACATCACCGACATGAGCTACAAGCGCATCAACCACCCGACCGAAATGGTCCAGCTTGGTCAGGAAGTCGAAGTTATGGTGCTCGACTTCAACGACAAGAAGGAACGCATCTCTCTCGGCATGAAGCAGCTTAAGCCGCATCCGTGGAAGGACATCGCCGAACGTTATCCGGAAGGCGCCATCGTTAAGGGTAAGGTTGTTTCCATCACTGATTACGGTGCATTCATCGAACTCGACAGTGGTGTTGAAGGCCTCATCCACGTTTCTGAAATGTCCTGGACCCAGCACGTTAAGCACCCGTCCAAAATCCTCACCGTTGGTCAGGAAGTTGAAGCTGTCGTTCTCAAGGTCGAAGAAGAAGCCGAACGCATCTCTCTCGGCATGAAGCAGCTCGAAAGCGATCCGTGGGATTCCATCGAAACCGAACTTCCCCCGGGCGCACGCGTTGTTGGTGAAATCCGCAACATCGCTTCCTTCGGCGCATTCGTCGAAATCAAGGAAGGTGTTGATGGCCTCATCCACGTTTCCGACATGTCCTGGACCAAGAAGATCACCCATCCGAACGAAATGGTCAAGAAGGGTGACAAGGTTGAATGCGTCGTTCTCGCTGTCGATAAGGAAAAGCGTCGCATTTCCCTCTCCATGAAGCACCTCGCCGAAGACCCGTGGGATTCTATCGATTCCACCTACCCGGTTGATGCAGAAGTGAAGGGCAAGATTGTTCGTATGCTCGATCGCGGTGTTGTCGTTGAACTCAACGAAGGCATCGAAGGTTTCATCCCGGTTTCCAAGCTCACCGCTGAATACATCAAGGTTCCTGCCGATGCATTCAAGGTTGGCGACGAAGTTCCGGCCGTTGTTACCGAAATCGATCAGAACAACCGTAAGATCTACCTCTCCGTGGTTGACTACTTCAAGAACCGTGAATCCGCTGAGCTGAAGGCTTGGATGGACTCTCACAAGCCGGGCGAAAACGGCACCACCATTGGTGACGCAGCTCCCAAGGCTAAGAAGGCTTCCAAGAAGAAGGAAGAAGAAGCTTAATTAGTTAACAGTGTTTAGCAACTAACCACTAAACACTAACCACTAAAAAGGAATCCCGTGGTGAATGCCGCGGGGTTTCTTTTTTTTGATTTGGTGAAAATTTGGACTCCAATTGCGGGAAAAATTATGGTTTGGAGTCCATTTATTTATGTTGTTTGTATATGTGAGAGTGCGATTAAGGTCAATATGGACTCCATTTGGCGTATTTGGGGAAATTTGGAGCCCTTCTGTTAGAAAAATTAATGGGGATAATTAGCTTTTTGTGTTAATTTATCCTAAATTATAGACTCCAAATAAACATGATCGCTCAGTTTGGAGCCCATTTATGCCCGAAACGGTCCTTTTGCATTTAAATTCGACCTGATGTTGTCAGATTTTCTGCAGGATTTAAGTTTTAATTTTTCTACAATTTAGGACATGGATTTAGCTGGAAAGAAAATTCTCCTGGGTGTATCTGGCGGTATCGCCGCCTACAAGTCCTGCGAACTTTTGCGTCTGCTGCAGAAGAAGGGGGCGGAAGTCCGCGTCTGTATGACGGATGCGGCCACCCAGTTTGTGGCGCCCTTGACTTTTGCGTCCTTGAGCAAGTGTCCGGTGTATTTGAAGAACGGCGCGCCCGAGGCTAGACCTTTCCAGCATATTGATTTTCCCCGCTGGGCCGACATCTACCTGGTGGTGCCCGCCACAGCCAATGTGATAGGCAAGTTCGCCTTTGGCATCGCCGACGATCCGGTAAGCCTTTGCTTTATGAGCTGCGACTGCGAACGCTTTATTGCGCCAGCAATGAACGTGGCCATGTATAACTCCCCGGCGGTAAAGCGCAATCTTGAAATGCTCCGCGGTTTTGAGCATACCCATGTACTGGAATCCCCTGCAGGTGAACTTGCCTGTGGCGAAGTGGGGCAGGGAAGGCTTTTGGAACCTGCGCAGATTGTGGAACACTTAGAGAATTATGAATTACTAAGTACGAATTACGAGAAGAAAAATGGGACGGGTTCAGTTCCTGTTTCTGAGGCGCAGAAATTCCTTGAAGAGACGGCAAAACTGGAATCTCCTGTATCTCATAATTCGTCTGTCGTAATTGGTGACGGCACTCGCCGCGTCTTGATTACCGCAGGTCGTACCGAAGAAGCTATTGACCCGGTCCGTTATATTTCCAACTGCAGCAGCGGAAAGACCGCGGTCGCATTGTCTGCGGTGTTCCTTGCCAACGGTTACGACGTGGAAGTTGTAGCTGGCCCCATGGAAGCGGAGTTCCCGGCCGGCGTGAAGGTTACCCGAGTTCGTAGCGCCTGCGATATGCATGATGCAGTCCTTTCCCGCCAGCCCGAGGTGGATGTTCTTGTGCATTGCGCTGCGGTGGCGGATTACCGCCCGGCAAATCCCGCAGATTCCAAGATCAAGGATAGCCGTAGTCAGCTGACAATTGAACTGGTTCCTAATCCCAACATTCTGCGGGATTGCTCCGCGACCCGTCGCGCCGCAGCTCCGGAGTCCCGCCTGGCGAAGCAGATGATTGTGGGCTTTGCTCTCGAGACGGACCATTTCGAGGAACATGCTGCAGAAAAGTTTGAAAAGTCCGGCGCCGACGCCTTGCTTTTGAATGCGCCTGTTGCCGCTGATAGCGGTTTCGGTCACGACAACGTACGTTTTGCCTTGATTGAACACGGCAAGCCTATTCCCAAGATGGAAATGGGCAGCAAGGTCTCCCTTGCAGAAGCGATTGTGAAGTTTTGCGGCGAGAGATAGAGGTTCCCATGTCTGAAGAAGTAGATTTTAGCGAACTCCGCAATTATTTGATGGGCCAGATGGATCTGGGCGACGCTGAGTTGTACCTGGATGAACCTTGGACTTTGACCCGCAAGCCTGCCATGGCTGGCGCACGTCCCGCAGTTCCGGGCCGCAATCCACCGCCTATTCCGCCGATTCCGGCGGCAGCTCCGCGCCCGGTTTCTATGAACCCGCCGCCCCGCCCTGGGGCTCCTGTTCAGCCTACTGCAAGTCCTGTTACAGGCGCCCAGAATATTTTTGGCACCTCTGCAGGCGGCCCTGCCGCTCCTGCACCGCGAGTTATCAAGCGCACAGTTTCCGCATACGAGTCCGCGGGCTCTCTCCAGGACTTCTACAGTAACCTGAAGGCCGAGGCCCTCTACGCAAAGGAACCGGATGTTGTCCGCTACATGGGTCCGGAACATCCCAAGTACTTGTTCCTGCTCCCCGCAGTAAAGCCGGGTGCAGACCCCTCCACGTTCTTCCAGACGCCTGTGGGCGAAATGCTCGTTCGTTTGTTCGCAAGCCTCAACGTGGCTCAGGAGGACATTGGCGTTACCTATTTCTTCAAGTCCACGGAACGCCCCCTGTCGCCCCTGCTGGAAACGGCCCTCAAGAAGATGCTGACCAAGGAACTTTCCTTCATAGCGCCTCAGGCCATGATCGCCTTTGGGCAGCCCCTGTTCCATCAGCTCTTTGGCAAGGCAAAGAACTTCGACGAACTTGCGGGCTCCGACCAGGAATTCGCTGGTTTCAAGACCTGCGCCCTGATGGATCCCTACGCGATGGTGAACGACAAACAGATGAAGTGGCTCACCTGGAAGGTGCACATCCCGCGCAGCACCCTGTTCGCGACTAAATAATTTGACATAGCTTCATAAAATTCCGAATAAACCAAGGGCTGGCGTCTGTCACCTCGTCCTCGCGGTGTATCTATTGCCTTCGTGGAGTTACCTGGCGACTCTTGCCGTGATTTTATTTATATTTCCTAAGGATTATTATATATGCCGGATTTTGAAGAAAAACAGAATAATTACGAAGGTCGTCAGGTCCCTATGGACTTGGACGCGGAACGTTGCCTTTTGGGCGGCATTCTCCGTGACCCTGACGTGATGGGCGAAGCCATCATGATCATTAAGGACGAATCCTTCTTCTATCTTGAAAAGCATCAGCTGATTTGGACTGCCCTTTGCAATCTGAACCGAGCCGTTACCCCCATCGATCTGGTGACCCTGGCTAACGAACTGGATGTCATGGGCAAGCTTCAGCTGGTGGGTGGCCGTGAATATTTGTTCGAACTGATGGAAACCGTGGCATCTTCTGCCAACGTTTCCTGGCACATGGAACTGCTTCGCAAAAAGTCCGTTCTTCGTCGACTCATCAAGATGTCCAATAAGGTCATCAAGGACTCCATGGATCCGGCTGCCATGCCCGACGAGGTCTTGTCTGACGCCGAAAAGGACATGTTTTCCATTGCCGACGACCAGGTCCGCGACTCCCTCAAGCCCATCGACCAGTTCGTGTCTCCGCTTCTGCAGCGCCTGAACGAACGTAAGGATGGCATCACAGGTATCCGCACCGGCATTACGGAACTGGACCAGCTGACCAACGGGCTCCAGCGTTCCGACTTGATTATCTTGGCCGCCCGTCCTGGTGTGGGTAAGACCTCCTTTGCTCTTACCATTGCCGCAAACGCCGCTATCAACTACCATCAGAACGTGGCCTTCTTCAGCCTGGAAATGGACGGCATGCAGTTGGCCCAGCGTCTTCTGTGCTCCCAGGCCCGGATCGACCAGAGTAAGCTCCGTAACGGCTTCCTCAATAGCGACGAAAAGAAAAAGCTCATCGCCGCGGTTTCTCCCATTAATCAGGCCCCGCTCTACGTGGACGACAACGCCGACCTGGGCATTATGGAACTGATGAGCAAGGCCCGCCAGCTTAAGCGCAAGGGCAAGCTTGACCTTTTGATTATTGACTACTTGCAGCTCATGAGAACCGGCAAGGAAGAAAACCGTGCCGTGGCTATCGGTGCCATTTCTCGTGGTCTCAAGATCTTGGCCAAGGAAATGCAGATCCCCGTGATCGCCTTGGCACAGCTCTCCCGTAAGGTAGAAGAAAAGGGCCGCGAACGCCCCCAGCTTTCCGACTTGCGTGAATCTGGCTCTATCGAACAGGATGCTGACATGGTGTGGTTCGTGGAACGTAAGTTCGTCCAGACCCACCGTGAAGAAGACAAGTACTTGGCCGAACTCATTGTGGCCAAGCATCGTAACGGTTCCGTGAAGGACATCCCCATGACCTTCATTCCCGAGTACACCACCTTCTACGACGCCGCACCTGAAGAGCAGGATGGCGGTGACGGTGGCGCCTACTCCTATAACGATGGCGGTGACGCCGGCGGCGTACCCGACTTTGCAGAATTCTAAGGAGCTACCAGATGCAGTTGATTCTACGCCCCTTTATCTGGATCGGTGACATTGTCGTCACTGGTATCTCTGCTATAGGCGAAGTCATTTGCATCCTGCTTAGCACCCTTAAGCAGTTGCCCCACGTGTTTAAGAACCCGGACCTGATCGTCAAGCAGATGATCTCCATTGGCGTGTCCTCCTTGCCGCTACTTTTCGTGACCTCCATCTTTACCGGCATGGTGGCTACGGTTTGCGCCGAGTTCGAGTTCCACAACCTGGTTGCAGATAAGTTTGTTGGAACGGCTGCCTGTAAGATGGTGCTCATTGAACTAGGACCCTTGCTTACGGCAATCGTGCTGGCAGGTCGAGTGGGTAGCGCAATCTCTGCGGAACTGGGTTCCATGAAGGAGAAGGAAGAACTGGCCGCCTATACAGTGCTTGGACTCAATCCTTACCGTTACCTGGCCTTGCCCCGTTTCGTCGCTTTCATTACCATGATTCCCTGCCTTACCATTATTTCCAACGCCCTGGCCATTATCGGCGGTTGGATTGTCTGTGTTCTTGGCTTGGATATTACCACCTACACCTACGTGACGGGTATGCAGTATTTGTTTGATCCCATGGATCTCTGGTCCGGTGTGATCAAGTCCTTTGTGTTCGGTACCATTATCTTCCTGCTTGGCTACTACCATGGCATCAATGCCAAGGCCGGTGCCCGCGGTGTGGGTCTTGCTACCATGGGCGTTGTGGTGTCCTGCTGTCTTATGATCCTTGTTTCTGACTTTATCGTGGACGCCTTGCTGTTCTTCTGATGCTTGAGGGTGACTTATGCCAAATGTAAAGATTGACCCAAATGATATCGCCATCCGACTCAAAGGCCTCAAGAAGTCCTTTGGTCCCCAGAACGTTCTTTGCGACGTGAATCTGGATATCCGCCGTGGCGAGACCATGGTCATTATCGGTAAGTCCGGTGGTGGCAAGTCCGTTATCCTTAAGCACATGATCGGCCTGCTGCAGCCCGATGGTGGCGAAGTGGCCGTAGACGGCGTTACCATCAGTACCCCCAAGTTCTTTGATACCCATACCATCCGTCGCAAGATGGGCATGCTTTTCCAGATGGGCGCCCTGTTCGACTCCATGAACACCGGCGAAAATATTGCCTTTGCCCTCCGCGAGCACCATCCGGAACTGTCCGAAAAGCAGATCCAGGACGTGGTGACCGAAAAGCTCCAGATGATCAACCTGGTTCCGGAATTCCGTACCAAGATGCCTTCTGAACTGTCTGGCGGTATGCGTAAGCGTGTTGCCCTGGCCCGCGCTATTGCCCTGAACCCCGAAATTTTGCTGTACGATGAACCCACCACCGGTTTGGACCCCATTACCAGTGATGTGATTAACGACCTGATACTGGACATGCAGAGCAAGCTGGGGGTTACCTCCGTGGTGGTGACCCACGACATGGTGAGCGCCTTCAAGGTGGCCGACCGAATTGCCATGCTTTATAATGGTAGAATCATCGAAGTGGGCACCGTGGACGAAATTAAGAACACCAGTAACCCATATGTGCACCAATTTATCACCGGTCAGCGCAAAATTTCCGTAGAAGAAGCCCCATAAGAGTAATAAATAGTGTTTTTTGGTAGTCCTTTTTTGAAAAGAATTATTTAAATTACGGGGAAAGAGGTTAAAATTATGAATAAGAAGTTTTTGGCTGTCATCGGTTCTGCTGCAGTAGCCACTGCCTTCTGGGCTTGTGGTAGCGGTGATATTTACGAACCTACCGACAACGATTTGATTTTTAAAGAAGTGATGGAACAGCCTGGTGCTGTAAAGAGCTATTGTTCCGATGGTATGGGCTGCGAAGGCGCTTTTGCTGTTGAAAGCAGCTCTTCTGAAGAAGAAGATATCTTTTCTAGCAGCTCTTTCCCTGGAAACATAAGCTCTGAAAAGATCGACATCGGATCCTCCTCCAGCGTTATCGAAATTATTCCGTCCATTGAGTCTTCTTCTTCTGCAACGCTTGTGACTGGCCTTGGCTCTTGCGCCCCTATTGCAAGCCCCGTAGACAAGAATGTGGCCGGTGCTGCTCAGTTCAAGTTTGTTCCCAATACCACAACTAGCGGATATAACGCAACTGCATTTGCAAATGCAACTTACGATTGGAACTATGGCCCGAATAGCTCCGAACCCTCTGGTACTGCAAAGAACACCAGTGATAAGGTGACTTACTCCGCTTCTGGTGCTGTTACAGCTTCTGTTACTGTGACCATGAAGGATGGTTCTTCTGAACTCATTACCTGTAAGGAACTTCAGGTGAATGGCGACCCGATTACCGGTTGCGCTTGCACCACCGATGCCGACGGTACCGTTGACTATACTGCCACTCCGGATGTAACTTGGTCTGTTACTGGCTGTAAGAGTGCTTCCGCTGTTAATTCCTATGCATGGGATGGCGTTGCAGGTACTGCTTTGACCTTTACCAAGACCTTTACTGAAGCTCAGGCTGGTTGGGCTCCCAAGCTTAAGGTTGGCAATTCCGATAAGACCGTTATCGACGTGACCTGCCCGGCAGTTAAGACTTCTAAGGGCCCGGAATACCAGTTGACCTTTGAAGGCGATCAGATTCCGTCTTCTTCTAAGCTCTCTGTGGCTATGCCGTTCAACCTTGAAGCTTGCATCAACGTGAACTTCAAGTGGACTAACACCGGTTACCAGCCGACCAACATCTCTGTGCTGTGCGACGTTACCGCTGCTCAGAACAACCCGGGCCTGACCATGGATGTGAAGTATGGTACATCCACGAAGTCCTATAAGGGTGACTACAACATTAGCAACAGCGGTATCGCTCTGGGTGCAATTGCCTCCGGCGTTAACGACAAGGGCAATGTCTGCGTTACTATTAAGGGTACTGCTGGCGGCACCGCAAAGTGCTTCTTCGGTAACTAACCTGAAATGAGAAAATTAAAAAGTCCCGCTTCGGCGGGGCTTTTTTTTATGTCTATAAAAGAAATGCGCGGCCGAGATGGTCGCGCATTTAATACTTTCGGTAGGCTGTCCGTTACGGTTTAATCGTCGGGGCCTGGCGGGCTACGGGAGCCAGTTCGCCGTGCTTGCGGAACAAGTGCTTCACCA
>JAKSIE010000056.1 GCA_024398995.1 Fibrobacter sp.
GTTCAGGTGGGTAACGAAATTACCAACGGCATGCTTCGAGACTTGCCTACCAGCAGCACCAACTGCTGGGGCGATAGCGTGCAGTTGGCTCCCAACAGCGTGAACGGCGTCATGGACAAGCAGCAGAACCCCAACGGTATTGCAAACACTGCAAAATACCTGAAGAAAGGTTCCCTGGCGGTAAAGTCTTTTGAGACTTCTTCCCACAAGATCAAGACCGTGTTCCACATCGAAAGTCCGCAGAATTCTTCTACAGTGAACTGGTGGATGAGTTCCATTATCAAGACAGAAAAAGTTGCTCCCGATGTGATGGCTTTCTCTGCTTATTCCGCCTACGGACACGGAACGCCCGATACCTGGAAAAAACTGATTAGTGACCTCGCCAGCAGTTATCCGAACTTGGAATTCCTCATTGCAGAATACAACGGCGGAACCGGCAAGAACTTTTACAGTTTTGACGGTTCCCGTGCAAAGACTCACCAGATCATGGAGCAAGTCCCTCGAGGCCTGGGCGCCTTCTTTTGGGAACCGGCCAGCTATGGCGAGTGGGGAAGCGCCCTCTTGGACTGGGATGGCAACACCTTGAAGGCCAATCCAAAGGCTTTTGACGAGTATAAGGTTTTATTCCGCTAGTGATTTTGCAAAGGGCGGGGGAGATTTTCCTCGCTTTTTTCTATCTTCCTCAATATGAATATTGAAGATTGGCGCATTCGGATTGATGAAATTAATGATCAGTTGATTGACTTGCTGAACCAGCGAGCCACCTATGCAACTGAAATCGGTAAGCTGAAAAAAGAGCTTGGCTTGCCCGTTTTTGATGCTTCTCGTGAACAGAAGATTTTGGATAGTGTTGGTGCCAAGACCAAGGGCCCTCTCACCAGTGATTCTATCAAGAAAATCTTCCTGACCATCATGGAAGAAACCCGTAAGGTGGAGGAATAAGATGCAGAGAATTACTTTGGTTGGCTTCGGACTTTTGGCAAGTTCCATTGCTGCCGCTATTAAGCAGGCTAAGTTGCCTACGGTGATTCGTGCTGTCAGTTCCGCCTCTACCTTGGACCGCGCCAAGGAAATGAACATTGCCGACGAATTCTTCAGCTATGACGAAACAGAAAAGTGGGCTGAAGGTTCTGATATTATTTTGCTTTGCTCGCCCATTCTTCACATTTTAAAGACTATTGATTCCCTTTCCAAGGTGAAGATTTCTGCAGACAAGCCTATCCTGGTCAGCGATATTGGCAGTACCAAGGTGGAAATCTGCAAGGCCGGCGCCAAACTGCCGGCTCCTTTCTGCTTTGTAGGTAGCCATCCTATGGCTGGTTCCGAAAAGCGCACCTTGGAGTATAACGACCCCTCCATTTTTGAAAATGCCTACTGGTTCGTTTGCCCGCCGGAAGGTATCGATGAATCAGCCTATAAGCCTTTGCTTCAGTTGATTTCTTTCCTGGGGGCAAATTCCGTGGTATTCCCACCGGAACATCACGACATGACTATGGCTTGGGTTAGCCACATGCCGCAGATGCTCAGCTCCACTTTGGCAGCAAGCCTTCCGGAACGCTTGGTAGAAAAGAACTACCAGCATTACGCCGGTCGCGCCTTTAGGGACATGACCCGTATTGCCGCTTCTGGTTGGAACATGTGGCACGATATTGCAGTGACCAACCGTAGCGAAACCGTTCGCGCCCTCCGAGAGGTTCGTGAAGGTCTAGACAAGACCATCGAAGCCATGGATAGCCTGCAAGTTGTCCGTGATGGCGCTCCTGTGGCAGATGACTGCTCCGCTAAACTGGAAAAAGTTTTCAAGGCCGGTAACGATGGTCGTGCCAGCCTCTTTGTGCCGGGCCGCAATGCTGCCGCAGCATTCTCCGAAATTACTGTTCCTTTGAAAGATGTGCCGGGTGCATTGCTCCACGTACTTCAGCCGCTCGCCGATGCAGGCCTGAACATTCGTGACATTGAATTGATGAAGGTTCGCGAAAACATTGCAGGAACCTTGCTCCTTGCATTCAAGACTCCGGAAGAAGCTCGCCGCGCGGTCCAGATTCTTGGCCTTTTGGACTACGAAGTCAAGGAACGCTAATAAAGGAAAACGCCGATGGATTTTTTGCTGAACCCGGACCGCGAACGTATGGACCTGGCGCTTGTCATGGCGCTGCTTGTGAATGGCCGTACCGTTCTTGAAGATTTTGCCTGGGCCGCCGACGCTGAACCTTTTGCCGAGGCTCTTAAGGAGTTTGGTTTGAACTACGAAGTTCAGGGACATCAGCTGGTGCTGACGGGCTTGGGTTTCCAGTATAGGTTGCCTTCTATGCTGCCTATGGACTTTAGCGAGTCCAGAAATGTGATGCTCTGGACCTTAGCCTCCAAGGACATAGAGCAAATTTTCACTTTTGCAGCCGAAGCCGACGAAGCCGGTGTTGCAAAGGTCGCTCATGCCAAGGAAACCCTGCAGTCCTATTTCAAGGTAAAGCCTGTTTCTGATGAGCCGGCGAAGTTCGCCTTTACTTTTGCCCCTGAAGATCCTGTAATCAAGAAGGATTCCCTGGGCAATGTGGCCTACATTATGCGCAACCGTTTGTTGTTGCGTAATCTGGTGAATTACGGTTACACCACCTTTGAAGAAAAGTCTACGGTTCATGACCAGTTGACAAAGATGCTTATGTACTTTGGCGTAAATCTGAAGTACGAAGGTCGCGGCATGGATCAGCTTACGGAACTGGAACGTCGTATGATGATGGCGCGCGGCCAGAAAATTGAACGTACCCAGTTTACGGAACTTTCCGAGACCAAGGTGATTACCGCACGTGAATACTTTATTCCTGGCGATACCACCGAAGCCATGGCTCTTGTGCTGTTGGCTACGATTGGTAACATTCCCAAGAATGCATCCATCTGCCTTAAGAATGTGGATTTGAATTCTTCTCGCGCAGGTGCCTTGACTTGCTTGAAGCGTATGGGTGCAAGCTTCGAAACTATCGGCCGTCGCGAACGCTTTGGTGATGTGTATGCCGATATCGAGGCCTTCCCTCTGGTTTCTGGAAAGCGGTTGCAGGGTCGCCGATTCTCTGAAGATGCCATTGCTACGGGCTTAGAAGAGTATCCGTTCCTAGCTGTGGCAGCCTGCTTTGCAGAAGGCGAAACCATTTTACGTTTGCCCAAGGAAGTGCGCCAGAAGATGCGTCCGGTGAACGAACGTCTTGCAGAAAACCTTCGCAAGACTGGTGCGGAAGTTGGTGTGTACGATGATGGCCTCGTCATCCGCGGTTTGGAAACCGTGGTGAACGGCAATGATTTTGACGGGGGAGATTCCCCAGCCATGGGCCTTGCTTTAAGCGTGCTTTCCGTTGCCTTGCAGAATACGGATCCTGTGGCCAACAGTGATGTTGTCGAAAAAGCCTATCCCGGAATTCTTGAAAAGCTGAACCTTGCAAATTCTATTGTGGTGGAAAAGGGAGAATAGCTTATGCAAATCAGAACTATCGGCATCATTGGGTGGAAGGAAAAGAGTCTTGATTTGGCTCGCGCTCTGGATTCTATTGCAGAGTGGGCTGTTTGTCACCCCGAGATGAAGTTTATTGCCATGGACAATTTGAAGGGCCTGGTAAAGAAGCCCATCAAGGTGGTTAAGGAAGCTTCCGTCAAGAAGGCAGACCTGCTTTTGGCAGTTGGCGGTGACGGCACTGTTCTTTCTGCAGCCCATATTTCCTTGGGGCACAACATTCCGATTCTTGGTGTGAATGCCGGCCACGTAGGCTTCTTGGCTGAAACTAGAATTAAGGCCTTGCACCAGACCTTGGATGACCTGCTGAACGGTAACTATTCCACCCGAGACCGAATGATGGTGGACGCATCTCTCTACCGTGGCAAGAAATGCATTGCCAAGCAAACCGTATTGAACGAAGTCCACGTCCGCGCCCACGCTCCCGAACGTATGGTGAATGTGAATGTGGCCTATAACGGCACGGAGTATACGGAATACTGGGCAGACTCGTTGCTGGTTTCTACGCCGACGGGTTCTACCGCCTACAATCTGGCTGCTGGCGGCCCCATTATTCATCCCGCAACTTATGCCGTGGTGCTGACTCCCGTGGCTCCCGGAAGCCTTTCTGTGCGCCCTCTGGTCATGTCCCTTACTGAAAAGACTCTGGTGTTGAGACCTGCAGCTGGTAAGACTTTAGACTTGGTTTTTGATGGCCGTACTTGCGTTCCCATGGAACCTGAAGATCACGTAGTTCTTACTCAGAGCAAGTCCTTTACCACCTTCCTTCGCATGCGCCATACGGGTTTCGTTGGTGCGCTTCGCGAAAAACTTGGCTGGACAGGCAAACGCGATTAATTTTAGTCAGCATCGCTGATTTAACGAAATCATTTTTAGCATATTACTATATTTATGCATATGAGTGAATCTTTGCATAATGGTAGTCTTTGCCCTGTTGTTTCCCAGACCTTCAATAAGGATTTTGGGGATGAAGGTTTTTTGCTTGAAAATGGCAAGACTCTTCCTGCTTTGGAAATTTGTTACGAAACTTACGGTAAACTCAATGACGCCAAGGATAATGTCATTTGGGTTTGTTCTCCGTTGACTGCTGATGCCCATGTTGCTGGTTACTATTCCACCGAAGACAAGAAACCTGGTTGGTGGGACGCTCTGATCGGTCCGGGTAAGGCTATTGATACTGATAAGTTCTTTGTTGTCTGTAGCAACATCTTGGGTGGCTGCAAGGGCTCTACTGGTCCTGCAAGCATCAATCCCCGTACCGGCAAGCCCTACGGTGGTTCTTTCCCCACCATCACCATCGGTGACATGGTCCATGCCCAGAAGGAACTTTTTGACGGTCTCGGCTGCAAGGGAATGTTCTGCGTCGTAGGCGGTTCCATGGGTGGTTTCCAGGCCATGAAGTGGGCTATCTACTATCCGGAACTTGTAAAGCGTTGCATCATCATTGCAACATCTCCTCGCTTCAGCAGCCAGGCTCTCGGCTTCGAAGTGGTGGCTCGTGATATTATCACTCAGGATCCCAACTACAACAATGGCGACTATTACGACCAGCCGGTAAAACCGGATGTGGGTCTTGCTAACGCTCGTAAGTTGGCTCATATTACCTACCTCAGTGCCGTAGGTATGGAAAAGAAGTTTAAGCGTGCCCAGGATCAGGAAAATCGCAACCATGCGATTACCTACAGCACACCTTTTGATTTGCAGCTTCCGCTGGAAAGCTACCTCCGCTATCAGGGCGCAAAGTTCGTGGATCGTTTCGATGCTAACAGCTATCTGCATATTGCTCACGCTACCGACTGCTTCGACCTTGAAACGGAATATGGTTCCTTGGAAAACGCTTTCAAGGCTATCAAGGCCGAAGTGCTGAACGTGAACCTTTCTACGGACTGGCTGTTCCCGCCTCATGAATCCCGCCGCATCACCAGTGCTTTGATTGCTGCCGGCAAACAGGTGACTAGCCTTGAAATGGACACTCAGTTCGGTCATGATGGATTCTTGATTGAAGTGGGCGAGTTGGGTAAGGCTGTGGGCCGCTTCCTTGATAGCAAGATTGTTGAATCCAACGGTACCCAGTCTATTCCGGTGTTCCATAACGAACAGGACTTTGAACTGCTGGGTTCTATGGTTTCCGACGGCGCCCGCGTCTTGGATTTGGGTTGCGGTAGTGGTGAACTTATCGACTACCTGCACCGCACCAAGAACGTTAGCGGCATGGGCATTGAAAAGAACCTGAAGGATATTTTAGGTTGTCTTGAAAATGATGTTCCTGTAATCCAGCGCGACTTGGATGAACGCGGTATTTCCGACATTCAGAGCGATAGCTACGACTACGCCATCATCAACCGTACCATCCAGGAAATCCGTGATCCGGTGGCTTTGCTCAATGAAATTCTTCGTGTGGCAAAGCGTGTCATTGTTACGTTTCCCAATTTCGGTCACTGGTCTGCCCGTGGTTCCTTGATGCTTCATGGACGTATGCCTAAGTCCAAGGAACTGCCTTACGAATGGTACGATACACCGAACATTCGCTTGCTCACTGTTAAGGACTTCTATACTTTGTGCGAAAAGGAAGGCTTGGTCATTGAAAAGATGGCTTTCCAGAACGAACAGGCTTTGAGCAAGTTCCTTACCGCAATTGGTCTGAAGAACTTTGGTGCCGAACACGTTGTAGCTGTGGTCAGCAAGAAAGTTTAGTTGAAGGTTTTATTATGGCTATTTTATCGATGACAGGTTTTGGCAAGAGTGAATCCATGTTCAATGGAATCTCTTGTGTAATTGAAGTTCGCAGCGTCAATAATCGTTTCTTGGACATTTCCTGCAAACTTCCGAAGAACTTGGCTTACCTGGAAAACAGTTTCAAGAATCAGATTAAGGAAAAATTAGTTCGTGGTTCCGTGATTTTCAGCGTCACTCTTGGTGCTGGCACCGCCGGTAATATTCCGGTTTCTTACAACGAAACTGCTATCGAAAAATTCGTGGCCATTACCAAGGCTATGCAGACAAAGTTTGGCGTGTCTGGCGAAATTAAGCTGGAGCACATCCTGGCTCTGCCCGAAGTGTTGCAGTTCACCGACAGCGGCGATGACAAGGAAGCTTTGGAAAAGCACTTGGCTGCTGAACTGGACAAGGCCCTGGATCAGGTTACCGAAATGCGCGCCAAGGAAGGTGCAAACCTTGCCGTAGACTTGACCAACCGCGTGAACCATCTGAACGATGTTCTTTCCAAGGTGGAAGTTCTGGATCCCCAGCGCATTGAAAACTGGAAGGTGAAATTCCGTGATCGTCTGAAAGTTCTTTTGGCTGATACAGAAATTGACGAAGTCCGACTCCTTCAAGAAGCTTGCATCATGGCTGACAAGTTGGACATTCACGAAGAAATCACTCGCTTCAAGAGCCACAACAAACTGTTCCTCAACGCCCTCAAGGAAGGTGGCGCTCAGGGTAAGAACCTGGGTTTCATCCTTCAGGAAATGGGCCGTGAAGCCAACACCTTGGGTACCAAGTGCCAGAGTGCAGAGATTGCTGCTCTTGCCATTGAACTCAAGAACGAAGTGGAATGCATCCGCGAACAGTCCCTAAACATCGCGTAGTTGCGCTTTGTTGCCTCAATCCCTGTAAGCGCTGATTTTATCCCCAGTCATACAAAGTGTGTCTGGGGAATTTTCTATTTTCTACGTACTGTGTTAAAAAGAAAATCCCATAGCTTGCTGTGGGCTGTTTTTGCCGTGTTGCTTTCAGCCTTGTTTGCTCCTGCCGTGTTCGGTCAGGAGATGACTCGCTTTGAGCTTGAAGAGCGGGAAGACGTGGTGGAAGAGGATACCACAGAAGTAGACTGGATGAACGATACCACGGGCACAGACACCATTGAATATCATGCGGTCGACCTTGAATATGATGTAGAAAGTGAATCTTTCAACCTGAATAACAGTGCCCAGCTTAAATACCGTACTGCCACACTGGACGCAGACACTATCTGGTTCGATCAGCGGAATAGCGTTTTGGCTGCCAGCGGCGATCCGGTGCTTCGAGAGTCGAAAAATCCCTCGCTGTCCGGTATGCGTCTCAAGTACAATATGAAGTCCCGAATAGGCGAGATTTATTACGCCACCACATACCAGGACAACCAGCAGCTGAATGGTATGGAGGTCCGCCGACTTCCCGACCAGAGAATTCAAATTGCCCGAGGCGACTTTAGTACTTGTAACGACTCGACCCACCAGCACTTCTATTTCTATGGCCGCCGTATGGTGGTGAAACCTAAGGAAACTATTACGGCTAGGCCTGTGGTCTTGAATATTGCCGATGTTCCTGTGGCGGTTCTCCCTATGATTGTTGCTCCTATGAAGAGTGGGCGCAAATCCGGTCTTTTGACCCCCAAGTTCGGTGGTGACCAGAAGCAGGGCTACTACATGAACAACTTAGGCTTCTACTATGCGCCCAATGACTACTGGGACGCTACGATTAAGGGCGACATTATTGAAGGTGAGGAAGCAAGGTTTGAACGTTCTAAGCTGACCGGTGAACTGCGTTACCGTAAGCGTTATGTGCTTGATGGAAGCATCAGTTACTCTGCCTACCTCGAAGAATTTGATTTCAGTAATAGTGGTTATGACATTTCCTTTAGCCATAATCAGAACTTGACTCCCGATGGCAAGCATACCTTGAGCGGTTCCGGTACCTTCGTCAGTAGCCAGAAAGTCCGTAAGGAAAACGCCCTGGATGCGGAATCCGTGTTGAACCAGCAGGCAAACGCCCAGTTGACTTACTCCGGCAAGTTCGGAACCAATAAGAGCCTGACTGTCAAGGCTAGTCAACAGCACAACCTTGTGACGGACCTTATGGAACGTCAGATTCCCGATATCCAGTACCGCATGAGTGGCCCTCTGTTCGACTTTGAAATTGATGAAGATGGGGTGGCTGACGCAGACGGTTCTTTCAAAAGCTATCTGGAAAAACTGAACTATAACTTTACCAACCGTTTTAACTACTACACTCGTCGAGCTATCGATTCCACCCGCACGCTGGCAACGGGAACCTCCGTTGATACGACTGCAGAATATGTGGGTTACACCGGTAACTTCTCCTTGGATTATTCAGGCTCCTTGTTTGATGTTATCAATATTACGCCTAGGGCAAGTTTTGCTGGCTACTGGACAGGAACGGGTTGGATTAATCCCCAGGATTCCTTGAGGTACCGCAAACGTTTTATGAGTCTTGATCCGGAGCATGACAGCTATGGCGAAGTGGCCTATAACCACAACTATAGTATCTCCGCAGATACAAAGCTTTATGGTATCTGGGTTCCTGAAATCGGTCGATTCACGGGTATCCGTCATGTGCTTTCACCCAGCTTGTCCTATACCTATGCGCCTGAAATCGATACGGTCAAGAAGTTTGCTCCCCATCCTTTGCTGGGCCAGACTCCTTATCAGACCAAACAGAAAACGGTGGGCTTGAACTTGAACAATGACTTTGATATCAAGTATCTTAAGGTGGTTGGCCGCGCTGCCGATGCGGGTGATTCTACAAAGGCTGTAGAAGACCAGTACGGTACTCGTCGTTTGCTGACAACAAGGCATAACCTGTCCTATAACTTTGCTGCGGATTCCCTTAATTTCTCCGACATCAAATCTTCGTTTGGTTTCCAGATTCTTCCGGATTATCTTTTTACGATCAACACACTTCATAGCTTCTACCACAAGTACACGGACGACCCTAATAAGGTGCGTTTCCCTGAACTGACTTACTATGGTTACGATTTCAGTAAGCGCTTTAGCTGGAGCGGTACGATTAATGCGGGCCTGCCTTCGCAGCTGAGCAAGTACGAAATGCTGAAGTGGTCCTTTAGTCTGGACTATAGCTATAGCTTCGGAAGTTCTCGAGTAGGCAAGGATTTGTTCCAGGATAAGATTACCCATTCTACGGGCATTAGCGCAACGCTGCAGCCTACCAAGAATTGGGAAATGACTTACAGCACCCGCTATAACTACAACGAGGGTAAGTTTGTTACGCACAGTTTTACCTTCAACCGAGTGCTGCATTGCTGGCAGCTTGACTTTAGCTGGACTCCCACGGGTCCTGCAGCCGGTTGGAGTTTCTCCATCTACGTTCGTGACTTGCCCGATATTAAGTTTAATGCTGGCAGTACCGAGACTTCGTCGGTGAATTAGTGTTTTTATTAGAGAGTTAATTTGTATGCAATTAGTTTTGGCAAGCGGATCTCCGCGACGTTCTGAAATCCTAAAGTTGATTGGTGTTGATTTTCGCGTGGTTGTTTCTGGTGAAGATGAAAAACCTACGTCCACGAATCCCCTTGATTTTCCTAGGGAGAATGCGTCTATCAAGGCTCTGTCTGTGTCCCGTATTGAACCTGGAATTGTCTTAGGTTTTGATACCTTGGTTTTCTTGGATGGAAAGCCTTTGGGTAAGCCGAAAAACGAAAGCGATGCCCTTGAAATGTTAAAGAGCTTGAACAATCGCGGGCACAAGGTAATTACCGGAGTGGCTGTTGCGCAAGATGGAAACCTGCTGGCTGCTTCCGAGGCGGAAACAGAGGTGATTTTTAGAGACAACTCAATCCAGGAACTTGAAAATTATGTACATTCTAAGGACCCGATGGATAAGGCTGGCGCATACGGAATCCAGACTGCTGGAGCGCGACTTATCAAGGAAATTAGGGGGTGCTACTACAATGTGGTCGGGTTGCCTGTGGCAAAGACATTGCAGTTGCTAAAAAGTTTAGAGATTGAGGTTTGATAGTGTCTAATCTGGTTGAAGAAAAAAGACCCGATGAACGTTTAGGTGAGTATATCGCTCGTGTTCGCGAAGCCCGCGGCATGACTGTTGAAGAACTCTCCTGTGTGACAAAGCTCACGGTTGCTAATGTAAAGTCCATCGAAGCTTCCGATTGGAAGGCTTTCCCGGTGGCTGCCTATGTCCGTGGTTATTTGAATTCCATTTCTGCAAAGCTGAACCTGGATCAGAAACAAATTCTTCAGTACTATTCCGCGGAAATTGGTGTGGCTGCATCTCATGAATTTGAAGATGTTTCTAATCACAACAAAATTGCGCCGATAACGGAAAACGAAACCAAGAAGAAGAGCAAGGCAGTGCCTATTGTCCTAGTAATTCTCGTACTGGCATTCCTGGTTGCTTCTCATTTCTTGGACTTGGCTTCTTTGTCTGAAAATCAGGCTCAGGATCCTGTTGCCAAGGCTGAACCTGCTGCTGTTGAAGAAGTGGTGGAAATTCAGGAAATGCCCGAAGGCGCAGAAGTTGTTCCGCCGGATTCTCTCAAAAAGGAACCCGAGGCCTCTAGTCCTGCAGAAAAGAAAAACGAAACTTTGAGTCAGGCTGTTGTGGACGAAGCTGTTAAAAAGTCCGATTTGCCTGCTTCCGCTACGATTTTCATTTCTTCTGATTCTAAGAAGGCCGATTCTGCTGAGGTTGCTCCTGCAACCAATAAAACCAACTTTGTTCTCGTCGGTTCCGGTGAATCCCTTTCTTGGGTTGGCCTCAAGCGTCGTGAAAGCGATAACTCCTTCCTCAAGGAAGCTAACGTTGCAAAAGCCGGTGTAAGAATGGTCTATAACACTCAGGATACTTTGTGCGTAACTATCGGCGATCCCAAGGCCATCGCTAAGATGCTTTTGAATGGTGTCGAAACTCCGCTTCCCGAAATGAAGTTTGGCCGCGTCACTCGTTTCCGTGTTTACGGCGGTCAGATCGTTAAGTAATTTGTTCAAAAAAAAGGCGTACCTATGCGTTGCTCCAAGATTTCTAGAAAGACAAACGAAACTGATATTGAATTGGAACTGAACCTGGATGATTGCACTCCCGGTAAGATCAACTCCGGTTCTGGTTTCTTGGACCATATGCTTAATTTGTTCCAGGTCCACGGCGGTTTCCATTTGGACTTGACCTGCAAGGGCGACGTTGAAGTTGACATGCACCACAGCATGGAAGATATCGCCATCGTTCTTGGTCAGGCTTTGGTAGAAAGCCTTGGCGACAAGAAGGGTATCGAACGTTACGGTTTTTACTTTGTTCCTATGGACGAAGCCTTGAGCCGTGTTTGCATCGACTTCAGCAACCGCATTGGTTTTGTTTGGAATGTAAAGCTCCCTGCGGCAACCGCCGGTGGCATCGAAGCTAGCATGTTCGAACATTTCTTCAAGAGCCTTGCAGAAAATGCTCGTATGAACTTGCACGTGGAATTGTTCTACGGTAATGACAATCATCATTGCCTGGAAAGCATCTTCAAGGCTTTCGCTCGTTCTGTAGCAATGGCTGTGGCTCCCAGCAGAAATGTGAAGGGCGTTCCCAGTTCCAAGGGTGTTTTATAAGATACAGAGGGCTCTGCCCTCTGGACTCCCGACTCACAAAAGCCCGTGCTAAGGCCCGGACTTTTTTTCGTGTCTGAGGGTGGGTGAACCCACTCCTCAGGGAACCCTTTAGTGAATCCCCTCGTCAGGACGTTTTATAAGATGCAGGGGGCGTTGCCCCCTGGACCCCCAACGCAAACTTTGGCAAGCGAAGTTTGCGATAGAGGGGCGTTCCCCTCAACCCCTTTAGAGTCGTGATGCAGGGGGCGTTGCCCTCTGGACTCCCAACGCAAACTTTGACAAGCGAAGTTTGCGATAGAGGGGCATCCATCCACAAAGTGGACAATTCTCACTAAGGGCTAAAGCCCTAAGTGATCATTAGCCTCAACCCCTTTAGAGTCGTGATGCAAGGGGCTCTGCCCCCTTCACTAAAAAAATGACAAAAAAAGTTCGGGCAGTTAGCTCGAACTTTTTGCTGTGCAAAAACCGGAGGGGAGATCGAGGGGTTTCCCCTCGCGTCATAATCTAGGAACGCGGACTTTGTCGCCGGCGTTCAGGTGCTCTAGTGCAACGCCTGCATTCACAGACTGCAGTGCGGAAAGGATATAGAAGCGGGGAAGGTTCTGTACTCCGGCACCGTAGGTCCGCTTCAACAGCTTGAACAGGTCGTCGCCGTCCTTGGCTTCCACCGTCCTATAAAGGCTGCTGTTTGCGGGGTCGGACTGGAGTCTGGAGAGCGCGTCGCTGAACTTGTTGGCGAACTGTTCCGCGCTGTTGCCGGATCCATTGTTCTTGTCGGCTAGGGTGTTGTTTTTCTTGGGGGCGGCGCTACCACTGCCCTTGGATGCTTTTTTCGGGTCCGGCTTACCGGTGACCGAGGGTGGCAGTTTGAACCCGGGAGCCTTGAAACCCTTCATGGTCAGGTTGGCATCCACTTCTTTTTTGGCAACTACAGGCTCCATGGCCAAAATGGAGTCCAGACTGGCGATATAGGCGCTGTCGGGCCATTCGGTAAGGGGCATTTTCTGGTCCACAACAATGAACTTGGCTACGGTGTTGTCGTTGCCGCAGGCCATCAACATTAGGGGAATTGCCATCAATAATCGTTTCATGTTCCCAAAAATACTATAATTGGCTTGCCAAAATTGTAGAATTTGCTAAATTTAGGCTCTCTTAAACAATTTACTTCACAGGAAGTTTAAAAATGAAAGATGGTATCCACCCTAATTATCAACCGGTCGTGTTCGTCGATGCGAATACGGGTAAAGAATATATCACCCGCTCCACGAAGTCTTCCGCCGAAAAGAAGACTATCGATGGTGTTGAATATAGCGTAATTTCCTTGGAAATTACTGCTGATACCCATCCGTTCTGGACGGGCAAGCAGCATCGCGTGGATACTGCCGGTCGTATCGATCGCTTCAACAAGCGTTTCGCTGGCAACATCACCGGTGCAAAGCGTAAGACTCGCAAGGCTGACCGCCCGGCTGCTGACGCTGAATAATTTGTTCGTAAAGGCCTCCCCACAAAGGGAGGCTTTTATCTTTTTTCGAGGATGTATATGAAAAAGCAACTTACTTTGTGCGCAGCTGCTCTCATTGCAATGGCTATGACTGGCTGCGAAAAGAAGGGCACCATTGAAGGTGTTGTTCTTGATCCGTTTACTGGCAAGGCTATTGAAATGCCCACTGTTTGGATGGATTCTACCATTTATGGTACCCAGAATCCCAAGTACCCGTACAAGGGTGAACTCCAGCAGGGTAAGTTCAAGTTCGAAGAAGTTCCCGTTGGCGAATACCTGATCAAGGCTCGTCGTTCCAAGTTCATCTTGGGTCAGCAGAAGATTGCTACCACCAATGAAAATCCGAACTTGAGCGTGACTTTGTACGAATATAGCGACCAGGTCAAGCCGGGTCTCTATAAGACCGGTACTACCGAAGGTCCCGAAAAGATTGAAAACCAGTGGGTTGTCTACTCCACTAGCTGCAACGAATCCGTTGCTGGCTACCGTTTGACCATGCCTCTCAACAATGACGCTGGCAAGGTTCCGGGCAAGAAGGCCGACAAGAAAAAGAAGAAGGGTGCCGACAAGGCTCCTAAGGTTTCTAACCTTCCCGCCCCGTTGGCAATGGGCTCCGACATTGACGTGTTCTACGTGAATGCAAGCTCCGTTACCTCTCCGCTGGTTGCTACCGTTTTCGCAGCTGCAGAAGGCAAGGTCGCAGACCACTCCGACTGTAAGGGCTTCGGTGCCGACGAAAAGACTGGTCTTTTTGTAGACAAGTCCAAGAGCGCAAACCTCACTGTCGAATACAAGGCTGAAAACCTCTTCGAAATCAAGGGCTCCTTGCTCTCCGGTAAGCAGATTCTCCAGCTGTCTCAGGATGGCAAGACTCTGCAGACCTACTACTTCGAAGTCAAGTAATCGTAAACCGAGTGTCGCGCGAACACTTGTGTTCGCATGACCGAGGTGCGATTTACTGCGCTCGAAGAGCGCCAGTAAGGTGAGTGTCGCGGGAACAAGCTTGCTTGTTCCTGCTGGCTTTGAGTCGACTTAGTCTCAAGAAAATTAAAGTCCCGGTAATCTCAGGTTATCGGGATTTTTTGTTTGTTTAAATGTCTCTGTAATGAACCAGGGTCCTGCCACTTCCAAGAGCAGTTCGGATCATGTGCTTGATCTTTGCTCGGTGGGTAGGGAAGTCTGTGGGGTGTAGGGCAATGCGAGGCAATCCAAGGGGAACTTTCATTAGGAATTCGCCGATGCTGAACATTGGCTTGATGGCGAAGTTGGGGATTCCGGCGAAACTTGTAACAGGGGAGGCGTAGCGCTTTCCCTTTCTTGTGGTCAGGGAAAAGCGGTCCTCGTATAGCATTCCGGCACCGCATACTTGCAGCTGCAGGAACTTGTTGCTCCACCAAGTGGGTGGAATGAATGCAGCGGGGCGGGGTGTTGCGGAAGTATCTTCGTTATTCGAAACCTTGAACAGGTCAACCCAGGCGCTCAAGCCCTGGTTTAAGATTCTCTCTGATTCAAACTGGCTGAGTCCGGCAAATTCGGCTTCGCGGTTGGTAATAGACATGGCGGCAAGACCCAGGTAGCTGCGACCTTGGCTGAAATCGGCCTTGTGCTTGTAGCCGTGGAGAGCGAGCTCGTAGCCCTCGTTGTACAACTGACGCAGCGAAGCCTTGAATCCTGCAACGGTGGCCTCGTCGGCCCCTTCTGTGCTGGGGATGACCAAAATACTGAACGGTCCTCCTGCGAGGTCCTTGATTCCTTCAAGAACCGGCATGATGGTCTGGTAATTCCAGACGCTAAAGTCGTGAAAACACAGAAGAAATTTTTTTGCAGCCATATTGACAAAATAATAAAAACTATATTTGCGTTTATGATTGAGTCTATCATTTTGGGCCTTTTGCAGGGCCTCGCAGAATTTCTTCCCATTTCCAGTTCCGGTCATCTTGTTCTTGGCGAAAAGCTGTTGAACATGCACGAAGCCGGAATGTTCTTCGACATCATGCTCCACGCGGGCACGTTGCTTTCCATCTTTGTGGTGTTCCGCAAGAAACTTGTGGACATGATCGTGGGCTGCATCCACCGCGACAGGGCTCAGTTGAACGAAGTGGGCTATATCATTCTCGCATCCATCCCTACGGCCATCATCGGTATTGGCTTCAAGAAACCTCTTGAAAGCTTGTTCGAAAATCCCAAGGCCGTTTGCTGCGCAATGCTGTTTACTGCAACATTGCTGTTCGTTTCCCAGTGGGGCAAAACTGGCAGCAAGCATCCGTACAACGAAGGCGTCCGTATGAACTGGTGGCGAGCCCTGGTCACTGGCGTGGTTCAGGGTATCGCTTGTATCCCGGGTATTAGCCGCAGCGGCTCTACCATCAGCGGCATGATCTTTTTGGGCGTGAACCGCAAGTATGCTGGCGAATTCAGCTTCCTTATGAGCATTCCTGCTGTGGGAGGTGCGGCTCTCCTTGATGTAATCAAGTGGATCAAGTGCCAGGATCCCGAAACCGTTGCCCGCTATGCCATCGAAAAGCCCGAAAAGGCCTTGGCTTGCGCCGACGCTTCGGGCTTTACTCCTGAACTTCTGGTGGGCATGATCGTTGCCTTTATCTTCGGCATCATCGCTCTGAAGTGGCTCATGGCCTTTGTTCAGAAGGGCAAGTTCCACTACTTCAGCTACTACCTGTGGGTTGCTGGAATTTTGGGACTGATTTTTATTAAGTAGGCTTGAGGCGCGAGGCTCCAGGCTCGAGGGCCGAGGTTTTAGTGAAAAGGCTGCCATGAAAATGGCGGTCTTTTTTTTGGCACGGTTCTTGCAATTATACCTGCGAAAACAAAGGAAAACTACCGTTTTGTTTCAAAATGAAACTTTGGACGAGCGGCGATGTTTGAAATTTTAACATAAAGGACGTAAAACATGGCAACTGAGAAAATGGAGTTCCAGACCGAAGTTCGCGACATGCTGAACCTCATGATCAACTCTC
>JAKSIE010000057.1 GCA_024398995.1 Fibrobacter sp.
AGACCATGCCCTATATGCTGGCCGCCCGCGATATGCTGGTGCAGTCCAAGACAGGTTCCGGCAAGACCGGCGCATACGTGCTGCCCCTTTTGCAGGTCATCGTTCGTGACCACCTGTTTCCCCAGGCATTGATTCTGGTGCCCACCCGCGAATTGGCAATTCAGGTGCAGGACGAAGTTCAGAAACTTTCTGCAGGGACAGGCATCAAGTCTGTGGCCATCTTCGGTGGCGTTTCTTACGAACCCCAGCTGAAGGCTCTTAAGGAAGGCGTGCATATTATCGTAGCCACACCGGGCCGTCTGATGGACCATGTGCAGCGCGGTAACGTAGACTTTTTGGACATCCGCGACTTGGTTCTGGACGAAGCCGACGAAATGCTTTCCATGGGTTTCTACCCCGACATGCAGAAGATCCGCAAGTATCTTCCCAAGCAGTTGGCCTGTACCATGTTCAGTGCCACCATTCCCCAGACCGTCAAGAGCCTGGCCCGCGAATTCCAGCGACCCTCCGCAGAGTTCCTTTCTCTGTCTTATGACAAGGTTATCGCAAACAATCTTGAACACCGCTGGTATTCCTGCGACGTAATGGATAAGGATTCCATGACCATCAAGGTTCTGGAATATGAGAACCCCGAAAGTTGCATGATTTTCTGCAACAAGAAATGCGACGTCAGCTATCTGGAACAGGTTCTTTCCGGTTACGGTTTTAACGTTGGCGCATTGTCTGGCGACGTTAGCCAGTCTCTCCGCGAAAAGACCCTAAACGCCTTCCGCGAAAAGAAATTGCGCATCTTGATTTGTACAGACGTTGCCGCCCGCGGTATTGACGTGGACCATGTTACCCACGTAATCGTTTACGATCATCCCGATGATCACGAAGTGTACGTACACCGTAGTGGACGTACCGCCCGTGCAGGCCGTAGCGGTGTCTGCATTTCCCTGATTACCCCGGTGGAAGAAATTGAAATCAAGAAGACTGCAGCAGACTTCGGTATCAATTTCATCAAGCAGGAACCTCTGACCAACGAAGCCATCGCCAAGAAGGTTGGCGAACGCACCCTCAAGCAACTGCAAGAGGTTAGCAAGCACTTCGGTGGACAGAAGGCCAAGGAACGCATCAGCCACTTCATCCCCCTGGCCAAGGAACTGGCTAACGGAACCCAGGATCAGCAGATGCTCCTAGCCTACCTGCTGGACCGGTATGTTTGGAAAAAATAGGTCTTGGGCTATGAGGTATGAGGTCGGCTCCTAAAGGAGCCTCTGAGGTATATCCAAAAACTCTACCACATAGTTCCTTAAAATCTCACCTCAAAGCGAGCAACGCGAGCGACCTCATACCTCAAAGCGCGAAGCGCGAGCTCACACCTCAAAATGGCTAAGATTAAAGTAAAGAACGCAAGAGAAATTGAACTGATCCGCGACGCAGGCGCTCTGGCAGCAGAAACCCTGATTCGCGCAGGCGAAATGTGCAAGCCCGGTGTCTGCACCCTGGAAATCGATGAATTCATCGGTGATTACACCCGTCAGCACAAGGGCATTTCCGCCTGTAAGGGTTACCACGGTTACCCCCGCTATGCCTGCATCAGTATCAATGAAGTTATCTGCCACGGCATCCCCGACGCCAAGACCATCCTTAAGGAAGGCGACATCGTAAACATCGACATCACCACCATCCTCCAAGGTTATCACGGCGACACTTCCGCCATGTTTACCGTAGGCAAGGTCAGCAAGCTAGCACAGGAACTGGTGGACACCGCCAAGTTCGCCATGGAAGAAGGCATCCGCGTTGCAGGTGAACAGGGTGCCCGCTGGAACGACATCGGTTACGCCATCAATGACATTGCCGACGAACACGGTTTCAGCGTGGTTCAAGACTACTGCGGTCATGGTATCGGCCGTGGTTTCCACGAAGAGCCCCTGGTGTTCCACTTCCGCAACAACGAACTGACCAGTTTCATTGAACCCGGCAACGTGTTCACCGTCGAGCCCATGCTGAACGCAGGCAAGCCCGGCACCAAGACTCTGTCTGACGGTTGGACTGCAGTGACCCGCGATGGCACCCTCAGCGCCCAGTGGGAACACACCGTGGTCAAGACCAAGGACGGCATCGAAATTCTGACCCTCCCCCGCTAATCGAAAAGGTGTGAGGCGCGAGGTATGAGGACGGAGCCTTCGGCTCCTTTCAGCTAGATAATCGCGACAAAGGCGCCTAACTTTAGCTCACAGCTCATTACTCATTACTCATCGCTCACAACTATTCACTCTTCACAACAATGTCTCTGCTCAGTAATCTCCGCGACAAAGCTGTGGTAGCCTTCGTCAAGAATCACGAACTAGTCAAGAAGTTCGGTGATGTCCAGTCCGTGTCTATAGATTCAGACAAAGGAACTGCAGACGTTTCCGTGTTGCTCCATGGAGAAATCTTCCCAATCAAGTTCCGCGGTTACTATTACTTTGATGATACCGATAAAGGTACCGACATCGTGATCCGCAAGATTACCAGCGAACGACAGTGGATTGATGAAGCCCTGGAATACTGGCTGGGCGATAAGACTCTGCGCTATACACTTCCTGGATTAGCCGGAGGCCTGGCCAAGGTATTGTTCTAGTCCATCAATAAATAGATCCGAAAACGAGACATTCAAAAAAATCTCCGTCCCAGTGAGGCGGAGATTTTTCAGTTTAAGCCATTATTTCTTTTTTGCGGTTTTTGGTTTCGCAGCAGTCGATTTCTTTGCTGTTGCCTTTTTCGCTGTCACCTTCTTTTCTGCAGGTTTCTTGGCAGCAGGCTTCGCACCTTTTTCCCATTCTTCAAGGAAAATCGGCTTTTCTAAGGCCCCGAATATAATCCCAAGGAATTTCATCCCCTTAACATCGGGACAATTACTAAAGCTTTTCTCAATATCAAGATCTGCCAAAAGTCGAATCGGTTTACCGGAAGCATTACCCTCATCCGTAGCGCTAGCTCACGAACCCACAACAGCTGCAAAGGCCGATTGTGATCGTTGTGTGCCAAATACCGTTTGGCTAAATCCGGAGTCATGTCTACAAGGGTCCTATCAATCATTCTTTTAGATATATCGCAAAACGAAAATTCTTAAAGGGAACTCTCACAAACGTGAGAATCATCACTTCACGAGCAATCTTTCCACTTCGCTGTCAAACCGCCAATAGATTACTTTCCAGAATTCCGATAATCGTAGAACGAAACGAAAACCTCCGCAAAATAAGACACTGATGTTTGCGCATTTCATGAACGATCCTCAAATTCTATTGTATATTTCAAGGGCACTCACATTTTTTTGCACCAGAAGGATTCAAGAGGACTCTATGGAAACAAACGACAAGACCGCCGACATGCTTAAGGATAAATTTTCCAAGCTTCTTTTCGAACTGATTACCGAGATTCCCGAATCCCTCTATGTCGAAACAGCCGACCCCGGCGAAAAAGTGAAGAAACTGACCCAGCAGGCAGCCATCAAGGCAGCAGCCGTCAGTGCCACGCTTTCTATCCCCGCTGGCTTTACCGGAGTCCTGACCTCCATCCCCGACATTGCCTCCGTCTGGCGTATACAGGCCCAGCTGGTCTCCGACATTGCCGCTACTTATGGCAAGGTAGCCCTCCTCAGCCGCGAAGCCATGGTCTGGTGCCTCTTCCGCCACAGCGCCGCCTCCCTCCTCCGCGACCTGGCAGTCCGCACCGGCAGTCGCATTATCGTGCAAAAGCTTTCCCTCAGCGCTCTGGAAAAGATCCTCCAGAAAATCGGTCTGAAAGTTTCTACCAAGATGCTTGGTCGAGTGGCCCTCCGAGCCATCCCAGCCATCGGCGCCATCGGCAACGGAGCCTACACCTTCTACGACACCAACGAGGTGGGAAAAACGGCTGCGGCCTACTTCAAGGCCCTTTCGGACCAGGATCCGGAAGTTCAGGATGCAGAACCTGCCGAGCCCCAAGATTAATATATAGGGTTAGCAGGTCGGTCCCGCAAACCTATAAAAAACCTTTTATTTTTAAAAATTTCAAGAAATCCGGGTCAAAAAGGCCTGGATTTCGCTGTTTAATGGTCCCAAAAATACCCCGCCCTTGACCCCACCCCCTTTTTTTTCTATCTTTGCGCGCAACTCAAATAACATCAACTCCATTTGTGGAATAAAAAATGAAAAACATTGCAACTCACAGAAACATTGGTATTTCTGCCCACATCGACTCCGGTAAGACCACTCTTACCGAACGTATCCTCTACTACACCAAGCGTATTCACGCTATCCACGAAGTTCGTGGTAAGGACGGCGTCGGTGCCACGATGGACTCCATGGAACTCGAACGCGAACGCGGCATTACCATTCAGTCTGCTGCTACCTTCGCAAGCTGGACCCACACTAAGTCTGGCGAAGCTGACACCATCAACATCATCGATACCCCGGGGCACGTGGACTTCACTATCGAAGTTGAACGTTCTCTCCGTGTGCTTGACGGTGCTATCCTCGTTCTTACCGGCGTGGAAGGCGTTCAGTCTCAGTCTATTACCGTTGACCGCCAGATGAAGCGCTACCATGTGCCTCGTGTTGTGTTTGTCAACAAGTGCGACCGTTCCGGTGCAAATCCGCTCCGCGTTGCAGTTATGCTTAAGGAAAAGCTGAACCACAAGCCCTGCGTTATGCAGATTCCTATCGGTCTCGAAGACCAACTGAAGGGTGTGGTCGACCTGGTTGAAATGAAGGCCTACTACTTCGAAGGCGCCAACGGCGACGACATGATCGAAAAGGAAATTCCGGCTGAACTGGTTGACCAGGCTCAGGAATACCGTGAAAAGCTCGTTGACTGCTGCGCAGACTACAACGACGAAATCATGGAACTTGCTATGGAAGGCAAGTACGGCGTTGACGAAATCGACAAGGCCCTCATCAAGAAGACCATCCGCGAAGCTTGCATTAGCCTCGAAGTCACTCCGGTGTTCATGGGTTCCGCTCATAAGAACATTGGTATCCAGAAGCTCCTCGACGGTGTCGTTGACTACCTCCCCTGCCCGACCGACGTCGAAAACAAGGCTCTTGACCTGAACAACAACGAAGCTGAAGTTGTCCTGAAGTCCGAAGATAACGCTCCCATGGTTTCCTACGCATTCAAGCTGGTGAACGACCGCTATGGTCAGCTGACCTACATCCGCGTATACCAGGGTGTTATCAAGAAGGGTGACATGATCACCAACATCTCCACTGGCAAGAAGGTTTCCGTTGGCCGTCTCGTTCGTATGCACGCTGACGAAATGGTGGATATCACCGAAGCTGGTGCAGGCGACATCGTTGCTCTGTTCGGTATTGACTGCGCATCCGGTACTACCTTTACCGATGGCAAGAACAACTACAACATGACCTCCATGCACGTTCCTAACCCGGTTATCGAACTTGTGATCGAAGCTAAGAACCGTGACGACCTGGACAACATGTCCAAGGCTCTGAACCGCTTCACCAAGGAAGACCCCACCTTCCAGGTCGAAGTGAACAAGGAATCTGGCGAAACCATCATCAAGGGTATGGGCGAACTTCACCTTGACGTTTACATCGAACGTATGCGTCGTGAATACAAGGTTGACGTTCAGACTGGTGCTCCGCAGGTTGCATACCGCGAAACCATCACCCGCGCTTCCAAGTTCGACTACACCCACAAGAAGCAGACCGGTGGTAGCGGTCAGTACGCTAAGGTCGTCGGCGAAATGCGTCCGATGGCTGTCGAAGGCGACTCCGAAAAGGTTTACAACTTCATCAACTCCGTCGTTGGCGGCCGTATTCCTAAGGAATACATCCCGTCCTGCGATAAGGGTTTCCAGAGCTGCATGGATGCAGGTTCCTTGATCGGCTTCCCGGTTGTGGGTATCGAAATGGACGTTCAGGATGGTGCATTCCACCCCGTTGACTCTTCCGATATGGCCTTCCAGGTTGCAGCTCGTATGGCATTCCGTGAAGCCTTCGCTAAGGCTGGCGCACAGATCCTCGAACCGATCATGAAGGTTGAAATCCAGACCCCGACCGAATTCCAGGGTTCCGTTGTTGGTAACGTTTCTCAGCGTCGTGGTACCATCGTTGGTACTAACGAAGAACTGGGCATGACCACCATCACCGCTGAAGTTCCGCTGTCCGAAATGTTCGGCTACGCAACTGACCTGCGTTCTATGACCCAGGGTAAGGCAGAATTCACCATGGAATTCTGCAAGTACTCTCCGGTTCCCAAGAACATCCAGGAAGAACTCATCAAGAAGTACGGCGACAAGGCTGGCGCTAGAGCATAACTTCTAGAGTTCAACTCAGAATTAAAGAGTCCCGCGATTCCTCGCGGGACTTTTTTTGCTTCGTCTGACACAACACAAGGAGGCTTCGCCACACACCAAACAAAAGCGAAGGCCTCCCATAAAAAAGGATTCCGCGGGGCAAGCTCGCGGAATCCAGTGGAATTAGAAGAGAACAAGTGTGCTTCCTACCTTTTCCTACCGCAACGGTTCGATCAGGCATCCCCTCTCAAGAACCAGGAATAGGTTGGAAGCACAATATGAATATACTCCGCATTTTTCCTTTGCGGAGATTTTTCTCTCAAAACCCTGTTCCCAAAAGGAACGTTCCAAATTGTAATAGAGTGGCTAGAACTGTTCCCTATTTCACGGTTTTCGTCTTTGCCTTGGCTTCACGCCACAGCTCCTGGAGGCGCTCCGGCGTCTCCTCTTTCATTTCCTTGCCTTCGGCGCGGGCAAGTTCCTCTACGATGCGGAACCGTTTCTCGAACTTGCTGTTGGCCCGTTCCAAGGCGAGGGCTGCATTGAAACCGCAGTGACGAGCCACATTTACCAGGCTGAACATGATGTCGCCGAATTCATCTTCCATGCGATCGATATTTCGATTTTTTTCAGAACTCGCTTGCATTTCGGCGCGAAATTCAGTAAATTCTTCTACGGCCTTGTTGAACACAGGTTCAGCCTCGATCCAGTCAAAGCCAACCTTGGCGGCGCGGCGCTGAATTTCCTGGGCTCGGGCCAGCGTCGGCATGCTCTTGCTTACTTTATCCATAGCGGACTTGCCCGCCATTTGTAGATTATTCTTTTCTGCTGCCTTGATACTTTCCCAGCGGCTACGCAAACCGTTCGGATTGCTTGTGTCGAGGAACTCCTTTTCGTTTTCGACCTTAACGTCGCCAAATACGTGAGGATGCCTGCGGATCATTTTCTCGCAGATTCCCTGCACCACGTCATCAATGGAAAAGTCGTTGTTTTCCTTGGCGACCTGGGAATGGAATACCACCTGGAAGAGCACATCTCCCAGCTCTTCGGCCATGTGGACCTTGTCGTTCGCCTGGGCGGCATCAATGTATTCATGGGATTCTTCCACTAGATAGGGCAACAAGGACTGGTGAGTCTGTTGTCTGTCCCAGGGGCAACCTTCCGGAGATCGGAGGGTGGCCATGATTTTCACAAGATCGTCAAAGGAATATTTCATATGGTCAAAAATAGCAACACAATGGCATCGAACGAAATCAGGGAAATAAAGCCCGAGGAATTTCCTTTGTCATTGAGGGAGTCCATTCTGCGCCCCAAGCAGTTGTTTTACCGAGGAACTCTGCCGCCCAAGGACGCCGTAGGTATCGCCATGGTAGGGACCCGCCGCCCCAGCCGTAACGCCCAGGAACTTTGCCGCCGCCTGGTCAATTCCCTAAAAGGAACGAAAGCAGTGGTTGTTTCTGGCCTGGCCCAGGGTATCGACAGCTACTGCCACGAAGCGGCCCTAGACGCAGGCATAACGACCATCGCGGTCATCGCCCAGGGGCTTGACGCACCCATACAAGGGTCACGGGCGGAATTGGCCCGTAGAATCGTTTCTGAGGGCGGAATAATCGTTACCGAGTACAAGGGCGACTTTCCCTCCTACAAGGGCACCTTCCCCGCTAGAAACCGCATTATCAGCGGCATGAGCAAGGCAGTGGTCCTGGTGCAGAGTAAAGAGAAGGGCGGAGCCATGATTACCACAGATTACTGCCTACAGGAAAAGAAACTTTTATTGGCCGTTCCCGGGGAATTCGATAACGAGGTGGCCTGCGGACCGAACCTGCTTTTGGACCAGGGAAAGGCAAAGCCTATCTTCAAACCGGAGAGCCTTAGGTTAGCGGCGGGGCTACCCTTGGAAACATCCCAGTCACCAAGTCTTCGCCAGTTGGAAATGTTCGGATGCACCCTGTCGGCCGAAGCAAGCGCCTTGTTTCACCTGTTCAACGGTTTTCGCAAGACATTTTCGGAGATCAAAGAGGAATGTAACTTTAAGACAGGCAACATTTTAGCTATATTAACAGAACTGGAGATTGCAGGTCTTGTGCAAACCCAGGATAATCTCCAGTTCTATTTCAACGGGTCAGATTAACGTGAATAAGCGACTTTTCTTCTTTGTTAGCCTTGTAATCATCGCCATCATCGCGATGGCTTATCAGGTGTTCTTCGGAAAGAACAGCCTGAGCCAGCAAAGACACACCGCCCACGAAATCTCCGTCTATCAAGCTAAAATCGATTCCCTTGAAAAGCTGATCGAGCTTCGCAACCTACGAATTGAACGTCTAAAAAACGACTCGCTTTACAAGGCTGAGATTCTTCGCACCCGCTACGGCATGAGCCAGAAAGACGAAAAAGTCTTTCAGCTGGTCAAGTAGCTTGAGTACTCCGCGGTCAGTAACCTGCTCTGCGGAGCCTCTGAGCGACGAACACCCTGTCCGTAATCGCAGCAGAAAAACTATGACGCGCTTAACTCTTCGGGAACAAAGCGCTGTTCTGCGGAGACGGAGGAACAGGGTGTTTACAAGCGAAGAGTCCGACGAAGTCGGGTGTAGCCCCTTCGGGGCGGAGCCTCTGAGCGACGAACACCCTGTCCGTAATCGCAGCAGAAAAACTATGACGCGCTTAACTCTTCGGGAACAAAGCGCTGTTCTGCGGAGACGGAGGAACAGGGTGTTTACAAGCGAAGAGTCCGACGAAGTCGGGTGTAGCCCCTTCGGGGCGGAGCCTCTGAGCGACGAACACCCTGTCCGTAATCGCAGCAGAACAAAAAAACTAAGCCATCTTGCTGGCGTCGGTTCCGCTGACGTGCTCCACCTTCCCAGCAAAATAGCTGTACGCTGCAGGCACGATAAACAGTGTCATAAACGTTGCGAAGGTGAGGCCGCCCGCAATAGCGATACCCATAGCCACGCGGCTAGGCGTGCCCGTAGCAATCAAGGGCACGGCGCCCAATACGGTGGAAAGGCTCGTCATGAGAATTGGGCGGAAGCGGCGTGTCGCCGCTTGCCTAGCCGCTTCCAGCTTAGAACATCCGGTAGCAGCAGCAATCTGGTTTGCAAATTCCACAATCAAAATACCGTTCTTCGTCACCAATGCAATCAAAAGAATCAAGGCAATCTCACTGAAGATGTTCAAAGTCTGCCCTGTCAGGAACAGGCAGGCGAGCGCACCAGCCAAAGCCAGCGGCACCGTAAAGAAAATCACCAGGGGAGCGCGGAAACTTTCGAACTGACCTGCAAGCACAAGGAAGATCAAAGCCAGCGCCAGCAGGAACACAATGTACAAGCCAGAGGAACTTTCCTCAAATTCCTTGGACGCACCACTTAAAGTCGTGCTCACGTTGGGATATTCCTTCAAAAGGCCGTGGGCAATGCGGCGCATTTCTTCTACGCCGTCGCCAATCGTCTTTCCGGGAACAAGACCCGCCTGAATCGTAGCGGCACTAAAGCGGTTATAACGCGGCAGCGACGGCGACGCAGAACGTTCCACATAGTTAATGAAGTTATCAACGCTGACAGCCTCGCCCTTGCGATTCTTTACAGTAAGCAAGGACAAGTTCTGGGGCGTTGCACGATACTGGTAACCTACAGCGCCCACCACATCGTACTGGCGTCCTTCATTATAATATTCGCCGTAGCTCATATCGCTAATGCTCAGCTGGATTGCCTGGGCAATGTCATTCACAGACACACCTTCTTCATTAGCCTTGTCGCGAAGAATTTCAATATGCAGTTCTGGCTTGGTAAATTTCAGGTTGGTATTCACCACGCTGAACACAGGGCTCTTGCTAGCCTCTTCCATGAACTTGGGCACCAGGGTTCTCAGCACCTCAATGGAGCCTGCTTGCAGCACAAACTGCACCGGAAGGCCACCGCGCTGGGTACTGATACTCTGAGGTTCAAACACCATCACTCGAAGGTCCGGATATTCATTACCCAGAATCTGGATCGCATGGGCAATTTCACTCTGGGGGCGGCGAGCGTTCTTGTCGTCATTCAAGGACAAGCGTATTCTGGAGTTGCCGGCGTTCCAGGCGCCAGCCTGCATTTCCTTATATTCACCGCTATCCAAGATGTTCATGACTTCGTCCACAAAGGCATCGGCCATACGCTTGGTTCGGGTCAACGTCACGCCTTCGGGCATGTTCACGTTCACCATGACAGAACCGGAGTCCTCTGTGGGAGCCATTTCGCTACTCATATTATTGAAGCAGAAATAGGCCGCAAACAGAAGGCCTGCCACCACAGGGAACAACAGCCAGCGCAACCTTAGGAAACCGCCTAGAAGCACGGAGTAAATACGGTTCAACCCATTAAAGAACGGTTCCGTCAAGGTGTAGAAACGGCCCTTCTTCTGCTTTTTCAAGAACTTGGAGCAAAGCATGGGAGAAAGGGTCAGTGCGCACAAAGTAGAAAGGAACACCGTTCCAATCATCACCGCCACGAATTCGCGGAAAAGAAGGCCTGTCGTACCGCCCAAGGCAAGGACCGGCACAAACACAGACATAAGCACCACGGAGGTGGCAATCACCGCAAAGAAAATTTCGTTGGTGCCAGCCACCGCAGCCTGCTTGGGAGTCATGCCCTTTTCAATCTTGTCGTAGATGTTTTCCACAATCACAATGGCGTCATCCACCACAAGGCCAATGGCCAGCACCATGGCAAGAAGAGTCAGCACGTTAATACTAAAGCCGCAAAGATACAGCACAAAGAAACTACCGATTACAGCCACAGGCACCACCACCATGGGGATAATCGTAGTTCGGCCTTCGCGCAGGAACGCAAAGATAATGGCAATTACCAAGAGGAAGGCAATGAAGATGGTTTCTACCACTTCCTTGATGGAGGCGCGAATATTGATGGAGGTATCGCGACCGTAGAGCATGTCCACGCCCTCAGGAAGTTCGCGACGGATATCTTCCACACGCTTGTAGAATTCATCGGCAATATCCACATGGTTACTACCGGGCTGAGCCACCAGGGCGCAGGTCACCGTGTTCTTGCCATTACGCCTAAAGCCCTTACGAGTGTCCAGAGGTTCATAATGGATAGTCGCCACATCGGACACACGAATGACTGTACCATCGGCAGCAGTCTTCACTGCAATTCTTCCAAAAGCTTCGGGATCAGGGATTCGACCCAAAGTTCGAATGGAAAGAGTGGTTTCAATACCTTCAATGGATCCGGAAGGAAGTTCCAAGTTACCTCGTTTCAAGGCGGCACTCATTTCACTACCGGTAACGCCCATGGCCTGCATGCGGATCGGGTCAATCCATAGACGTACCACCGGTTGCTTTTCACCCCAAATCATCACTTCGGAAACACCATTGATGGTCTGCAAACGTTCCTTCACGTGGTTGCGAGCCAGCTCAGAAACCTCCATGGGATCCAGCTTATCGCTGACCAAGCTGATCATCAAGATGGGGTCAGAATCGGAGTCGCTTTTATTGACGGTGGGTTCATCCACGTCGTCGGGCAAACGACGGCGCACACGGCTCACTCGGTCACGGATATCGTTGGCGGCAGCTTCCAGGTCCATGCCTGTTTCAAATTCCGCACTGATGTAGGAGAAACCATCGGAACTTGTAGAAGTCAGGGCCTTGATGCCAGGAGCACTATTGATGGACGATTCCAGAACTTCGGTTACTTCTGCCTCCACCACGGCGGCGTTCGCGCCCGGGTAGGATGTACGGACCTGAATCAAGGGGTAGTCAACGTTGGGATATTCACGGATACCCAAGTTGCTCATGCCAAAGGCGCCCAGCAAAAGAATCACCAGGGCCATCACAGTCATAAGGACCGGTCTACGAACAGATAGATTAGCTACACTCATTTCTCTCGTCTAATCCACTTCGTAGTCGGTGTTGTTTCGAATTTCACGAATGCGAATAGCAGAGCCCTGGCGAATACTGATCAAGCCGGAGGTAATCACGGTGTCACCTTCGTTAAGGCCAGAAACTACATCCACGGCAATAGGCGTACGAAGGCCTGTTTCTACACGGACCATCTTGGCCTTGCCATCCTTGGCTACAAATACGTAACCGCCGTCCTTATCCAAGGTCAAGGCTTCTGCCGGAATAGGAATGGACTTGGCGTGACTGGTCGAAAGTTCAACGCTAACCTTGGCGTAGCTACCTGCAATGAGTTCACCGTTAGCATTATCCACAGCCACCATAATCTGGCGGGTGCGGCTGCTTTCGGAAATAGTTGCATCCAGAGCCTTCACCTTGCCTGTTCTATTGATGCCTCGCTCTTCGTCTCGAAGGTCTATGGCATCGCCTACCTTAAGGTTGGAGGCATAGCGCTGGGGCAAGGCGAACTTGGCCTTCAGCTGTTTAACATCGCTGAGGGTCGCAATAGATGTACCTGTAGTCATCCATGCACCAACGGAAACATTTACAAAGCCAAGCTTGCCGCTAAATGGTGCACGAACTTCGGTCTTTGCAATCTGGGCCTTAATCAGTTCGATGCTAGCCTCGGCAGATTTCAAGCTGGCTTCCGCAGATTCCAGGTCGGCCTGGGTGGCCGCATTCTTTTCTACAAGGCCCTGGGTACGATCCTTCTTCTGCTTTGCCAGCTGCTGGCTAGATTCCGCCTGTTTCAGCTGGGCCTTCAATTCGGAATCGTCGATCTTTGCAAGCAGGGCTCCCTTGGAAACATTGGCACCGTCCTTGGCATACAGGTTAACCAGGCGGCCATTGGCCGCCGCCGTCAGCTGCACACTATTCATGGCTTCGAGAGTCGCCATGGTCTGGAAACTTTTGTTGGCTTCGTGGGCCTTAGCAATATAGCCTTCTACGGCAAAAGTTTTCGCCTTGCCACCAAATCCACCAGGACCGCCCTTTCCGGGGCCACCAGGACCCTTACCTGCACCAGGCGCACCCTTTTCGTCGCCGCCACCACAGGCGACAACCATCAAGGACAAGGCTATTACAAACAATCCAAAAATCTTATTCATATCCATCCAAGGATAAAATGTTGAAGTCAACCTTATCTAAATCGCAGATTTAGATGCGCGAGTTTAAAAAAGGTTGCAAGGTATTTCCCAATCACTACCTAAAACTTCACGTTCATCAGGAGACCACTACCGTCTTCAAAGAATTCCGGTACAAATTCAATATGTTCCGAGAAGGCCCTAGAGGAGGTGGCACGATAAATTCTGATGGAATTCAATACGGAAACCACTCGATTCAGCACCAGGGCGCCCATGGAGGCCTGGAAAACAATTCGGCTAATGCGGAAATGCCTCAAGCGGCTCTTATATTCTTCAATATTCTCCGTGGACTGGGGATTATCGCTGCTGCCCCAATCCCACTGGATGTCGGCAGCAAATTCAGAGTCTATCGCCTTGCCAGAACGGATCATGGCCTGATTGTAGTCCTCGTCGTTATCCGGAGAGGAATTCTGGCCGTCGACGCCACCGCGGCTGCGATAAGAGCCCACCGTGTTCAACAGGGAAATCTTCTTGCTCTTGGATGTAAGTCCCGCGTTACGCACTGCGTAGTTATGGGCTGAGGAGATAAAACGTTCGCCAATGAGATAGCTACCGATAGTCGTTACCCAAAGGGCCGCATCCGTCCACACAAAGGGGCGCACAAACTCCTTTTCGCCCAGGTAAAGTTCACCCATACCCGGAAGGAGCGCAGAAGCACCAACAGCCTTCCACCAGTCCTTATTGGAATTCTTGGAGACGCTTTCATCCACCGAAACCACCACCTGAGAAAAGGCGGTGACAGCGACAAACAAAAGGACCAAGGCTATTCTCATTAGAAACCCCAGCTAGCCTGTACATTTACACCAAAGCCATCAACCCAGGACACACCGCCATCCAGATGGATGTGGTCGTACCAGGACAAGTCTTCCTGATACAAAGTCTTGTTATAGGCATTGGCGGTCAGAGCAGCATCCACTGCAGAAATGATATGGTTCAAAATAAGGCCTCCAAAGAACCAGGCCTGCAGATCGGCGTAGTCTGTAGCCTTCTGACGAAGGGCACGGTACTCATCCTGACGCTTGGAAGAACCCAGGCTGACAGTAGAAGCATTGGGATCCACCAGTTCCAGTTCCGAAGCCTTCTTGGTATTGGAAACGGCGTCCCAACCCAGGACATAGGCGTCACCGGCAATCAAGGAGTAAACTTCGTTGGAATTGTCGAACTTAACGTTCTTCATTTCGTCTTCCATGGCAACAGGCTTGTTCACGAAGTCATTCATGTAGCCGGCATCGTTAGAATAAAGATTTGCACTGTAGCAGCCGCGAGCCTTGGCATCGCCATAGATTGCTTCGCAGAAACTTTCACGGGAATTCAGGTAACGGGAACGGAATACTTCGGAGTAGTTTACGCCGTCAGCGTCGTACAAGTCGCGCATGGCACGCTCGTAACGGCCAATGGAATAGTGTTCCTTTGCATAGTTCTTGTACTTAGCGACCTGCTTACCGTACTTGTGAACGGAGTAGTAGTACCAACCGCCCCACAGGCCTGCTTCCAGTGCCAAGTAGACGGCGCCACGAACGTTAGTAAAGCTGGAGCCGCCAATGTAAAGCTGACCGGAACCAGGAATCACGAGGGACATGAACAGAGCCTTTCGGGGATCCTTGTACTTACCCTTGATTTCGTCCATGCCGTTGACCTTGGAAACCTTTACGGGGCCAAGCAAGTCGCGGCGGCTCATGGAGCTGGAAGACGGAACTGCGGAAACCTCCACAGAGGAGCTAGACTCTACAGCAGCCTCTTCAGAAGAGGAGGACGAGTACACCGGCATTGCGGCAGCCTGAGCATCCAGGAGATGATCCTGAATGTCCATAAGGGAGTCCTGGGCGCGCATAGCAGAATCCTGAGGGAGTTCAGCCTGGCGAATGGAATCAGCAATTCGAGCCTGTTCGGTAGCTTGTCTGATGGCTTCCTGACGTTCCGCATTCATGCGTGCGTAATACTGCGCATATTCTTCTTCGGGAGTGAGGGAACTGGAGCTTTCGACCACGGAGCTGGAACTTTCAGCCACAGAGGACGAACTTGCCACGCTAGAGCTAGAGGCAATCACGGAACTGGAGAACACCGTCGCAGAGTTTGTCACGACAGCGGAGCTGGAAGATTCTGCGGCGGCATTCTCCGCCTCGAATTCAGCAAAAAGGTCTCGGGGCTGAGCAAAGCCCTGAGTTGCAAACAATCCGGCCACACAGGCCACAATAGACTTAAAAGCAAACTTGTGCATACACGTACAAAATAGAAAATTGCAAAAAAAAGAACCGCCCCAATCCGAAGAATGGAGCGGTTCGAAAGCTTTGAACCAAGTTAGATTAGTCGGCTATTACTTTTCAGCAACAACCCAAACCTTAACCTGAGCTTCAACGTCACTGAAGACCTTGATGGTCACAGTGTAAACGCCGAGCTGCTTGATGGGTTCAGCCAGGTCAACCTGAGCGCGTGCGATCTTAACGCCCTGCTTAGTGATAGCATCGGCGATATCGGATGCGGAGACGGAACCGTAAAGACGTTCGCCTTCCACAACGCGGCGTTCGAGGTTAACAGAAATCTGAGAAAGCTTTGCAGCGACGTCGCCAGCAGCAGCCAATTCCTTCTGGAAAGCAGCTTCTACAGCAGCGCGGTTGTTCTTGATTTCTTCAATAGCTTCCTTAGTTGCACGAACAGCGAGCTTGCGCGGGAAGAGGTAGTTATTTGCATAACCGTTCTTAACCTTCACGACATCGAGCATCTTGCCGAGGTGGGGGACGTTGGCCTTAAGAATAATTTCCATAGTCTAGT
>JAKSIE010000058.1 GCA_024398995.1 Fibrobacter sp.
GTCATTAAGGCGCTGGCAGTAATAACCCCTTCTAGGGGTAGATCAAACCACCCCTTTTAGGGGTGGTTTGTGATTTGTGTTTGCGGATTTGCTTGCGCTGAATGTACTTGCACAAGAATTCGTAGAACTGTTCGGTTTTCGAATTGTCTTGCTTGTTGCGACGTAGTGAAATTACGATATCGCGCTTGAATTCTGTGTCGGTGATTTCCAGAAGGTTGACCTTGTTGTGATCCATCTTTCCCCAGGAAATTTCCGGCCAGAAACTGACTCCGATACCTGCTGCCACTGCATCCTTGATGGCAGCTGCGTTATCGCTTTCGAAAGTTACGTCGGTACGGAAACCGATGCGGTTGCAGAGTCCGGTGCAAATAGAACGGAACTGCTTGAAACCGTAGAGTTTGATGAATTTTTCGTTCTTAAGATTGAAAAGGGAAATCTTTTTTAGGTTCTTGTACTGAGGCGTGTTGGGCACTGCCAAAAAAATCTTTTCGGCTTGAACGAAGGTTTCGTCGCTGTCGGTTTCTTCCAAGTCGGGTCTGTAAACATCGTAAGTGTTGACGCGAATATCAAAGACGTTTGTCTCTTCGTTCTGCACCATATCTACGTTGATGTCGGGGTTGGCCTGCTTGTATTCAATGACTGCGGTTGTAAAAAGTGCGGATGCCGCAAGGACGTTCAGCTTGATATTGTTGTTCTGCTTGTCTGCAGTGGCGCGGAGCTGATCGGGCAAAGCCATCATATTTTCGTAGAGAGGACGGAGCTTGTCGTAAAAGAACTTTCCACTTTCTGTAAGCTTGATGTTTCTGCCTGAACTTTTGAACAAGTCAACTCCCAGTTCATCTTCTAGCTTATGGATGGCTTGGGTGAGTGCAGGCTGTACAATGCAAAGATTCTTTGCGCTCTGAGTCACATGCTCAGTGCGCGCCACTTCTAGAAAGTATTTAAGCTGAGTCAGTTCCATCGCAAATAAATATAAGTTAAAGTCTACTGGTTTCCTAGTTTTTTGATTGATAATATTTACTTATGATAATATCAAAGAAAGCTATCGATAATTTAGATTGATAATTGAAAATTATCAATGCGATACAAAGATATTATTAGTCAAAATTGATGTGTTGTTCTAGATTTGTCTCCGTAAAAAAGAGCTCTTCAAAATTATCAACAAAAAAATCGTCAAATCTTAAGGAGATTGACACATGAAGACCAAGTTCTTTGCCCTTATGGCGCTCGCTGCTGTTGCGTTCACATTTATCGCTTGCGATAAGGCCGACGCCTGTTCCTACAATGAATCCGCAAATACCCTCTCTTGTCAAGAAAAGACTTACAAGACTGTCAAAATGGGTGACAAGGTTTGGATGGCAGAGAACTTGGCTCGCTTTGATTCAGACTCTAGCTTCTGCTATGCAAGCAATCACGACAACTGCGAAAAATACGGCCGTCTCTATCCTTATGAATCTGCAAACACTATCTGCCCCAATGGCTGGGTTCTTCCTTCCAAGGCGGACTTTGAAGCTGCAGACCTGAAGGCTCTGAATGTTCTGAAGGCCGGTTACCGCTATGCAAGCAACGGCAAGTTTGCTGACGAAGGCGTTAGCGCAAGCTTCTGGACCGCAGATTCCTTTGACGATGCTCGTGCAACCATTGTCCGCATTACCGACGATGGTGTTGCATACGATAATTTCAGCAAGAACATTGCTTACTCTGTTCGCTGTATTCTCAAGTAATGGATGATTGAGAATGTATAATGGATTATTACTTAGTTAGGCGGCTGCACCGCGATTAATTACAAACAAATCATCAATCATCAATCATCAATCATCAATTTTTTATGCAATGGTTTCTAGATCTCTTTACTAAGTCTTCTGTAGCCCAGCAGGTTGTTGTGCTCTCCTTCACCGCAGCCGTGGGCCTTATGGTTGGTAAGATCAAGGTCAAGGGTATAAGCCTTGGTGGCGCTGGAGCATTGTTTGTCGGCATTCTCATGGGGCATCTGGGATTGCGTATCGAACCCAACGTTCTGCACTTTATGCAGGAATTTGGCTTGATACTTTTTGTTTATACCATTGGTATGCAGGTGGGCCCTGGCTTTGTTGACTCCATTCGGCGTCATGGCTTGGTGCTGAATGTTCTTGCTGCGAGCATTGTGCTCATGGGTGTTCTAGTTTCCCTCTGGCTTTACTTCTTTACAGATATGCATAACAACGTACCCGTGCTCATTGGGATGCTGTGTGGCGCTGTCACAAATACACCTTCCCTAGGTGCCGCAAATTCAGCCTTTGTCGCGGCCGGCGCTGACACATCGCTCACGGGTATCGGGTACGCTGTTGCATATCCATTCGGTGTCATAGGTATTATTCTGGTAATGATTCTTATTCGAGTATTCTTTAAACAGAATCCGCAAAAGGCTGCTGATGATTACGCTTCCGAAATCGCTGCAACTCGCAAGGAAATAGTTTCCTGCAGCCTCTTGGTTGAAAACAAGAATCTCTTTGGAATCGCCCTCAAGGAAATTCCTGACTTGATTTCCAGTGGTGTTGTTATTACTCGTCTTCTTCGCGGTGATTCCATTATCACTCCGAATGGTAAGACTGTGATTCTCGAAGGCGACAAGGTTCATATCGTAGGTATGCCTGAAGCTGTTTCCACTATGGAAAAAGTCATCGGTTCCCGTTTGGAAACTCCCATCACCAAGAATGACTGTAGTCTTGCTACTCGCTCTATTCTTGTAACCAACAAGAAAATGCTCGGCAAGACCATTGGAGCTTTGGCATTCCCGGAACGTTACGGTGTTAACGTGAGTCGAGTGGTACGTGGCGAATTCAAGTTCACCGGTCGCCTAGATCTTCGCCTTAAGTTTGCCGATAAACTCTTGGTTGTTGGCCCTGCCGAAGGTATTGACGCAGTGGCAAAGGAATTGGGTAACTCCCTTCAGGCTTTGGAACATCCAGAAATTATCCCAGCTTTTGTTGGAATTTTTCTGGGAATTATTGTAGGTTCCATTCCTCTTGCAATTCCTGGCATGCCTACTCCGCTTAAACTTGGACTTGCTGGCGGCCCGCTGGTTATTGCAATTGTCCTTTCTCGTGTTCGTAAGATCGGTCCGCTGAATTTCTTTATGGCGGCAAGCGCAAACCTGATGCTTCGTGAGTTAGGTATTACTTTGTTCTTGACTTGCGTAGGTCTGAATGCGGGTATAAGGTTCTTTGACGTCCTTTTGAACGGTGATGGCTTCTACTACATGGGTCTTGCAGCTCTAATTACCTTTGTTCCCTTGATGGTGGCTGGTATTATTGGACGTGTGGTCTTCAAGGTAAATTACTTGAGCCTTTGCGGAATGATTGCGGGCTCTATGACTGATCCTCCGGCACTTGCATTTGCAAATGGACTTTCTAACAGTGAAGCCGTAAACGTTGGTTACGCCTCTGTTTATCCTCTCACGATGTTACTAAGAATTCTAAGCGCCCAGGTTCTTGCGATCCTGCTTTACACAGCGGCCTAAAACACTCCTTTCATGTTCTCCAATTAACAAAGGCTCGGCAGTAATGCCGGGCCTTTTCTTCGTGAAGTTTGTGGAACTAGATTGAATGATAGGATTAGATTGTGGGATCTTTTGCGTGATTGACGTTGAATGCACGAGCTCGGTCAATGCAGGTAGCGCAGGTGCCACAGGGCTTTGCGCCCCCTTCGTAGCAGCTCCAGGTTAAGTGGAAAGGTGCTTCCAGTTCCAGGCCCTTGCGAACGACTTCGGCTTTGCTGACTCCGGCAAAGGGTGCCTCTACACGAACCTGTTCGTAGGTCCCGATGGCGATGGCGTCGCTGATAGTATTCACGAATTCTTCGCTGCAGTCTGCGTAGGCGTTGCCTGCTGCGTCATCGGCGTGTGCGCCAATGTAGATGACCACATCGTCGTTTTCATAAATGCTTTGGGCGAGGCTTGCGCAAATGCTAAGCATAAGTCCGTTGCGGAACGGGACGTAAGTAGAAACCTTGCCGGTACCGTTTTCTGCAATTTGTTGGTTGTAGCTTTTGTGAACGATTTGCTGAGTCGAGTTTGCTAGCAAGGAGCAATTGGAAAATCTCAGGATAGATGATACATCGAACTCGTAGTGAGGAATACCGTAGTATTCTGCGACGGCTTTTGCGCAGTCCAGTTCCTTGCGGTGTTTCTGACCATAGAAAATGGATGTGGAGGCTACATTATCCTTGCCGAATTTCTTGACGGCCATCGATAAGCAGACGGTTGAATCTACACCGCCTGAAGAGAGTACGATTGCTTTCTTCATATGTTCCCTAGTTTTGTTTTTAGACAGGAGGTTTTCGAACTGTCCTTATGCAAAAAATAGTTAAAAAGCCTGGATTAAGGGGCTTAAATGTTGATTTTTGCTTTAGCCCATATTCTTTTTGTTTTATAAATGTGTATTTTTCAAGGAAAAGGAACCGTGTGTAAATACGGTGTTTTGATGTTTATTTAGAGGTTTTGATGAAAAAACTAGTTATTACGACTTATGTGCTTCGTGCCTTGGGTTTTGTTCTGGTACTTCTTAGCTTGTTTGGTCATACCCTTCTTTTGAATTTGTTCCCGGGCCTGGAAGGTCAATCCATTAATCCGATTTTCTATTCGGGCATTGTCGTGTACCTCATTGGTGCGGTTATTTATTTCTTCATCAACAAGAAAGAAAAAGAAGATCGCCGTCGCCGTCAGATTGAAGAAGCTCAAGAACGAGCTTTTGGTGGCAACCGCAATTCCTCTGACGAAAGTGAAGATTCTGAAAAGTAGTTTGGTGTGTATATGATTCAGATTGAACATTTGCATAAGACCTACCGTAGCGGTTTCCTGATGAAACCGAAACAGGCCCTTAAGGATGTGAGCTTTAAGGTGGAACCTGGTCAGGTCTATGGATTTATTGGTCCTAACGGCGCAGGTAAGTCTACCACGATTAAGGTACTTACCGGCCTTTTGAATTATGATGCCGGCAAGGTGCTGGTAAACGGTATTAGCCCTCGTGACGTCAAGAGCAGAACATTCCTGGGCTACTCTCCGGAACAGCCCTATTTCTACGACTACCTGAGTGGTCGTGAACTTTTGCAGTTCTACGGCAAGCTGGTGGGCCTTGATGGAAAGGAACTGGATTCCCGAATTCAGTGGGCCTTGGAACTTTTGCATGCTGACAAGGACTGGATTGACCGTCGTTTGCGTTCATATTCCAAGGGTATGATGCAACGCGTGGGTATTGCCCAGGCAATTCTTGGCAAGCCGAAGCTTTTGATTTTGGATGAACCTATGAGCGGCCTGGATCCTATGGGGCGTCGTGACGTTCGCGAAGCTATCCAGACCTTGAACCGCGATGGCGTTACCATTTTCTATTCCAGCCACTTGCTTAGTGACGTGGAAAGCATTAGCCATAAGGTGGCCATGATTGTGGACGGAAAGATTGTCCGCGAAGGCACCGTGGATGAGATCACGGAATCCTGCGGCGTCGAATACCATGTTCGCACCCGTCAGGCAATTCTTGCTGCCGACCTCCCCGAAGGAGTGACTCCCGCCGGTCATCCACAGGAATGTGTTTGCTCTGATGATGCTGCCCGCGACCGTCTTCTTTCGTTCTGCCTATCTCACGGCATCGCCATCGAAAAGATGGACCACAAACGTCCCAGCTTGGAAGATATTTTGACAGAGGAGATTGCCCGTGCCGACTCTTAAGCATATTGGCATTATTGCTCTCAATACATTCCGCGAATCCATTCGCGACAAGATTCTTTATAACATCATTTTCTTGGCTATTGCCCTGACTCTCTTTAGCATTGTGCTGGGCGAATGGTCTGTGTTTGATCGTTCCTATGTGATCAAGTCAACCACTCTTTCTGTGATGAGTCTTTCTGGCCTGCTGATTTCCATTTTCGTGGGTATCAGCCTGGTGCAAAAGGAAATCCAGCGTCGCACGGTGCTTACTCTTTTGTCTAAGCCCATTAGCCGAGCATCTTTCATTGTGGGCAAGTATCTTGGCCTGCTTGCTGTGGTTGCGGTGCACTTGACCATTTTGACTTGCATCTTCTATTTGATGCTTGCTGTGATTAGCGCTAGCCCGACTCTTAGCTTGCTGACAGCTGTTTACCTGATTTTCTGTGAAATGGCTATTGTGATTGCTGTGGCTCTCTTGTTCAGTAGCTTTAGCAGCACGGTGTTGAGCGCTCTGTTTACCTTGGGCATTTACTTTGCCGGTCATCTGAGCAATCAACTTTTGGAACAGGTTCGCTTTGCAAGCCGCATGGGCGAAATGGATGCAACCTCTACGGCCTTGTTTGAAAAGGCTGCGGTGGTGATTCACGCTGTTTTCCCGGGTCTCTATCGATTTAACGTGACCAACTATGTGGTTCACGGAGTGGCTCTTCCGGACATGTACTTGTTCTGGAATACCATTTATGCAGTTGGATATGTTGGTGTATTTTTGGCCATCGCAAGTTGGTGGTTTAGCCGGAGGGATTTCCTATGAGAAACCAGTATATGGCAAAGGTCCTTGTGCACAACAAGGTTGTTACTGAGGACCAGATTAAAGCTAATTGGAGCAAGATCTCTGATACGAAGGATATCGGCCAGGTTCTTGTGGAAGCTGGAATTATTCCGCCGCCCACCTACATTAAGGTTTTGACTTTTGTGAAGGGCCTTGAAGCTAAGGCTGCGGCCGAAGCTCCCAAGACTGCCGCTCCTGCCGCTGCTCCCGCCGCCACTGCTGCGGGTAAGTCTGAAAATCCCTATGCACCTGCAGCAAGTAGTTCTTCTGATTCCGAAGGTGGCTTGCAGATTGAAGGCAACAATCCCTATGGCGAAAGATCAACGAATAACATGGAAGTTGAATCTGTTGCGGGCCTCGAAGCCACAAGTATCAGCTCTTTCCAGGTGAAGAGTGAATCCGACGAAAGCGCTGCAGAAGAAAGCAATGAACTTCCTTCCCGTTTTGCAATCGCCTCTGGAGAAGGTAAGCCTGTGGACGCCCCGGAAAATCTCCGCCCCATGACGAATCTGTCTCAAATTCTGGCGTTCGCCCGCAAGTTTAACGCAACGGATGTTTACCTCTTTGCTAATCGCCCCATTATCATGCGTCAGTCCGGCGCCCTGTTCGAGGCTTCTGAACAGCCCCTGGACCTGTCTCGTTTGAACGAACGTCTGGACGAAGCCTCCAAGGGCTTTTCCGACGGCTACAAGATTGTGGTTGGCCAGAATTTCAGCAAGACCTTGGGTCTCCCCGGTGCAGGCCGCGCCCGTATTACTGTGACCTGGCACGGAACCACTCCTAGCATTTCTTTGCGAGTGATTCCCACTGAATCTACCTCTCTTGAGAACCTTTACCTGCCGCCTTTCTGCAGTCAGTTTGCTGATTTGTCTAGTGGTCTCGTGTTGATTGCCGGTCCTGCTTCTAGCGGTCGCTCTACTACCATGATTACTTTTGCTGAAGCTATCGCGGCAAATCGTGATGCCTATATTCAGACTGTGGAAAAGCCTATTGAGCGCTTGCTGCAGCCTGGTCGTGGAGCCATCGCCCAACGTGAAGTTGGTTTGCAGGTCCGTTCAGGAATTGAAGGCATTGATCTTGCAATGCGCAGCGGTGCCGATGTTCTCTTCTTTGACCATCTTGAAAATAACGAGGAACTTTATGCCCTGTTGCAGGCCGCAAACGCAGGCACCTTGGTGTTCGCAGTAACGGCAGGCAACAACATCCATTCTCTGCTTTCTCGCTTGCTCAATTCTGTGCCGGAACAGAACCGAGCTTCCTTGGCTAATGCCCTGGCTGATCAGCTGAAGGGTGTTATTGTCCAGAACCTGGTTCCTGTGGTTCAGAATCAGGGCCTGGTCCTTGCTGCCGAAGCAATGAAGATGACATCTCCTATGGCAAACCTGCTTCGTCGTGGCGAAATTGCCCAGCTCTCTGCCGCTATTAGCAGCCAGAAGGATTTGGGTGTCACCTTGGATGAATCCCTGCAGGTGTGCGTTGATTCTGGTTATATCGAAGGTGTTGAAGCCTGGAAACGCGCAAACGATTCTCGTCGTTTTGCCGCATATCGTCCCGCTAACAAGTAGAGGTTTATCATGGCTACAGAAATTGAATCTTTGTTAGAATATGCCTTGAATGTTGGTGCCAGTGAACTGATCGTCACTGAAGGCGCACCTTCTGCTGTCCGCTTGGCAGGAAAGGTCTGCTCCATTCCCGATGCTCCTGCTATTGCTGTTGGTGGCCTCCGCGAAATTTTGAGTTCCATGGATGGTGAGTCCGGTACTGTGATGGGCTCATGGTGCGGTTCCAAGTGGCGTGTCCGCTATTACCGTGCTGCGCTGGGCAATGCTGCTGTGTTCCGCCCGGTTCTTGAAGACTGCCCGGAATTTTCATCTATCGGTGCGCCCGAATCCATCAATTCCCTTTTGGATGTCAGCTCCGGATTGATCGTATTTGCCGGCCCAGCTTGTAGTGGTAAGACTACTACGGCAACGTCCTATCTTTCCGCTATTTGCCAGTCTAAGATCCTGCGCGTCAGTTTCTTGAACGCTGAAAAGGAAATCCCTGTAAAGTGCGATCCTTGCCTTGTGCTTAAGGACGACTCCGGCGATATTGAGCAGAAGGTGGAACAGGCTCTTCGTAGCGGTACCGATGTGATTTGGCTGGGTGACTTTGATGGTCAAGCCTTGATCCCTGTTCTGCATGCTGCAGAAGCGGGTGCACTTGTAGTCCTTAATGTGACGGCTGGAAACTCTGTTGGTGTCATTGACACCCTTATCAGCGCCGTGTCCACCGAAAATCGCGATCTCGTGCGCAATATGCTGGCCTCTGTGCTCAAGGCTATTGTTGTTCAGCGCTTGTTGCCCAGCACTCAGGGCGGCAGCACCGCTGCATGGGAAGTCCTTTTTGGTACGCAGAATGTTGCTGCAAAGATCCGCGGTGGCGAACACTTTACTTTGCCTTCTATTCTTTCTGCCTCCGCTGCCGATGGAATGATGCTTATGGATGATTGCATCATTCAGTTGGTAAATGCTGGTTATGTGTCTTCAGAGGATGCTTCCAGATATGTGGCTAATTCCGCACTTCTTGGCTAAAGCAACCTTTGGGGTTACGAAAAAGGCGACCGCATTGGCCGCCCTTTCGGCTATGGCCCTTGCGTCCCATGCCCAGGATGCCGACAGCATCTTGAGTTTGTTTGAGACTCCGAAAAACTTGGCGATAGATTCCGTTGTGGATAGCGTCATCGAACAGCCTCCTCAAAGCGTGAAAACGGTGCTTTACTTAGGAGGCGGCGAACGTTCCCACTGGTTCCATTTGGGTGTACTTTACGCTATTGAAGAATACGGTGTTCCCGTTGATTCCGTGGTAGGCACCTCCTGGGGCGCCTGGGTTGGTTCTCTGTGGGCTAAGGGTGTTCCTCTGGATGAAATCCAGAAGCTGATGAAGGAATCGGAAATTGCTCCCTATATAGGTCACGACCTTTCTGATCCTACAAATACGTTGGGTAGGGAGGAACGGGATGAATTTGAATTACCTATTTCACCCAAGGGAATTCCCAGTATTCGTCAGCGTTTTACCTTTAGCATTGATGACGGTGGTTTGGTCTCTCGTAAAAAGAAACCCCTGTATCCAGATACCATGGGTGTGGTCCGCTCCTTGGCGAAGGTTCGTTTTCAGGAAATTTTATACAGACAGGATGTTTCCTATAAGATCCCGTTCTCAGTTCAAGGTTGCGAAGGCAAGGATGCGGGTAAGCAACCGGCGGATATCATTGCCTCCTTACCTTTGTGGAATGGAAAGGTGGACCGTGTGAATGGTGAGCTTTGCCCTCACTACGCCCTTCCTGTAGAAGACAAGTTTTCCGAATTTCCCATTGTTGTGATTGCTGATGCTCTCCGATCTTCTTTCTCTGGGGATGCTCGTTCCAATCTCTTGAAAGTTCAGGCGGGTGCGTCTCTGAACAATATGCCTGGCGCTGTTGTTCGTGCCCACACGTCCTTGGATACATCTTACACGGCAATGATTCAGCTTGGATTCGCTTCTCTTGAACGAAGCCTCAAGGATCTGACTCCCCTTGGAAATCGTCGTGTCTCCTATAAGGATGTTCTTTCAAATAAGGATGTTCGCAAGTCGTGGTTCCGCTTTAATCCCGCTTTCGATAGCCTTTCCTCTGAGACTCATCGTGCAATAAAAACTTACTGGAATGAGTCCGACACAGGTCTTGTGGCACTTGAAAACTTTGCCGAAAAACTATTGCAAAATCCTGCTTATGATTCGCTGGATTTCGATATGCAGTCCACAGGAGACCTTGTGGTTTCTGCTTCCGTGCGCCCCACAATCGACGTGGCTGTAGGTGGCTTTGGTTCCAACGTTATTGGTGCTAACGCCTATTTCGAAGGTTCTGTCCATTATGTGAATCAAATGGAAGTTGAATTGGTCTTGGCTGGTTTCTGGGGAATGTCTTCCTATGGTGTTCAGCCTCGCTTAAATGTGTCCAAGCTTTGGAGTAAGCATTGGGGACTGCAATTTGCCTTTGATGGCCTTTCCCTTGTGCCCCTAAAAACGTTTAACAACGATGTTCCCGAGGCGTACCGGGTTTTGTCCGAAATCCGAAACAACTACAGTATGTCCGTTGTTTACGAGTTGGATGCTAACCAAAAGTTCTCTGCGAATTTCATGTTCGGACACAGCGAATTTGAATTGTCGCCCTTGTTCTATGGTGCCCGAGTGATCAAGGCAAACCCTGTTGCTCCCACGCTGCATTATGAATATTCCATGGGTGAACAGAATGGCTGGTTCTCTAGAAATGGATTTACAGCAAATGTATATGCGGGCCTGGAATCTATCGGGTTTGACTACGGTATTGGAGATCTGATTCCCATTTACTGGAAATTGTATGGCGATGTTCGCTATTCCATTTCCCCAAAGCCTTTCTTAAGCTTGACAGCTGGAGTGTCCGCTGGTATCGAACGCTATCATGACGAAGGCCATGGCTACGTTTCGCCAAAGTCCTTTGGGTACGCTCCTTTGGATATTGCTTATCGTTTCCAGGTTAGTCCTACGCCTTGGTCAACGGAATGGTACAACGGGGAACTTGCTTCTCACGAGTATGGTCTTCTGCGTGGTAGCGCCTCTTTGCATGGAGGTCCCCTTAGCTTCTGGCTCTTTGCCGCATGGTATCATGATTTCGAAGGAAGCCCCTTTGCAGACCTTTCCCGCAACAAGTTCATTGTGGAGCCGGCCCTGCGGTTTTCCTACAAGTCCTTCAACGCTTATGTGGGCATGAATCGTATCGTGGATAAGGAAACTGCCGGTGAATTGGGCAATTTCAAGGAATATACCTACTTTATCCGCATCGGAAATTACGCTTTCTAGAAACACTTACAACAGTAGTATCCTGTTGTATACAAAAAAAATTATTGGCACTCTAGCAACTCATCGGGCCCATTTCTAGAATTGGCAAAAAATTTAAAAAGGCCCATTTATGCAAGCTAAAGTTCAAGTCAAAGATCGCTCCCTCCTGAGCCTCTCTTGGCCGCTGTTCATCACTTTCGGCATTGGAACCTGTCAGCCCATGATGGATAGCTGGTTCCTGTCTCGTACGTCTGAAACTGCAGCTGCAGGCGTTGGCGCCTTGGGTCCCATTCTGGGAGCCATCTTTATGGCCATTACTGCTTTTTCCCAAGCCGGAGCCAGCATTGCCTCTCAGTTCATGGGGGCAGACCGCCCCAAGCAAGCGGGCACGACCCAGACCATGGTCCTTTTGGGCAGCCTCCTCCTGGGCGTAGCCATTATGCTTGTTACCATTCCTCTGTCGGGCAACATTGTCCGTTGGATGGGCCTTACCGGCGATGCGGCCACCTATGGTTACGACTTTATGTTTGTGGTGTCATTCGGTTTTGCCTTCAGGTCTCTGCAGACAACCCTCACTTCATTGATTGCGACTCACGGCCTTACGGGATGGAACTTGATTGGTAACATTATTACCATCGTTTCCAACGCCGTCATGAACGTGATTTTCCTGAACGGCTATTTTGGCCTGCCCTGCATGGGTGTGAAGGGTGTCGCCCTGGCAACATTGCTTTCTTGGCTCATTTCTTCTGTGGTGCTTTATTCAATCCTCAAGTACAAGGTCCATCACAAGGTTCGCGGCACAGACTTTAAGCGTTCTCGCGTGATTCTCCCGGACTGGATTCGTATCGGAGTGCCTGCAGCAATCGAACCTGTGAGCTTCCAGATTTTCCAGGTGGTACTTACCGCCATTATCGTGCACCTGGGTATTACTGCCATGACGGCGCGAATCTTTGCTGCGAACTTCGCTATGCTGGCGGTGATTCTCAGCGTAGGTCTTAGCAGCGGTAATCAGATTCTTGTGGCACACTTGGTGGGTGCTCATGATTTCGATAAGGCCAACCGTCGCCTGCACCAGAGCCTTGCCGCGGGCTGTTCCAGTGGTTTCATTGTGGCTGTAATCGTCGCTATCTTTGGTACAGAATTGATGTCTTTCTACACGGTGGATCCCGAAATCCAACGCCTGGGTAAAATCTGTCTTTGGTGCGATGTGGCATTGCAGCCTTTCAAGGCCGCCAATATGACTATCACCGCAGCACTTCGAGCTTCGGGAGATTCCAAGTTCCCCGCCATTGTCGGTTCCACTATGATGTGGACCTTGGGCCTGGGAACCGCGCTCTTTTTGGGATTTACCTTGGAGCTTGGTCTGGCCGGTATCTGGCTGGGCATGGCTGCCGATGAATTCTACCGCTCCATTGTGAATTACATCCGCTGGCGCAAGGGCCGCTGGAAAGAACTCGGGGTTGTATGATGCAGGGGGCTTAGCCCCCTGGACCCCCAACTCACAAAAGTCCAGGTTGATGCCTGGACTTTTTCTCGTGTCTGAGGGCGAGTAAACTCGCTCCTCAGGGGGCTCAGCCTCCCTCGGGTCTATAATTGAGGTGCGCCGGTTTTTGCTCTATTCTTGGCGGCGATATCCTTGTACTTGTTATGGTCTGCCAGATTGTCGCTAAAGAAGTGAGTCATGGAACCGTCGTCCTTGGCCACAAAGTACAAAGCGCTTGTTGTGGCGGGGTAAAGAGCGGCGGTAATGGCCTTGCGGCCCGGGTTAGAAATTGGACCCGGCATCAAACCCTTGAACTTGCGGGTGTTGTACGGGCTGTCGCTGTTCAGTTGACTCTTGTAGATCGGTCCGGTCAAATTCTTGAAAATAAAACGCACGGTAGGGTCGGCGCCCAGGGGCATTCCGATACGCAGGCGGTTATGGAACACTCCTGCAATGATGGGGCGTTCGTCGGGCATGCCGGTTTCTTCTTCAACCACGCTGGCCAGGGTCAACACGCGGTGCCAGTTGCCCAAGGTTTCCCACTTGGATCCGGACTTGCCCTTCAGTTCGTCGCGGAGTTTCAGGTTGGCTGCAACCATCTGTTTCAGAATTGTTTCTTCGTTCGCGTCGATGGGGAAGGGGTAGGTGTCCGGCAGCAGATAGCCCTCCAGACTGTTGGCCTCGACACCAAGGCTGCGGGCGAACTTCGGGTCCTGGACCAGCTTGTTCCAGCGGTCCTCGTCCAACTTCGGATAGACCTTCTTTAGGTAGGCGGGGATTTCCCAGGAGGCTCGACCTTCGGGGACGGTCACCTTACGTACGGCCACCTTGCCGCTTTCGATAATGGCGAGGACCTGCTCCAGGGACTGTCCACTGGGGATTTCGTACCAACCAGCCTTCAAGGACGGGTTCTTTTTGCGGATAATCAGTTTGTAGGCCACTTCGTCGTCCCAAATTCCGTTTTGCTTGAGGATCTGGAAAACCTTGGTGGGGGAGCTCCCCTTGGGTATCTGGATAAGTACGGAATCCTTATTTTGGGCGGTAGCACCCATTCTGGAGTTCACGGAAGAATACCCAAAAAAGGCGATTAGGGCCAAAATGGCGACAAAAACAAGTAAAATCTTCTTCATACGACAAAAATTTAAAAGAAAAATCACCGAAATGGAAAAATAAAAGGTATATTCCTATTGCATTTTGAATTTTTACCATGTTTCTGAGGAAGAGAATATGAAAAAGGTATTGTTGATTGCTCTCGTTCTGATGGTCGGCGTTTCTTTCGGCGCCAAGAAGGTTAAGTCCAAGTTGGGCGATATCGACCTCACCAAGAACAAGGATGGTGGCGCTGTGGTATGTACCGCAGGCTTCAACGACGAACTTACCATCGTTAAGGACGATGAAACCGAAGTGCTCGTTAAGGGTAACTGCGGTCAGGGTTGGGTTGCCAAGTCTAAGGTCGAATACGTTGCACAGCTCGCTGGAGATAAGTCCATGAAGTTGGAAGGCGTGGACGTGGTCGGCTGGCTCGACAACCCGTCTGCAGTGTTCGTGTTGGAAAACGATGACCTTGACTTCGACGGCGTGAACATCGACCGTGACTTTAAGGAATACCTCCAGCACACTATGGACCGTGAACAGACCGAAATGCGCAACAACGAAAACTAATTCGCTGTTGAACATCTCAAGAGTTTAAAGGAAAGCCCCGCGTGATGCGGGGCTTTTTTTGGAACTTTTTGCTCCACTTTGCGTGATTATTTTCACGTTGTCTACCGCTGTAACCGAATTTGCTTGGGGTAAGTTTTAAATAGCGTGGAAAAAAGGGCCTTCTTATATATTTTTTGCTCGTTGGTTAGGGTTTTCTTGATAAAAACGAGGAAATATGTTTGGTTCTAAGGTATTAGGCGTTGCCGCCCTCTCTTTGGCTTTAGCCGCTTCCGCATTCGGTCGTGTAGGCCCCGTTAGCCAGTATGGTCAGCTGCAGGCTGGCAAGAATTCCAGTGGCAAGGGCCAGATTTACGGTGCTTGCAAGGGCGTAACCTCTGGTAACGAAGTTCAGGTCCAGGGTATGAGCCTTTTCTGGAGCATTTCCAGTGACGTAGGTTCTCCTTTTTGGACTGCAGACTATGTTAAGGGGCTTGTAGATAAACAGAATATCCAGATCATCCGTGCTCCCATGGGTGTTGATGAAGACTGGGGTTCCGGCAACTACTTCACCAACAAGGATTATTACCAGGGCCTTATGAACACTGTTGTTCAGGCTGCGATTGATAATGACATCTATGTGATTATCGACTACCATTCCCACAAGGCTTCCGACAATGTCAACAACGCTAAGGATTTCTTTGGCTACATGGCCCAGAAGTGGGGAAAGTACGATAATGTGATTTTCGAAGTCTTTAATGAACCGATTTCCCAGAGTTGGGGTACCATCAAGACTTATGCAGATCAGGTGATTTCTGAAATCCGTAAGTACTCCGATAATCTAATTGTTGTTGGCAACCGTTCTTGGGACCAGTACCCGAATGAAGCTATTTCTGCTCCGATCAGCGATAAGAACGTTGCTTACACATTCCACTACTATGCAGGCTCCCATTACACCAACAGCGAAGGCGCAAACGCAGTTCAGGCTATGAACGCAGGCCTTTCTGTGTTTGTGACAGAATGGGGTACCGTGAATGCTGACGGTGACGGTGGCGTGAGCGGTTCCAACTCCGGTTGGCTTTCTTGGATGAACCAGCATAAGCTTTCCGGTGCAAACTGGGCTGTTTCCAATAAGAACGAAGGTGCTTCCTACTTTAGCGGCTCCGCCTGGAATTATTCAGAAAGTGGTCAGTGGGTAAATACCAACATCTTTAGTAAACTGCCGAAGTCTTACTCCGCATGTTCTGCTGGTGGCAACACTCCTGCATCCAGTTCTTCTGTGGCAAGTTCTTCCAGCTCTTTGCCGGCAGGCTATACCGATTATATCGATGACTTTGAAGATGGCGACTCCTTGGCATTTACAGGTGGCATCTGGTATGCCTATAATGACAACGAAAACGGTGCCGCCTCTTCTTTCG
>JAKSIE010000059.1 GCA_024398995.1 Fibrobacter sp.
TTCACGGTATATTTAAGCCATTCGCCTTTTTCAGTGTAGCCAATCACATAAGAACCAGGCTCTGCTGAAAGTTCTTCAATGTCCACGCCATCATTGCGGTAGGCCTTAGACTTGTTTTCGGAATCGTTATCCAAGTAGGATTTTCCGATAGAGCCAACACCCGGTTCATCATAGTTTTCCACCTGGAGCTTGCCCGGGATTTCTGCAGCAACGCCCTTAAAAGGTGTATGAGGAGACGGCGGTACAGAAACACGGTTCATATGTTCCAGCATCACCTTGGCATAGCGCTTGCCAAACTCAATGTAACCGGCGCGGTTAAAATGATAGCTATCGCCAGCGCTTCCAAGACCGGATGAAGAAACCGGCCAGGCGTTGTCCATCACCTTGGTAATACGCTGTACCTGACTTGTACTAAAGCCCCTGCAGCAACCATCTTCACGCATTTCGCCAGCAAGCAGCGGAACCGTATCGGAACTGAGTCCAAGATCATTCAGCATGTCGTCGCGAATTTTCTTGAGGTCTTCGGCCCAGTGATTATTGTTCCAGTCCGATTCGCCCTGGTGAACTATGATACCCTTGATGACGCCATCCTTTTGGGCGATCTTTGCAAGGTCAATAATTCGTTTGTACAAATTGCTATCGTAAGCCTTTGCCCAGTTGATAATCCAGTTTTCCTTTTGACGGTCCGGATCTTCGAGATAAGCTTGCCAATTGTCCTTATCGAACAACTTAAGTGCAGTGCCACCCACAGCAACTGAAATGATACCCACTGTCACGTCAGGCAGAGAATCCACCAAAGTACGACCAAAGTAATCAGCCACAGAAATACTAGGCGGATTATCGCAATTTGCCAACTGTGAAGTAGCATCGGTCCAAACACCCAAAGTGCGTCCCTTGGCCGGGCAATTCATCGAAGGCAATAGCTTGAAACGTGGATAAGGTTTCGTTTCGGGTTCTGCAGCTCCCGCGGCTCCTGCCATATTGGATTGGCCAAAGGCGATATAGATGTGGAAATTCGGATCTGGCGCAGCATTTACATTAGAAACTGCTCCAAACAAGAACGCGCCGGCCACTGCCAAGTGCTTAAATAATTTTTTTTTCATATCAATCCCATAGCACCATATTGTGCAAAAAGCTCTCAAAAACACCACTTCATGAGAGCTGAACTCAAGTCAATATGAATATAGACGTGTTTTTGTGATTTTAAACATGCGTAACATAAATCCCCATGGAACATTTATCCACGTAGCCCCCAGCAAAGCCTCTTAACACAAGTTCTTTGCAAAGATTCCCATACCAAATTTCTATCTTTTACAAAAATTTTTTTGGTGTTATTATGTCTGAAAAGCATCCTCTGTATTTTACAATTCACGGCCATTTCTACCAGCCGCCTCGTGAAAATCCCTGGACCGGTGTTATCGAGAACCAGCCCAGCGCACGTCCGTTCCACGACTGGAACGACCGTATTGCTAGCGAATGCTACAGCCCCAACTCTGCAAGCCGTATTCTTTCTGAACACGGCCGCATCGTAGACATCGTTAACAACTATGACTTTATGAGCTTTAACATGGGCCCGACTCTTATGGGTTGGATCCGCACCAACGCTCCCGACACCTACAAGCGCATTCAGGAAGCCGACAAGCGCAGCATCGAACGTTTGGGTCACGGAAACGCTATTGCCCAGGTCTACAACCACATCATCATGCCTCTTGCTTCTCCCGAAGACAAGAAAACCCAGATCCACTGGGGCATTGAAGACTTCAAGAGCCATTTTGGCCGTATGCCCGAAGCCATGTGGTTGGCAGAAACCGCCATCAACATGGAAACAGTGGTGGAACTGATCAAGGCCGGCATCAAGTTTACCATTCTCTCCCCCACTCAGGCTGACTCCTTCCGCGCCTTGGCTGAAGATGGTTCCGCCATGAACGGAGATTGGCAAGGTTGCTCCAACACCGACATTGACACCACTCGCCCCTACCGCATTTATCCCCGCGACAAGGAAGGCAATCTGGTTTGCGACGGTTATCTGGATGTATTCTTCTACAACCCCTGGCTTTCTTCTGCAGTGGGTTTCGAGCACCTTTTGCGTGACGCAGGCACTTTCGGCCGACGCATTCACGACGCCTGGGACGAGAACCGGGTCGAAGCCCAGCTGGTAAGCATCGGCACCGATGGTGAGTCCTATGGCCATCATGAACCTTTTGGCGACATGTGCGCCGCCTGGCTCTACAATCACTACGCACCGGAAAACAACATGGTTCCCGTGAACTACGGTTGGTTCCTGGAAAAGTTCCCGCCTAAGCACGAAGTTCTCCTGAAGAATTTCCATAGCGAAGGCTGCGCCTGGAGCTGCGCCCACGGTGTAGGCCGTTGGTATCGCGACTGCGGTTGCTCTACCGGCGGTGGCCCCGATTGGAACCAGAAGTGGCGCGGCCCTCTCCGCGACGCATTCAACCACCTGAAGAAGCTGGCTGACGACGTATTTGTTCGCGAATTCGCAAAGATTTCTGACGTAAATCCTTGGGATGCAAGAAACAACTATGTACAGGCATTGGTCGTTCCCGAAGACAAGAGCCGCCTTAAGGCCTTCCTGGACGTAACTGTAAAGGATCCGTCCAACGAAACTATGTACGCCCGCGCGGTACGACTCCTGGAAATCCAGAAGTTCTGCATGTTCAGCTTTACTAGCTGCGGCTGGTTCTTCAACGACATTGAAGGCCTTGAACCTGTACAGAATATGCGCTACGCCCTCCGTGCCATGGAACTGTTGGATCCGTTCCTGCCCCGCGACCACCACATTCGCAACCAAGTGCTCAGCATTCTTGGCCGAGCCACCAGTAACGAACACAAGTGGAATGGTGCTGAAGTATTTACCCGCTATGCCGAAGAACAGGTCCCCGTTGTGGTCAAGGAAATGGCCGAACGTGCTGCTATCTTCCATATGGGCCTTGAAGAAGGCTATGAGAACAAGGACGAACGAATGGTCGCAACCAAGATTGGCAGCCGTCGTCGCCAGACCCTGGTCCGCGCCGAATACAACGACAAGACTATCGGCGAAACCCGCATCGCCTCCGTTCTCGTGATTACCGACCCCATAGGCCGTATCAACATTGTGGTGGCCGATGGCGAAAACGAACAGAATGGTTTGAAGTTTGTGGAAAATCCCTCCATGACCACTGAAGAACTTCAGAGTGAGTACCCCACCGCATATGTTGTTCGTATGAAGGATTTGATGAGTGACTCCTTGAAGCGTATCAACCAGCTGTCTACCCGCAAGGATCTTTCCTCCATTACGGAAACCTTCGCAACCATCGCGGCAACCCACGGTCTTTCCATAGACAGTCTTGCCGACCCCGACCATACCCTGCCCGATACCGTTCGCAAGATTCTCTCCTTGGAAATCAATTCCAAGATTCACCATCTTGCCTTGCAGTATATGGATAAGGACGACCGCAAGATCTATGAAGAAATCGAGAGTCTGGTGAAGGAAGCCATTTCTCTGGACACCGAATTTAGTTTCGGCGGTACTGGCAGAATGTTCTTTGCAAAGCTCTCCCAGTTGATTGAAACCGTTTCTGTCAACTTCGACAAAAAATCCGTGGATCACATCACCGGTCTTATTACTGTCGCCGACTGGCTTCACCTGGGAATCGACAAGACCACCCTGGAAAACAAGGTGTTCCCCTTCTACAAGGAATACACCAAGGATCCGGCCGGTAAGATGGCAGCCCTGAAGCCTATGTTCAGCTGGTTGAACTTCGAGGTTTAACATGTACAAGATGTCAGCAAAGCCCATGATTCCTGCAGAAAAAATCCAGGCTCGTGTCCAGGAAATCGCTGCAGACATCAACAACTCCTACGAGTTTGACATCGTCCTTTCTGCTTTGACTGGCGCATTCATGTTCACCACGGACCTGTGCCGCGCCATGGCAAACTTCAAGCACCGCATAGCCTTCATCAAGGCTTCTAGCTACGGTTCCGGAATGGAATCCAGTGGCAAGCTGAAGGTTTCCGGCATTGACGGAATCGACATCAAGGGCAAGCGCGTACTGATAGTAGACGACATCCTGGACACCGGACGTACCATGTACACTCTGGTCGGCATGCTAAAGGAAGCTGGCGCCACGGAAATTAAAACTTGCGTTCTTATGAACAAGGAAGCCCGTAGAGCCGTAGATTACCACGCCGACTATGTGGGATTTGAAATTGAAAACGAATTCGTGGTCGGTTACGGTCTTGATTACGACCAAGACTACAGAACCTTGCCCGAAATTTGGACCTTAGAAGAAGTCTAACGATTTTTACTGATTTTTTATTATGGCTAACAACGATTTAGATGACGTACGACTTCATGCCACGCAGACAATCAATGCGGTTGGCAGAAGCTACAGCAACATGAGCCGCGGAAAGCGCTTTGCGATAAATCTTGTGGTTTGTCTCGTTTTTTTCGCAGCCGGATTTATAACCAACAACGTTATGCACCACGTTCCAAGCGAAGGTATCATCGAACGCGTCGCAGCACAGCCCGATATTAAAAACAAGTGCAAGGGCCGCTACGACCGTCCTATGGAATACGCAATTATGCATGAATGCGTTTTCGCACAGGGCACTCCCCGTAACGAGACTTTGCTTATCCAGCGCATCAACTATTGTACTTGCGCCCTGCAGAGTGTGCAAAGCAAAAAGCCTTACCAGAAAATGTTTGAAAACAACCTGGTGGACTTCACCTTTAAAATTCGCGAAGAGAATCTCTGTCAAGAAAACAAGAATATTCCCACCCTCGAAACAGAAGATCCAGCAAAAGACAACAAATGACTTTAGAAGAAATCGAAAAGAACATTCGTGAAGAAGCCGATAAGCTGTTGCAGAGCGAGCCGCTGTCGGTTTTGATGATCAAGGAACAGGTGACATCCCGAAAGGATTTCTCCGAAATGCTTTCCGTGACCTTGTCTTGTCAGTTGGCCGGCGAAGTCATTGACAGAAACGAATTGGAACGTATGTTCAATAGTCTTTACGCAAAGTATCCGGAACTGGTTCAGAGTGCCTGCAAGGACTTGCACGCTACCGTTATGCGTGACCCGGCTTGCACCAACTATTTAGAACCGATGTTGTTCTTCAAGGGATTCCAGGGTTTGCAGGCTTTCCGTGCAGCACATGTTCTTTGGAGCGAAGGCAGGTCTTTCCCCGCCAAGATGCTGCAGAGCATTATTAGCCGCAAGTTTGGCATGGACATTCATCCCGCAGCCACCATCGGTTACGGCATTTTGGTGGACCACGCCACCAACATTGTGATTGGCGAAACCGCAAAGGTGGGCAATAACGTTTCTTTCCTCCACGGTGTGACCTTGGGTGGTACAGGTAACGAAGTTGGCGATCGTCACCCGAAGGTGGGTAACGGCGTTATGCTCGGCGCACACGCACAGCTGCTTGGAAACATTCACATCGGCGATGGTGCAAAGATTGGCGCGGGAGCGGTCGTTGTGACCGATGTTCCGGCGCACACAACTTACGCAGGCGTCCCCGCAGTTCAGGTAGGCAGACCCCACGACGAAATGCCCAGCTTCAACATGCAGCAGGACTTCACCCGCGACGCATAACCAGCCACACGTTCTGTCATTGCGAGGAGCACAGCGACGAAGCAAACGAAGCAGGCTCTACATAACGTTCAAAAGCAGAACTAATATGAAGAGAACTGAGAAAATTGCATTCATCAACCAGAAGCTTGACGAGTTGTTTCCCAACCCGCCAATTCCCTTGAACTTCAAGGATCCTTACACCTTGTTGGTTGCAGTCGCCCTCAGCGCCCAATGCACCGATGCCCGCGTCAATGTGGTCACAAAAGAACTTTTCAAAGTGGCAGATACTCCCGCTAAAATGGTTGCCCTAGGCGTTGAAAAAATCGCCGAGTACATCAAAACCTGTGGGCTCTACCAGAATAAAAGCAAGAATATTTTTAAGCTGTCCCAAATCCTGGTGGAAAAGTATAATGGAGAAGTGCCCCGCACTTTCGAAGAGCTAGAAGCCTTGCCCGGCGTGGGTCACAAGACCGCAAGCGTCATGATGATTCACGCCTTCAAGACTCCGGCATTCCCTGTGGACACCCACATCCATCGCCTCGCAGCACGCTGGGGCTTAAGTGACGGCAGTACCGTCGAAAAAACAGAAGCTGACCTTAAAAAGATTTTCCCGCCCGAAGATTGGGAAAAGAAGCACTTGCAAATTATTTTGTTCGGAAGAACCTACTGTAAAGCAATGGGACACAAGCCTGAGCACTGCCCCATCTGTAGCGTCATCGGATGCAAAACCAAATAACAAAAGCGAGCCTTTCCAGCTCGCCTTTCTATTAGCCCTTCAGCAACTCGTCAAAGTAGCAGATGGTCTTTTCAAGACCCTTGCGCAAAGGAATGGTAGGTTCCCAACCCAGGGCGCTCTTTGCCAAGTCAATATTGGGGCGACGCATCTTAGGATCGTCTCCAGGCAGAGGCTGATAAATAATCTTGCTCTTGGAGCCCGTAAGGTCCAAAACTTCCTTAGCCAATTCCAGCATGGTAAATTCACCAGGATTACCGATGTTCACAGGTCCAATAATCTTGTCCTGGTTCATCATGCGGACAAAGCCTTCAATCAAGTCATCCACGTAGCAGAAACTGCGAGTCTGAGAGCCGTCACCATAAATGGTAATGTCGTCGCCCTTCAGAGCCTGCACAATAAAATTGCTGACCACGCGACCATCGTTAGGCAACATGCGGGGGCCATAAGTATTGAAAATACGGACAATGCGAATATCCACATTGTTCTGGCGATGGTAATCCATGAACAAGGTTTCTGCAACGCGCTTGCCTTCATCGTAGCAGCTGCGAATGCCGATGGGATTCACATTTCCCCAGTAATCTTCGGTCTGGGGGTGCACTGCAGGGTCGCCGTAGACTTCGCTGGTGCTTGCCTGCAAAATGCGGGCCTTCACTCGCTTTGCCATGCCAAGCATATTGATTGCACCCATCACGCTTGTCTTGATAGTCTTTACAGGATTAAACTGGTAATGCACAGGGCTTGCAGGGCAAGCCAAATTGAAAATGCGATCCACTTCCAAAAGAATCGGTTCGGTCACATCATGGCGAATCAATTCAAAACTGCGATTGTCCCGCAAGTGGGCCACATTAGCCATGCGGCCAGTAAAATAGTTGTCCAGACAAATGACTTCATGACCATCGTTCAAAAGGCGTTCACACAAGTGACTTCCTAAAAATCCTGCCCCACCAGTTACCAAGCAACGCATAGCGACTCCTTTAGTCCTCGTCTCCGTCACGATCTTCGCTTGCAGACTCGTCGCCACCATTTACAGCAACGATTCGAATTCCACGCAAAGTCAGGAACGGGTCATACTTATCAATCAAATTTGTGCGACGAGCAATCATCTTGCCCCAACCGCCAGTAGCATAAACAGGCATATCTTCGCAGCCCGCTTCCTTCTTGATTTTTCCAATCAAGAACTCCAGCTGGGCTAAAAAGCCGTACAAAAGACCAGCACGAATAGCATCGTCGGTATTATCCGCAACTACGGTCTCCGGCCATTCAATAGTCACCGGAAGCAAACGGGCAGCCTTTTCAGTCAAGGCGTCCAAACTTGCGTTAATACCAGGAATAATCACGCCACCAGCAAAGGCGCCATCCTTCAGCACATCAAAAGTAGTTGCAGTGCCCATGTCTACGATAATGGCATTCTTAAAGCCCTCTTCGCGCATGGCAAGCACATTGCACAAACGGTCTGCACCCGCCATGGACGGGTTCTGGTAATCGATCTTTAAGCCCATGCAGTTCTTGGCGTTCACCACCTGCACATGCTTTTTTAACAAGGAGTCCAAGGCCTTGATCCAAGGGCGTTCCAAAGCGGGCACCACCGTAGAAAGGCCTACGTAAGAAATTTCACTGGGCTTGATCTTAGAAAAACCCAGAAGGCCGCCAACCTTGTTCATCACTTCGTCGGAGGTCGTTTCCTTGCGGGTGGTAAGGCGCCAATAGTCAACAACCTTGGTACCCTTGAAAATACCAACCACCGTATGGGAGTTTCCCACATCAACTACAAGTGTTACTGAATCCTGCATGGTCAACCGCGGGAACTAAATTCTCATGGAAATGTCCAGAGCCTTTACGCTGTGGGTCAAAGCGCCCACGGAGATAAAGTCCAGACCGAGAGTTGCGATTTCCTTGGCACGTTCCAAAGTCATGTTGCCGGAACCTTCCACCAGGCACTTGTCGCCGCTTTCCTTAATAATCTTCAGGGCTTCCGCCATGGTTTCATTGCTCATGTTATCCAGCATGATCACATCGACGCCCTTGTTGAGGAGAGCGCGCAGCTGGTCGAAGTTTTCCACTTCCATTTCAACCATCAAGTTCTGGGTGTTATTCTTCTTCACAACGGCGAGGGCTTCAAGCACGCCGCCTGCAGCGGCAATGTGGTTGTCCTTCACCAGCACCATGTCAAACAGGCCCATGCGGTGATTGGAGCCACCACCAACGCGAACCGCATACTTCTGCAAAGTTCTAAAACCGGGGATAGTCTTACGGGTATCCAGAACCTTGGTCTTACCGCCCTTCAAAGCTTCCTGGAAAGTGTGGGCCACAGTTGCCACGCCAGAGAGCTGCTGGATAAAGTTCAGCAAAGTGCGTTCGCCAGTCAAAAGTTCGTGGGTAGTGCCATCCAGTTCAGCAATCAGGTCGCCCTTTTTCACTACGTCACCATCCTTCTTGTGGAGGGTCACGGTGGCGTTTGCCTTCATTTCCTGGAACACCAGTTCAATAATAGGGAGACCAGCCACAACACCGTCTTCCTTAGCAATAAGGCGTGCGTGCTGCTTCTGGTCGGCAGGAATGGTCCACATGCTGGTCACGTCGCCAGTGCGAACATCTTCGGCCAAAGCCAAGCGGATCATGGTCAAAGCATCTTCTGTAGGAAATACCGGAGTGGAATTATCACCGTACATATTATAACCTTCGGTTAGTAATGAGTGATGAGCAATGAGTTTTGAGCTAATAGTTTCGCGACTTCGTCGCCATTATTGTGCTCATAGGGCGAAGCCCGACCTCATGTCTCAAAGTGAGCGCAGCGAACGACCTCATGGCTACTGTGCGCCCTTACCTGTTAAAACAACATAAACAGTACGCACAAGAATCTGGAAATCCAAGAGCAGGCTCATATTCTCGTAGTAGTACATATCATACTTCAGCTTGATCTTTACGTCTTCGGTGCTGGTATCGTAATGATGGCACACTTGAGCCCAGCCAGTAAGGCCCGGCTTGATTTTAAGACGGCTAATGTAGAAAGGAATTTCTTCGCGGAGCTTAGCAATGAACACGGCACGTTCCGGGCGGGGGCCCACCATACTCATGTCGCCCTTAAGCACACACAAAATCTGCGGAAGTTCATCAATACGAGTCTTGCGGAGGAACTTACCCACCTTGGTAATACGGGGGTCGTCCTTGGTTGCCCACTGGGCCCCAAACTTTTCGGCATCAGTACGCATGGTACGGAACTTGTAAACCATAAAGGGCTTACCGTACAGGCCGATACGTTCCTGAGAATAGAAGATCGGGCCACGGTCCTCAAGTTTAATGGCGATGGCTGCCAACAGGCAAACCGGCAAGGAACAAATGCCCAAGAAGGCGCCAAATCCGATATCGATAAAGCGCTTGATCTGAACCTGCCAAGGCGGCATGGTAAAGGGCAAAAGTTCCTGAAGTTCAAAACCATAAACCAAGTTGGCCTTGAACTGGCCATGAATCACATCGTAAAGTTCGGGCACCAAATAAATGTGCAGAGGCTTTTCGCAAATCCAAACCAGCACGCGCATGATTTCTTGGGGCGAATTACTTTCGTGGGCAATGATAATGCCATCTACCTTAAACTTGCTAATAAGGTTCGGCAAATCAGAATACTTGCCCAGCACAGGGAACCCAGCAAACTTGTGATCCATGACCTGGAAACGTTCATCCACGAAACCAACCACACGCTGACCACGGGCCGGAGTCTTAGCTAGAGCCTCGGCAATCTTTCGGCCAGATTCCGTTGCGCCAAGCACCAGGATATTATTACAGCCGTAGCCCAAGCGCATGAATCCACGCAGAATTCCATAGACCATCAATCGCAGGGCAATCACCAAAGTCATGGAAAATCCACCATAGATAAAAATCCAGGGGAATCGAGAACCGTAGAGATAGCCACTGATCAGAGGTTCGTGGGTAAACACCTTGTTCATGAACTCGGTACCGAACAAACCAATGATAATCAAGACAATGCCTAGAGCCACAGCGCGAAGCACGCGGAGCACCTGATGGGTTCTTGACTGCAAAAGCCAAGTCCTATACAGACCAGCAACGGTAAAAAGAATAAGCCAGGCAACATTCAACACTAGGCCCATGCGGTAGTAATCCGCGAAGGACTTGCTAGGATCGAACTTGTCGGTAATCCATCCACTGTGGAACTGAACCCAAAACGCCAAGCCAAAGCAAATGGACAAGGCAACGAAGTCGGTTACGACAACGATAGCGCGTTCCAATGTAGCAGCTCGAATCATAAATTCACCAATACAACGAATTCAATAATTAGAAGAGGGTCGGCAAAAAGCCGACCCCATATTCTTTATGCCAAGAAACGGATAACCTGGCTCTTTTCAACGATTTCAGCAAGAGCGTCGATGGCATCAACAGCCTTGGAAGCCTTGCTGTCCAGAGTCTTTTCGGTGATAACAACCACGGAAACCTTGCCCGGGTCGTTCACGTTCTTCTGGATGATGGTTTCGATAGAAATGCCATTTTCTGCCAGGATGCTGGTGATCTTAGCCAGAACGCCGCATGCGTCACGGGAAGTGAAGCGCAGGTAGTAACGGGCGCTGGTTTCGGAAATGGGAACCAGGGTAGCGGAATTTTCGACGTTGAACCAGCCCATGGGCAGAGCCTTGCGGGAACCACAGTCGGTGGAACGGGCCAAAGAAACCAGGTCGGCTACAACGGCAGAAGCGGTAGGCAGGCGGCCAGCACCAGCACCAGTCTGGAGAGTTTCGCCCAGGTTGTCGCACTGGAGGTAGACAGCATTCAACACACGGTTCACGCTGGACAGTTGGTGATCCATGGGAACCAGGCAGGGATGGACGCGTGCGTCTACGCGGTCACCTTCACGGCGGTAGATACCCAAAAGCTTTACGCAGCAGCCAAGTTCCTTGGCAATGGCGATATCCTGGGCGGTAATCTTGGAAATGCCGGTCACGTGAATCTTTTCGAAGTCTACGCGGTGGCCGCTGCAGAGAGATGCAAGAAGTGCTGTCTTATGGGCGGAGTCGATACCTTCGATATCGAAGGTGGGGTCAGCTTCGGCAAAGCCAAGACGCTGAGCATCCTTCAGAACTACGTCGAAGTCCAGACCTTCTTCAGCCATGCGGGACAGGATGTAGTTACAAGTACCGTTAATGATGCAGCTGAGGTTTTCGACAGTAGAACCCAGGAGACCTTCCTGAAGGCTACGGATAATAGGAATGCCACCGCCAACAGCAGCTTCGAACAGAACATGCAAGCCCTTCTTAGCAGCCAGGGGGAAGATTTCGTGGCCATACTTAGCCAGGAGAGCCTTGTTTGCGGTAACCACGTGCTTGCCACTTTCGAGAGCAGCCAGAATCCACTTGCGGGGCATGTTGTAGCCGCCAGCCAGTTCCACCAGCACGTCAATATCGTTAGAAGCGATCATCTCGTCTGCGTTGGTAGAGGTCTTGTAGCCCTTAGCCTTGAAAGGAGCCACTTCTTCGTCGGACTTGGCACAAATGCAAGCCAATTCCATTTCAACTCCCAGCTTTTCCTTATACTCGCCGATCTTCTGTTCGAGGATCTGAATAACACCGCCACCGACGGTACCTGTACCAATAAGACCAATACGCAACATACAGCGTCTCCATTTTAAAATTTTACGAATAAAACATAGAAAAATCAGGAAAAACTGTTGCTAGAAAAAGCCTCCTAAGCGAGCCAAATCACACCCGCGACATATCCAAGAAAACTATTTGCAAGCAAATAAAAAGTTTGTATATTTGAGGCCATGGAACAGCAACCTGTGAATCCAGCCATCGGCTCCATTCTCGATGAGCAAAAGCTCAAGAACATCGTCTATCCGGCGAAGTTGTTTAGAGCACGTCTGAACGAAGAATTTCTGCGTTCAAACCGTACCCGCAAGCCGTTCCTCTACATTAAGATTTACGCCCACCAGTACGATTTTTTCGGTTGGGGCAGCCCCGATCCTACCGTGGAAAAGACATGGAGAATCAGTCTTCTCACCATGTTCTCCCACCTGCGTTTTATTGACGTTCTCGGCTTCCTCCCCGACAGCAACGGTATCGGCATTATCCTGCTGAACTCCGACATGAACAAACTGGTGGCCATCCGCAGAGAAATTTTGCACAAGCTTAACGATGCAGGTCTGATCCAGTCCCTTCGTATCAAGCCCCGCAAGCCCATTTTCGAGGCCCACCTTTACATGGGCTCCCAAGAAAAGACAAACTTGGAAATGCAGACCCAGTTGGATGAATTCAACAGCACCAACGGAGCCTTCTTCACCCTGCAGCGTCTTAACTTGGACGACATTTGGCAGCATCCCCACAAAATTCGTTACCGTCACGTGATCAAGCGAATTGTGGACCTTACCTGCACCAGCATGGCGATTGTCCTGTGTTCACCCCTCTTGCTTTTCTGCGCCCTGGCAGTTAAGATCAGCGACCCCAAGGGTCCCATTATCTTTAAGCAGACCCGCGTAGGCAAAAACGGCAAACTGTTCACCATGTACAAGTTCCGCAGTATGTACGCCGACGCCGAAGAACGCAAAAAGGCGCTTATGGAACTGAACGAAACCGGTGGCAAGACTTTCAAGATGAAGAACGACCCCCGAATCTATCCCTTCGGCCGAATTCTCCGCAAGTTCAGTCTCGACGAACTGCCCCAGTTCTTCAACATCATCAAGGGCGATATGTCTATCGTTGGCCCCCGCCCGCCTATTCCTTCCGAAGTGGCTGAATACGAGCCTTGGCACCGTATGCGTTTGTCTGTAACGCCGGGCCTTACCTGCATTTGGCAGGTTAGCGGCCGCAGCAACATCAGCTTCGAAGGACAGATGCGTTTGGACAACGACTACATCCGTCGCGACGGCAAGCTGGGCGACGACTTTAAGCTGATTCTCAAGACCTTCAAGGTCGTATTCAAGGGAGAGGGCGCTTACTAGACCGCGTCGGCCACACCCGATGTAGGTTTCATGTGACAAGCCGACGCTTTTCTCAAGAACACAGTGCGTACTTGATAGAAAATTTTTAAAAGCCTTATCTTAAATCGAATAGCGATCCTAGCTCGCCGTAGGCGGGTCGTTTTCTTGTTAAGATTTTCTTCCTTTATTTCATTAGCCAAAAGATTTATTTAAATTGCTCCTTGTATGGGAAACTACAAGGAGTAGCTTCGTGAAAACTCGTATTCTGCCCGTAGCACTGGTGTCCGCCATTGCAGCATCTGCGGCAACAATTACCGTAGATCCCTCTAGCGCCAAGCAGACCGTTATTGGTTTCGGCGGCGGTAGCGTTTACTACCAAAACTGGATTGCCCAGCTTTCTGCATCAGACAAGAAGGATCTTTTTGACACAGCTTTCAACGGATTGAACCTTTCCATTCTTCGAATCGGCAACTGGCTCCAGGATGAAAGCAAGGACCTGACCGACGACGTGGCCATTATCAAGGCAGGCAAGGAACGTCTTGGCGACCGCATGAAAATTGAAATGTCCAGTTGGTCTGCACCGGGCAGCCTGAAACCCAGTGGCAGCGTCAACGGCAACGCCGGTTCCTCCAAGTCCGACAAGAGCTTGAAGAAGGCCTCTGGCGACAAGTACGGCGCCTACGCCTACACCGACTTCGCGAACTGGTGGAAGTCCAGCCTTCAGAAGTACGCATCTCTGGGCGTCACCCCGGACTACATCTCCCTGCAGAACGAACCCGACATGGAAGCTCCCTACGAGGAAACCTTGTTCGAGCCCTCCGAAACCAACGAAATTGCAGGTTACAAGCAGGCCCTGAACGCCGTCTATGACGCATTGAACGGCATGAGCAACCGTCCCAAGATTCTTGGCCCCGAGCCTCTAGGCATTGGCTACGAAAACTTCCAGAAATACGCCTCACAACTGGACGCCTCCAAGCTGGACGGCTATGCCTATCACCTGTACCACGCAGGCAGCGGCAACGACAACTCCGGAAACAACTACCTGAATCCGGAAAACTTCCGCGAACCCATGAAGGCTATTGCCGCCTCCTACAACACCAAGCCCATCATCATGACCGAGTTCTGCCCCATGGAAGATGAGCCTCGCGAAGAGGACATGGTTGGCCTCGCCCACATTATGCAGATCGGCTTTACCGAAGGTTACCTCAGCGGCTACATCGCCTGGGAACTTTTCTACGGTTACCACAGCCAGATGGTGGGCGTTTGCCCCGGTTCCGGCTGGGACCTGACTGGCGAAGGCAAGTACGTTTGCGAAGGTACCGAAATCAAGATCTTCCCGGAATACCACGCCATGCGTCACTATTCCAAGTTCGTGAACCCGGGCTGGAAGGTTATCTCCGCAACCACTGCAGAAGCAAACCTCAAGACCGTAGCTTTCGCAAGCACAACCGGCGACTCCGCCTCGGTTATCATCGTCAACACCGGCAAGACATCTGTGGAATTGACGAACCCCACCCTCGCTGGCATGGGCATCGTTACCGCAGTCCAGTCTAAGGAAAATGGTCTCAAGAGCAAGAACATCACCGCATCCTCCTGCACCGTTCTGCCGGCCCGCTCCATCACCACCCTGGTCTACAAGAAGGGTGCTGCAGCTCCCGCCGCCACCACCTGCAAGGACGAAACCTCCGACGCAAGCTACGAAGAACCAGTAATCGTTCCCTCCGAAGATATCGTCATCGTGGACTACTCCAAGACTACCGACGTTACCACCTGGGTCGCAATGAATGAAAAGCTTTCCCCAGTCTCCTATAGCACCGCAGCCCTGGATGGCGTTACCGGTTACGCCACCGTACCTCTGGCAGGTTGCGACCAGGCAGACACCACCGGTGCATGCACCTACATGGACCAGCTCTTTAACGTCGGTACCGAAGGCGCCAAGGCTCTCAAGTCCTGTGAAAAGTTGGTCATCACCATGCGTAGCACCACCTCCGAAAACGCCTACGTCAACGTGGGTGGAGCCAACAACGACAAGTGGATTGACTATGAATACGGCAAGCTGGCAAGCGGCTCCAAGTGGAGCGAAACCGCAGTGAAGCTTGAAAAGGAAGGCGGCAACGGTTCTACAGCCCTTCACTTCAACAGCAATGCCGAAGGTATCCACATCGCAAAGATCGTGGCCACCGGTTGCACCACCAAGTCTACCGCAATTGAGCAGAGCTACAAATTCAAGTTCTCCAATGACCTTAGCATGCCAGCCAAGCTCTTCGACATGAACGGCAAGTTCCTCTGGTCCGGCATCAAGAGCCAAGCTCTGAACTCCGACGGATCCCTCCGTCTGAATGTACATCAGGGAGTCTACCTGCTGAAGACCAAGGCCGGCATTACCCGCGCCATCAAGAAGTAAGGTTTAACGCAAATCACAAACCACCCCTAAGAGGGGTGGTTTGATCTACCCCTAGAAGGGGTT
>JAKSIE010000006.1 GCA_024398995.1 Fibrobacter sp.
GAAAGTCAACAAAAAAGGGTGGCGAAGCCACCCACACATGTTGATGAAGAGCCTATTTTTTCTGCAAATAATTCAACAGCAAGTCGGAATGAACGATGACTCCATTTTGCACGCTGCCGCAAATCGCGCCACCTTCAAATATTTTGCACAGATTGTTGCTGCAAGTGTCGGAAAGATGTTCCTCCCGCAACAACGAATTGCTGAAAGTTAGTCTCGCAGAAATTCCATATTCCTTTAAAAGTTCTGCCACCCGTTCCGCAGACTCGTCTCCAAAGCCAACGCGGCCTCCGCCCCAGATACAGTCGGCGGGAGCCCCGTAAATGGATCCGATTTCACACCAGTCGTAAAACCACTCCCGATGCTCACGGAACAGCGGCAGAAACGCCTTGTACAGATCGTAGAATTCGAATAGCCCGGGAAGATGGTAAAAAACTTTCATTGTTAATCCTTGATGCGCAAAATAGAATATTTGAAATTTATATTTACCATGGTATGAAAAAATGCGTTTTGAAAGATCATTTTGTTATTGCCTATGTTGCGGTGATTGCGGTCTGTTGCGTGATCTGTCTTGTTACGACTTTGAAAATTCATTCCTTGCCTGAACTTGGGTATGTAATCAATAATGACTTCTTGAAGTTGCTGGTTCAGTACAAAAATTACGAAATCATCCAGGACGCATCCGCTGTACTTGCCGTCACTTTTGGAATAGCCATTTGCATTTACATTGCCCTCAAATACAAGTTTCCAAGGTTTGAAGAAAATCACAAAAAATGGAATCTGGGTTGTGCGCTCATTGTGTTTCCTGTTATAGGCCTTTCGGCCTCTATTGCTCCTAATCTGGATTTCCCCACAAGGTTAAAGGCGGAGCCTAAACTCCATAAGGAATTTGTCGTCGATAAGTATAAGTCTCATGGATCAAAAAGCGGAACCTCTTACCACTTGCTGTTTAGTAGCGGTTCCTCATTTATGGTGGGTTCAAAAAAATATAACGCCGCATTTGTCAGACAGGAATATTATACGGTTTATCAGGGAGATATTTTGATCCAGATTTTTTCACCTGATATGTATCGCTTAGCCGAATGAAGCAAGGAAATATGATGAACGATTTTAAGGATAAAGTTGTGGTTGTGACGGGCGGTGCCCACGGCATCGGTAAGACTATTGTTAGCGAGTTTGAGCGTGAAGGTGCGAAGGTTGTTTTTATAGACATTCGTGAAAATGATTCCTTTGTAGGTGACATTTCCAAGAAGGAAATCTTGGAACGGTTCGCTGCACACGTCATTGAAAAATATGGTCACGTCGATGTTCTGGTGAACAACGCTATCCCCATGATGAAGGGCATTGATGAATGCTCCTACGAGGAGTTTAACTATGCGATGGCCGTAGGCGTTACGGCTCCTTTCTACTTGGCAAAACTTTTCGCTCCCCATTTTACTCCCGGCGCTTCCATCATCAACATTTCCTCATCCCGAGATCGTATGAGTCAGCCTCAGACTGAAAGTTATACGGCTGCCAAGGGTGGGATTGCTGCCTTGACCCACGGATTGGCTGTGAGCCTCGGCGGGCGAGGTGTTCGCGTAAACTCCATTTCCCTGGGCTGGATCGATACTGGCTTTACGACTTACGAAGGCCCCGACGCTACGCAACAGCCTGCAGGTCGTGTAGGAAACCCTTTGGACATTTCCAACATGGTTTTGTTCCTGGCTTCTGATAAGGCTGGCTTTATTACCGGAGAAAACATCTGTATTGATGGTGGAATGACCAAACAGATGGTTTATCATAACGATTGTGGTTGGAAATTGGAAGGGTAAATCCCGGGTGTTCCCCATCACTTTTTGTTAAAATCACAAAGCAAAATATTGGGACTCTACGAAAAAATTGCCTAAAAAAGGTATTTATACATTGAATACTTAGGTTATATTTATAGAGACCCCGATATGCTTAATATTGACGAAATTAGCGATTATAGAGATTTGCTTAAGGATTATTATGTCCAACGAAAGTTGGATTTTCCACTGTATTCCTATAAAATGCTGGGGTCGAAACTTGGCTTGGAAACCAGCCAGGTGTATCGTGTTCTGAATAAGGAATACCATCTTCCCACTCGAAGCGTTCCTCTGGCAAAGGACCTTTTAAAACTGAAGGGCCGTAGTGGGGAACTTTTTGAAATTCTGGTGGCAGCCTCCAAGACAAAGTCTCAGGCAAAAAAAGACAAGCTTTACAAGATGGCCCTTTCACTGAAAGATGTGAAAATGCGCCAGTTGGATTCCAACGAATTGCTGTTCCTGAGCAAGTGGTGGATTCCTGTTGTACGCGTGACCATTGAAATGAATGGTGGCGATGCAGAACCGTCTAAGCTTTTGAAGATGATTCGCCCCACAATTTCTAAAGATCAGTTGGACGAGGCAATTCGAGTTTTGCGCGAGTTGAATTTGATTACACCGTTGGCTTCTGGTCGTTATGCCATTTCCCAGGCAAATTTCACGTCTGCAGGAACCCCAAAGGTTACTGCAATTCGCAGTTATCAAAATCAGCTTTTGGCCTTGGCTCAGGATTCCATTGTTTCTGTGGATCCGACGCAGCGTAATATTTCGTCTTTGCTGGTTGGTGTTGACGACGACTGCTATGAAGATTTGAACAATATGACCCAGGAATTCCGCCGCCAGATCCAGAAGCGAGTGGAAGAAGTTCCTGAGCCCAAGAAGGCTATGCAGTTTGTCTTTGCCTTGTATCCGGTATCGGATGTTTCTCAGGGTGGTTCTTCGGAATCAGGGAGGAAACGTAAATGAAAAAGTTTTCAGTAATTAGCGAACTTGTCTTGTTCTGCTGCGCCTCTCTTGCACTGGTGGGTTGTACAGCGGATCCTCAGACTGCTGGCGTCAGCACCGTGGAAACGGAAAACGCCTTGGTCATCCAGGTGACTGACGGTAGTGCGCCTGCGAAGGGTGTTCTTGCCCGAGTGCGTTCGGCTCGTTATTTGCAGAATGTTGATAACAAACCTTACGCAGAAAGTGATGGGGTGGCTGCTGAATACACTGCCGATTCCAAGGGTTTCGTGTATATCACGAAAAAGGAAATTTCCAGTTTGAAGCTTGCCGAAATTTCTGTTGAAGTGGTTGGTGAAAAACAGGGCGCCTTTGGGATTTTTGCATTGGACGGATCTGAGGAAACTGCTCCGGATTCTGCAACTTTGGCTCTTGAAAAATTTGGTTCCTTGAAGGGGCATGTGACTTTTGCTGAAGGTGATACTACAGCGGAAGTTCGCATTTACGGAACGGATCGAATTGTCTCCACGGACTCCGAAGGAAACTTTGAAATCAATGACCTTCCGCCTTATGCGCACTACACCTTGATGGTAGGCTCCAGTTACAATACTGTCGTAGAAATGGAGGCGGGAGTGTTTGCGGAAAAGACAAAGGATGTAGGTGAAATCGTCCTTAAAAAATATGTCCTTTATGATGATATGTTGATGATTTCTGATTGGATGAAAGTTGCCAAGGCTGCTCGCCAGGAAGGCGAACCGGTGGTGGGTTTCATTCGGTTGAATTCCAAGAATTTTGACTTTAGCGATGCCATGGCTCAGGGTAAGGATGTTCAAGTTGAAACTGACGATAGTGATCCCATGACTTACGCCATTAACTACTGGAACGACTCTCTTGAACAGGCTGAAATCCTGGTGTTGCTGGATGCAAAAACGGAGCTCGTTAAGTTGACTTGGGGCATGGGCGCTGTGGACGAAAAGTCTGCAAAGAAGGTGACCTCTTCAAAGTTGTGGGAATCTGTTTCTGCAGAAGTGGCCCGTGAACAAAATTCCGTTAGCCTCATTGATTTTGAAAATGGATTCAAGTCCAATGTGACTGCTCCTGCCGCGGTGTTTGACTGGTATTTTGAATACCAGGGTGATTCCGTAGAAACCACCCCAGGTTTGGACAATGCGATTGAAGGCGTAGAATCTGCAGGTGCTGACCGCGATGGCAAGGCTTTCCACTGGAAATCGAAATCTCCCAATGGTAGCTGGTCCTATGTGGGCCTCTGGCTTAGCTCGGCAAAGAAACCCAGTAACTTCCAGGCCATTGATTCTGTGGAATTCATGGTTCGTGGCGAGGGCCGCATTGCCTTTGCCTTCGAGTCCGAAGACACTACAGGATATGTTAGCAAGGCCTTTAACTTTGATACCCTCAAGACGGAATCCAGCGAATGGGTTCGCAAGGTTATCAAGCAAAGCGATTTCGTGGAAGGCACTGGCGCCTATGCCAATATTGGTTGGGACGTTATCCAGACTCGGGTTACTAACTTCAATATTGCGGCCTATGGTGAAGCTGAATTCTGGCTGGACGACATCAAGTTCTATGGTGTAAATCTGGACGACCTATAATTTTGTATATTGCGCCACGTACAAAGGAATAAGCTATGGCTGAAATTCAATCTGTTTGCGTCGGCGAAGTGGAAATGGAATACGCCCGCTTTGGTAGCGGTGCAAAGATTTTCGTGATTATTCCGGGTCTTAGTCTCCGTAGTGTAATGGTTTCTGCGTCTTCTGTAGAAACTGCCTACAAGATTTTTAAGGAAGACTATACCGTTTACCTTTTTGACCGCCGCAAGAATATGCCTGCGGTGTATTCAGTCGCGGAAATGGCGAGGGATACTGCCGCTGCCATGAAGGCCTTGGGCCTTGAACATGCGGATATTTTGGGAACGTCTCAAGGTGGCATGATTGCCCAGCATATTGCCATCGAAAATCCGGAATTGGTAAACCGTCTGGTGCTGGCCTCCAGTTCTTCAAAGGCGGAACCCCTTCAGCTTTCTGTCATCGGGAACTGGGCAGCTCTTGCCCGCGCCGGCCGTTCTGAAGATTTGGTGGGCGACTTTATTGATAACGCTTTCACACCTTCTTTTGTGCAACGTTATCGCCGCGCGCTCTTGATGATGTACAAGAACCTGACAGCCGAGGAACTGCTGCGATTTGCAATTACAGCAGAGGCTTGTGCCGGCATTGACACCTACGACAATCTCCATAAGATCCAGTGCCCCACCTTTGTAATCGGCGCGGCTCTTGACCATGTGGTAACCTACGAAGCCTCCGTCAAAATTGCAGAAAAGCTGAAATCTGCAGGCGCGCCTTGCGAATTCTTCACCTATGAAGAAAATGGCCACGCCGTATTCGACGAGGCCAAGGACTATAAGGAAAGAATTTTGGATTTCTTGCGCCGCATTTAGATTGAATTTTTGCGCCACATTTAGATGAGGGTGCTGGCCTAGTCGGTAACTTCGTCCATGGTTTGCTTGATTTTGTCCTTCATGCTAAGGAACACGTCTGCCAGAATGGGCTCGAAGTCTGTTCCCTTGCCCTTTTCAATAATCTGGAAGCATTCTGGCAGAGGGATGGGGTCGCGATAGCAGCGTTTTTGTGAAATTGCGTCAAATACGTCGGCTACAGCCATGATGCGAGCTGCCAACGGAATTTCAGTTTTGGAACGGCCTTCGGGGTAGCCCTTGCCATTCCATTTTTCATGGTGGTAACGAGCCACTTCGTAAACCATCTGACGGTAATTATCGTCGCCGATGTGGGAGAACGTCTGCTTGATAATCTTGCCGCCTTGTTCCGCATGGCTCTTCATGATTGCGAATTCTTCGTCGGTCAACTTACCCGGTTTCTGCAAAATGTAGTCCGGGATGGACATTTTGCCGATGTCATGCATAGGAGCTGCGTTGGTCAAGTTGCTGATGAATTCAAGATCGATGATTTCCGGATAAACTTTGCGTTTGAACAATTCCTTGGAAAGAATTTCCACGTAGCGGCTAGTGCGCTTGACATGACCACCTGTGTTTTCGTCACGGTTTTCAACCAGATTTGCAAAACCGAGAACGATGTCCTGGTTCAGTTCCTTGATTTTGTTGGTGTTGTTAATCTGCTTGTCTAAAAGTGCTGTGGTTCTACTGGAAAGGAAGTAGAGCAAGTAGCCAAGGCTGCACAAGGTAAGTGCTCTAGGTAAAACGCTGAAGAGTACCAGTCGTTTCAATACCAGGAAGTTCTGGTCCGGAACAAAATTGCCGTAGAATCCTGCGAACTGCCCCAAGGTTGACATGATCATGGTCATGATGAGAGCGTAAAGCGTGATTTTTTTTGAAAAATAGAGGCTTGCGATGGCAATGGGAAATGCGTAAATGACTGTTGCGTGAAAAGTAAGGGTTGTCTGGAGGTTGAATAAGAACAAACTAATCAAGAAAACGTAAATGTACTTGAGTTTCGGATTTGACGGATTGAAAATCTTGTTCAGCAACCAAGGACTTAAAAGAATTACAGCTCCGATTAAATAAGCTGTGGTCATCACCTTCTGGTCGATGATGAAAATGTGGAGTAGATTTAAAATGTAGATGAAAGAAAAGATGCCGAGAGTAATCGACAGCGCTTTGGCAACTGTTTTATTAGCGTCAGCTTCATTCTGACGTAATAGAAAATGATCACGTTGACCCATACATAACCTCACATTCTATTACAAAATAATAAAATAAATGAAGGTCTTTGAAATGTCTTTCTAAAAGGTTCCTATTTCAGGAGAGTCTCTGGTACGCATTCCGCCATAGCTTCGTATGCCTTGGCACTGGGATGTAAGTGGTCTCCGGAGTCGAATCCGGTGGCGAATTTTTTCGGGTCGGCAGGATCTTGGACGGCTTTGTCAAAGTCTACACAACCATCGAACTTTTCTGAATTACGAAGCCATTCGTTGAATTCGTTGCGGATGACGTCGCGATTTTCATTATAGGTTCTCCAGCCGAAAATGGGAAGCAGGGTTCCACTCCAAACATTAAGTCCTAGAGAACGGGCGTGTTCAATATACAGTTTTTCTACACTGTCGATTAAGTCCTGGGTGGTGGGCATGTCGCTCCAAGGACGGAACGGATTGACTTCAGATCCCACTGGATGGATTATGTCGTTGATGCCGTGCTGGATGATAACGGACTTTGCTCCCGCAACATTCAATTCAATAGGAAAACGGGTGGCTCCCTTCAAACCGTAGGCGGCGTAGGTAATGCAATCGTACTGGCGGAGAATTCTTGTTCCGCTAACGGCCCTTCGGATAATTGATACGTTGCTGAAACCTTCCTTTTCTGCGCGAAGGCTCAGGTAGTCGGGCCAATCCTGTGCGGTAATGGAATCACCGTAGCAGACTAGGGCGAAGTTCTTTTCTTCAGTGAAAACGTCCACTGTATTCAAGAAATAGAACCAGTTGGTGTTTCGGGTCAAATTGGCGGGTAATTCGTCGTTTGCGGCGAAGTTGCCGTAGCTGAACTTTCCAGAAGAAAGGGGACCTGTAATTAACGTGCCTGCATTCATCTGGGTGAAGTCTGCGAAGTAGAGGCTTACATCGAGGGTTTCTCCAGCGACTATGTCGAGATTAACTTCATCGCTGAGAATTTCCTGGCCCGCAGGGATGGCGCCTTCAACCTTTCCGTTGAATGTTATGGAAATGGGGGTGTAAGCCAGGTTCTTGCCTTTTTTTGCCACAAGGGCCTGGCTAATGGTTACAGGTTCTGTTCCTGTCAGGTTGGAAAAGTGGAAACGTAGTTTGCTTCCGTTAAAGCACATGCGAATGGGGTAGCGTAAGGTCAGGTCCTTGGCATACACCGCTTCCTTGCGATCGGTAATGGAGGTTGCATTTCCCCAGCAGGCGACCCATTTTGTGAATTGCTTACCCGTTGCGCTCATTCTTCGCTTCCTTTTAGCTGTAAAACTTGAATTGTTACTCGGCGAATCCCGGACTGGGCAAATGCATACCGGCCATAGTCAAACCGTTGGCTTTTGCGTATTCCAAAATGCGCTTGCGGCTTTCGATGGATTTTGCCTTGTCCATATCGTAGTTGGAATTTACTTCGGGATGGTTGATCTGCAGGGCGTAACCGTGCATCAGATCACCGATGACCAAAAGTTCGTTGTAACGGAAAACGGTGTGGCCTGGGGTGTGGCCGATAGCGTCAATGGCTTCCACGGCATGGGGGAGGGTGTCGCCAAAATTGAACAGGCTCAACTTGTCGCCATATACGCCGAGAATAGCCTTTTGCAGGTCATTCTTCTCTATGTTCATCCAGGCGTCGTGTTCAACTTTGCCCAGGAACAAGGTGGCGTTCTTGAAAACCTTTTCCATTCCGGCATCTGTCTTTTTTACCAGTCCGGAAATGTGGTCCACGTGAAGGTGGGTCAGGTACACCAGCTTGATGTCGTCGGGATTAACTCCCAATTCATTCAGGTGGGTTGCCATCTGGCCGCCAAAATCACCCAGGCCTGCATCAAAAAGAACGTATTCTCCGTCTACCTTCAGCAGGAAGGTGCTAACGGAAGCTGGAATGCCATCGGCAAGACCAACGCTGTTGTAAAGGGAGTCGCTGGCGTCGCTGAAAAGTTCGCGAGGGTTCAGTTTGTTGCCTGCGTTGTCCTTAATCCAGGTGACGGTAGCGCCGGACTTGAGTGTTACGGTCTTGTATTCCGAGGATTCCGTCGCATTCTTTACGGTTTCTGTAGAAACGTTCTTTGTGGATGCATTGTCTGCCGAGGCCTTTTCAGAAGCTGTGCAGCCAAAGAAAAGAGATACCGTAACTATAGGTAGAGCAAGTTTAGTAAAAATATTCATGGAATCCTCTTTAGTTTGTTCTACCTTAAGTTAGCAATTTATATTGCAAAGCCCATGCGCCTGCCTTCGTGATCGTCCTTGCAAGCAACTTCATTTTGAAGTTCCTTGACGATTCGTTGGTCGGTAACGTCCTTTTCGTTCAGGAATCGGAGCTGCCCGTAGACAGCATTGAAATCGCCGGGAGCGAGATTGCGGATTTTGCACGCCGCCTCCGGACATTCAATCTTCGGGAAGAACAAGTTCCACACCTGGGGAATGGCTTCGGGCTTCAGGTAGCCGAACTTCACCTTCAAAGCAAAGCGGCGGCGGGATGCCTGGTCCAGATTGTCGTTGAAATTGGTGGCGGCAATAAAAATACCGTTGAAGTTTTCCATTTGGGTAAGAATTTCATTCACCTGGGAAACTTCCCAGCCACGGCTGGCTCCGCGACGGTCGCGAATCAAACTGTCGGCTTCGTCCAGGAACAGGATTGCCTCTTGCTCTTCTGCTTCCTGGAACATCTGGCGGATGTTCTTTTCGCTTTCGCCAACGTACTTGTCCAGCAAATCGCTGCAGCGCTTGATGATGAGCTTACGACCAAGTTCGCGGGCGATGTGACGGGCAAATTCGGTCTTGCCAGTACCAGGCGCTCCATAAAGCAGAATGTTCAAGGAGTCCGGACGGTCCCCCTCCTCAAAGGTCTGCCACTTGGCGTCGTAATTGCGAATGACTTTATTCAAGTGGACCATATCCACGTCGGTATTCAAAATGTCGATGGAGTACTTTGGTGCATGACTTTCGGTATCGCGCTTGTTGAACTCCAGTTCCAAGCCAAGAAGCTCCGCCTGGGCCTTGGTCATCCTCTGCACCACGTCTTTAGGGTCCAATTTGGATCCTGCTTTTTTCAAGGCCTTGGCAGTGCGAATAGCCTGGGTAATACCGCCTGCAGTGACGGGAATTTCGCCAGACAACTTTTCAATAGTTGCTTCGTCCAAAAGGTTTCCGGCCTTTTGGGTCTTGATGATGGATTTCCAGATGTTGATACGTCGGGAACTGTCAAGACGGTCGAACTTCACAGAGAAATCAAAACGTCTCAAGGAACTTGCTTCGATGTATTCTGTATTGTTGGAAATCCAAATGATGGGTGTTTCCAGCTTTTCAAGGAAGGTGTTGAGCGTTCCCTTTTCGCAGCTGTTCAGGATGTAGTCGGCTTCGTCGACAAGGATAATCACATCCTCCTTTCGGAAGGTGTAGCTAGCCAGGAGAATTCCGCTCATTTTTTCGCGGACCATGTTGCTGAAGGGATTGTCCTTATTGTCGCCGGTGTTATCCAGGTTAGTAAGGATAAGTTTTTTGTTAAGCTTTTGAGCAATGGCCTTGGAAAGTTCGGTCTTGCCGGTTCCTTCGACACCATAAAGGAAAATGTTCAGGGGCGTACCCTTTTTGTGGTGGGTAAGCATTTCCACAAGAAGATCCGTATCCGGGTTATTGCCTTGCAGCTGTTCGTAGGAGATGGCGGATCCCTTGTAAGTCTGGAAATTGCTTTCGCTGTAGTTGGCTCCGGATCGTCCGCTAAGATAATGAACAACTTTAGTAAGAAGGTTTAACTCATCGTCGATGAGCATCATACGGCGAAGGGTTGCGTTAGGGTCAAGGATTGCATCTATGTCGTTTTGGGATACCCCGCAGATCATCTGGAAAAGGGCCGCGTTGTTGGCGGGTTTTTGATGGTTCAATCGCAAGAAGTCTACCAGGTCATCGCACTGCTTTTCGTAAAAGAAAATCCAGGAAAAAATCAGAAATTCCAGTTCCACATCTGTGAGCTGGTAAATCTTTTGGATGGATTTGATACGCTGGAGATAAGGATCCTTGTTGGCGGATGCCTCGGAAATAAGCCTGATAGCTTCGTTGATGAACTGCTGTTGAAGGGTGCTGCAGACCAGCTTATCATAGATGGTTTCGCGGTCAAGATGCTGATGTACGGTACTTACCACCTGGTCCATGTGGCCGGATTCGGTGGCGCACTGAAGATCGATGCAGGCGCTCTTTCGGTTATGATATTCCGTAGAAGCCAAATCCTCCAGTTCGTCCTTGGGGGCGTCTTGATGAGACCTGCTGTTGCGCGGCTTGACTTTGCGTCCGTCGATGAGGTCAAGAAAGTCAAAATCGTCAAATTCGCTGAAATCGGCCTTGTCGGCGCAACGGGAACTCGCAACATTGTGTTGTCTGCTGTTGGCGACGTCAATCGCGTTTCTCCCGCGCTTTTTTATCTGGATGATTTCGCGGGAGTTTTCCTCTTTGAGTACAGTTTGAACAGCGTCAATGATTGTCGTGACGGAGTCAAAGGGGAGAATTTTGATGAATTCAGAAGGGCAGGGGTAGTTATTGTTGTTTCTAAGAAAGCGAATCCAGTATTCGTAGGCCTTAAGTTCGGGAAATTTGGGCTTGGAAACGCAAGCCTTTTTTCTTTTGTTCAACTGGTCAATGATATTCTTGTAGTAGTTCTTGCTCACGGGCTCTCTCCAAAAATCCTTCTGTATATCGCTTCCGTTGTTCAGTTCTGTCAATTTTTTTTTGAGAAAACCTTAGATTGGTCTTTTTTTGCGGTTTTTCGTAAATTTTGCCCAGTTCATAAATTGTATATTCTTATTGTTTCTGTCGAATTACCGTTTTTGGAGTATTCATGGATATTGGATCGTTGCATTTTCAGAACCCGGAGGCTTTTTGGCTCCTGCTTTTGGTTCCCGTTCTGATTGCCTCATACATATACAGGAATCGTCGTCGTAAGAGTACTATTAAGTTCCCCGCCCTGGCCATTGCCAAAAAGGCTGCCCCCAGCAGTAGGGTTCGTTTTCGTCATATTGTTCCGGCACTCCGCCTAGCCGCTCTGTGCTGCTTCGTGGTTGCCTTGGCGCGCCCCCAGAACGCTATGGAAGTGGAATACACTTCTACCGATGGCGTCGATATTATGTTGGCCTTGGATATTTCTGGTTCCATGGGAACCCTGGATATGTTGACTCGTGCCGAACAGGCTAAGCTTGGCGTGATGAATGCCGAACGTATGCTCAAGTCGGGCAACTACTGGAAGTATAGCCGCCTGGGTTACGCCCAGGAAGTCATTGCTGAATTCATTCAGAAACGTCATAGCGACCGTATCGGTCTTTCTGCCTTTGGTTCCCGCTCCATGACCCAGTGTCCTTTGACCTTGGATTACGGTTCTCTCCTTGAGATTCTTAAGGCGTCCGGCGATTTGGCCCGCGATTCCGTTTACGCCTCCCAGACGGCAATCGGTGATGGCTTGATGAACGCTTTGGCCCGTTTGCAAAAGTCCGAGGCAAAGTCCAAGGTGGTGGTCCTTTTGACCGACGGTCGCGACAATGCAAGCCTTGTTCCTCCTATGCGTGCCGCCGAAGTGGCCCAGTCCCTGGGGGTTAAGGTTTACACCATCGGCGTGGGCAAAAAGAAGGGTAAGATTCTTTCTTTTCAGCAGAATCCCTGGACCGGAGAAATCTCCTGGGGCGAACGTGAAATCACTCCCGAAGAAGGCATCGACGAAAATGTGCTGAATGCCATTGCCCTTAAGACCGGTGGCCGTTTCTACCGCGCCGAAAACAAGGAAGAATTGGAACGTATCTACTCTCAGATTGATGAACTCGAAAAGACCGAAATCGAGACCATTGCCTATGCCCGCTATGCCGAGAAATTCTATCCCTGGCTGCTAGCTGGTGCCCTCCTGATTTTGCTTGAACTGTTGCTTGCCAACACCCGCTTCGTGAGGATTCCGTAATGCGCTTTGCTGAACCGACTTTCTTGTGGGGCCTTCTTTCCCTTCCGCTTTTTGCATTGCTGTTCCTGTATGCGTACCGCCGTCGTAAAAAGTTGGCTGCCCGATTTGTTTCCCTTTCCATGTTGCCTAAGCTGTCCACCTCCGTGTCTCCCTGGCGTCGACTGGCAAAGGTTTTGATTCTCCTTTTGTCCATTGCATTCTTGTTCGTTGCCTTGGCACGCCCCCAGTGGGGCCGCAAGATGGAACATATTGAGCGTAAGGGCTTGGACCTGGTGCTTTTGCAGGATATTTCCCTTTCTATGCTTGCCGAGGATATTAAGCCGAACCGTTTAACTCGTAGCCGTCACGAAATTTCCGCCTTCCTGGAATCCCTTTCTGGTGACCGTGTGGGCCTGGTGGCTTTCTCCGGCGAAGCTCAGGTCATGGTGCCTCTGACTTTGGATTACGGTACGGTGCAGATGATGCTTCGCGAACTTACTCCGGGTTGGCTCATGCCCGGCACGAACCTTGAAAATGCCATCCGTAAGGGCATGGCACTGTACCAGAATTCTGGAAGTGGCGGCCAGTATGCTGTAATGATCCTTATGAGTGATGGTGAAGAACTGGAAGCCGCTGCGGTCAATGCCGCCAAGGAGGCTGCAGCCCTTGGCATTCGTATTTACACCATCGGTATCGGTTCCCGCGAAGGCGTGCCTATTCCGGTTCCCTCCAAGAACGGAAGTGTCGCTTACAAGAAGGACGCTCAGGGTAATATTGTGACTACCCGCCTTGAGGACGGAACCCTGCAGGAGATTGCCAGCGTAACCGGAGGTTTGTACTTCTATGCTAGCCCAGGTGAATTCCAGCTCCAGAAGGTGCTGAACGAAATCGCCACCCTTGAAAAGAAGGAACAAGCCAGCGACCGAATGGAAAATTACCAGGATCGCTACCAGATCTTCCTAGGATTGGCAGCTTTCCTCTTCTTGTTGGAGGCATTAATCTCCGAAAGAGGCCGTCGCCGCAAGCAAGTTGCCGGACGATTTAATTAAAATTTTGCTACAATTTTTCTAGGTGTGACAAAATTGGGCTTTTTCTACCCGAAAATGACCGATTTTGGGGATGAGTTAGGTTCTTGTTCAACCTTTTTTACACAAAATTGGCGAAATTCGTCCAAATTTTAAAGTAAATTATGGTTGGAAGTGTTTTTTTTCTAAAACGGAGACCTTATGCTCGACCTATTAGCGGTACAGTCTGGTACTGCCAACGCATCCTTTATCACTTTGGCCTACACTCTTATTTTGGCCTTCATCCTTTCTTCCGTCATTGCATGGACGTACGAAAAGACTTTCTTGGGTCTTTCTTACTCTAGAAACTTTGTTCAGGGCATCGTGCTCAGCTCTGTTGTGGCTGCCATGGTGATGTCTGCAATCGGCGATAACGTGGGCCGCGGCCTTGGTATGATGGGCGCACTTTCTGTGGTCCGTTTCCGTACAAGCTTTAAGGACCCCCGCGATATCATGTTCATCTTCGCCTCTCTGGGCGCCGGTATCGGTTGCGGTGTTTATGCCTGGGGCGCAGCCCTCGGTGGTACCATTGCGTTCTGCCTGGTTGCCTTCTTGATTTCTCGTACCGGTCTCGGAACCAAGCACTTCTTCGATGGTATGCTTCGTTTTGCTTTGAACAACGAACCTGAAACTCGTCAGAAGATCGAGGATGTCCTTCGAAAAAGTCTAAAAACGTATATCCTAATTACGATGCGAGAGGTGGATGGTGGCGCCCGTGTGGATTGCGCTTACCAGGTCCGTCTCCGTGCCACCAAGCCTGCAGCAGAAATCCTTAAGGAACTGTCTCAGATCGAAGGCATTTCTGATATTTCCTTTATGATGCAAGACGCCACCACCGAAATGTAAAGGGAGTTTAAAATGAACAAGTTAGAAGAAGCTCTCGATACTTTTTGGAATAAGAACAAGACAAATCCCGGTGTAGCTCACGCTTATAAGCATAAGCTTATCTATGCCTGGTGCCTTAGCATTGTCATTGTTATTGTTCTTGGAATTGTTTTTGCCGGTAAGGCAACAATGTTCCAGGGCATTGCCGAAGCGGCCGAAACCACAATTAGCCTTCCGAGCCCTACGGAAGTGGTTAAGGTCCACGTGATGCCGGGTCAGTCCATTCATGCTGGCGATACCATTGTGGAACTGAATCGTCCGGATTTGATCCTTCGTCTTACTGAACTTACTCGCGAACTTGATGCAAGTGAAGGCCGTAGCAGCTTGTCCAATGCTGAAATTGATCAGAAGGTCGCCGAAGTTAAGGCTGACTTGGCTTCCCGTAGCCTTGCTCTCAAGTCTGAAATCCGCAACTTGGAAACTGAATACCAGAAGAACAAGGAAATTGCTGCAAAGCTCAAGAGCCTTAAGAACTCTGATTCCAAGAGCGATGGCAACGATGCCATGGCAATGCGTATCAGGAGCCTGAAGAACGAACTCGCTGTTCTCCAGTCCAATGCTAACGAACAGATCAAGCTCCTCAAGAGCAGCGGCCGCCTGCAGAAGAGCGCTGGCAAGACCGAAGTTGAAAACCTCAAGAAGGAACTTGCCGAACTTCAGAAGCAGCAGGAAGAACTGGTCCAGATTGCTAAGGAAGACTGGGTTGTGGGTTCCGTCAATGCTCGTGACGGCGAAAAGCTCTCTAGCTTTGCCCCCATTGTCACCTTGACCCACAAGTCTCCCACCTTGGTCCGTGGCTACATTCACGAACGCATGTACCAGCGCATGGATGTGGGCGAAACCGTTAAGGTCCGTACCCTGGGTGGAAGCGGCAAGGCTATTAAGGGCAAGGTTGTTGGCCTTTCTAGCCGTATCGTGGAATTCCCCACTCGTATGTGGAAAATGCCCGAAATGCCTATTCACGGTCGTGAAGTTATTATCCAGATCCCCGAAGAAAATCCGTTCTTGCTGGGCGAAATGGTGACTATCTCTGAATAGTTTGATTGAAATAAGAATTTTTAGGAAGTGTTTATGAAAAAGTTTGGATTGGCAACCCTGGCGCTGTCTGCAGCCGCTTTTGCTGGCCCTCTTACATGGGAACAGCTAATCCAGTCCGTTGATAACGATCCCCGTTATCAGGCCGCTCAGCAGCGTGCTGAAATGACTTCTACTGGCCGTAATACCAAGCTTTGGGATAAGTTGGAATTGCGCTACAAGCTGGATGGTTTCAGCTTTGCTAACCACGATTTCGAACTTCGAATTACTCCCAAGGCTTTTGGAGAAGGCTCTGCAGACAAGGCCCATTGGGATGCTCAGGTTGCATACCAAAAGGCTCACTTGGTTGCTGACCGAGCTGTTCTTCTCTACGATCGTTATGACAAGGCCATACATTACATCAATCGCCGTCGTATTGCAAACCTGAATAAGGAATTGTATCAGGTCAATGCAGACCGTATTGAAGTCCTTCATTTGAAATCTGGTTCTACCACGTTCAATCCTCAGGACTTGATTACTTCCCTTGAAAAGGAAGCGACTCTTCGTGCCGACATCATGACCGATAGCACCTCTATCCTGAATGCCGAAGCAAAGCTCAGGCTTTGGGTCCCTGATTTTGATGGCGTGGAACTTGATACGACATGGCTTCCGTCCATGGAAGAAATTGCTTCTCAGTTGGAAAATGGCCTGGAAGTCTCCGCTTCTTTTCCGGCCTTGGCTATGGCCGAAGGCAAGATGAAGGCCGAGAAGGCAAAGGTCCAGCAGGATGTGTCTAAGGATCGAGACTACATCTCCCATATTGGTATTGGTTATTCCTTGAAGATTGAATCCTTGATGGAAAAGTACAAGGACCTGGACTACGCAGATGTGGTCGGCACTGGGGACTATACAAATTTGGAATCCGAATGGCGTAAGAAGACTGGTTGTACCGCTAACGACATTACATTGTGCAGTGGTATGACTTCTAAGTTCCTTGTTCCTGATCTGGATAACCGCAAAACTTCCGACAAGTTCTTTGCAAACTTGGCCTTCCGTCTTCCGTTCTTTGATAGCAATAAGGATTCTCGCCTCAAGCAGCAGGTTGCAGAACTGGATGCCGAAGGCGACTATATGAAGGAATTCCGCGACGTGACTCAGAAGGTCACCAAGCTGGTGGACGAAGTGAACTCTCTTATTGCACAGTGGAAAGTGCTGAAGGAGTTCTCCGAAAAAGTGAATGCAGGTTCGATCTTTGAACAGTTCGCAAAGAACGCTGGTTCCGATCCGCTGCTTCTCCTTCGCGCTCGTGAAAGTGCCTTGGAAAGCGACCTGAAGGCTATCAAGCTGGAAAACGATATTTACAGCGGCTACTTGGCTTTGCTTGAATACGCCGGTGTTCTTGGCGCCGAAGGTGTGCAGAATCATCTGCAGAAGGGCTTGAAGTAATATGGCCGAAGCCCGCGGTTTTAGTCTTCTCGAACGATTCGAGCTTAAGTACCACATTCCCGTGGAATGGGCCGACAAGATTGGCGCCTTCATTGCTCCCTATTGCGAAGAAGACTATTATTCCAAAATTACTCCCGGTGGATTTTACTGGATCACCAACTTGTACTTGGATTCGCCCTCTTGGACATTCCTTGGTTGGAAAAAGAAGCAGTTGTTGGACCGTTTCAACATGCGCATTCGCACCTATGGAGAACATCCCGCTCAGGATGGAACCTTCCATTTCGAAGTGAAGCGCAAGATCAAGAGCATTTGCTACAAGAGCCGTGCAACGATTAAGGGTATCAATCCGGGCGAAGTGTGGCACATGAAGCCGGAAGAGTGGCCCTGTAAGGGCGAAAAGGACCGTAAGTACCTGAAGGACTTTTTGTACAAGACTTCCTTGCACAATGCCCATCCCCGTTTGCTGACGCAGTACAAGCGTCGCGCCTGGTTTGGTCTTCGCGAAGAGTATTCCCGCGTGACTATTGATACGGGTATGCGTTTCCGTGAAGAAAACGGTTTTGACTATACGGTGGACCCCCACTATATGCAGACTACCGGTATTCCAAGGTTTTTCTTGCCCGGCTGCGATGCAGTGCTGGAACTGAAGTGCCCCTGCTCTCAAGTGCCCTACTGGATGATCGACTTGATCCGGTTCCTGAATATCAAGCAGGGTGGATTCTCCAAGTTTGGTAATGCGGCTGCAGAATGGCAGCGACTTTATGAAAATCCTCGACGTTTCAAGACCCCTTATTGGACAAAGCTTGGAACAACCCTGGAAGAAAATTTGTAATATAGAGTATCACTCTAAGGAATTTTTTATGGATATCAAAAAGTTTTTGACCGTAGGTGCTGGCGTTGCCCTCCTCTCTTTGGACACTGCTTGTTCCGGTGGAGGGGAAAACAATAGTAAGAACCCCACTGGCCCTGATGTTCCGGGGGCTAGTTCTTCTTCTACAGGAGACCAGCCTGGCGTTTCCTCCAGCTCCCAGTCACTTCTGGTTTCTAGTTCGTCCTTGTCTGATAGCGATGCTCCCCAGATGGCTTGTTCCGAAATCATGTACAAGTATAAGGACGGCAAGGCTCTGGAATGGGTGGAAATCTATATCGCTGGTGGAAGGGACCTGAGCAAGATGACCGACTATGCTCTCCACTTGAGTGGTGATGTGGATTATACTTTCCCGGATGAAGCTTTGGCAAAGGGTGAGTATGTGGTGGTCACTAACGATCTTAACGCATTTAAGACTGAGTACCCTGACTTTACGGGCCGTCTCTTTGGCCCTATGGAAGGAAAGATGGTTAACGAAGGTGGTGTCGTTAATGTTAAGATTGTGGGTGATGGCGACGTGACTTGCGCCTTTAGCAACGAACCTCCTTGGCCGAGTCTTGCAGATGGCAAGGACCATTCCCTTGTTTATACCGGCGGTATTGCAGCCCAGTCTACCTCCTGGTGTGCTAGCGCAATTCCTGGCGGCAACCCGGGCGTTGGTAACGATGCTTGCGTTGACGTGGTGAATACGGTTCGAATCAACGAAGTGAAACCTTCCGTTAATCCAAACGTATCCTGGATTGAACTATACAACTCTGGCACTACAGACGTAGATGTCTCAGGTTGGACTGTGTATGTGAAACTCCGTGACGGTACGTCTACTATTAATCCTGGTGCGGTTGTTCCTGCCGGTGGTTATCTGGTCCTGGATGGCAAGGCTGACTTTGATAAAGAAGTCGTCATTGCCAATAAGCAGGGTGGTGAAGTTTATCTCTATGGTAAAATGCCTGGCCAGGAGTCCAGTATTTGGCTGCAGGCAGGTGAAAGTTCCTGTGGTGTCATAGACGTGGGTGATGGCTCTATTGCTCAGGGCCCCATGGCTTCTGAAACTCCGGGTAAGGCAAATTCTTCTCTGAAATTGGGGTCTGTGTACATTAGCGAAATTCATTACCATCCTAAGGATGGAGACCCCCTTAACTTTGAATTCCTTGAATTGGTTAACACCACTGCTGAACCTTTAAAGCTTTACAATACAACCTTGTCTAAGGGCTGGAAGATTGAGGGTGTCAACATTGAGTTCACGAATAACGATGTTATCCCGGCAAAGGGAATGATGGTTCTTGTCTCTGATACTATTGCTAAAGACACTGGATTTATCCGCACTAGATATAATATTGCGAATACGGTTCCCATTAGGCTTTATGCAGGTAAGCTGTCCAACCGTGGTGAATCTGTTGTGGTTAAGGAACCCTTCTCCAAGGCAGGTTCGGGTGAAAATGTAAGGTATTTCTACACCTGGCACGACGCAACCTTGTACTCTGACGCATGGGCCAATTTGACTGCTGCCGATGGTGCAGGCTTTAGCTTACAGCGTAAGGATTTGACTACCATGGGCTACAGCCCCACTGCGTGGACGGCTGCTGCGCCTACTCCAGGCAAGTAAGAATACGAAAGATTTTTAATGTTAGACCCCTCCGCTGAGGGGTCTTTTTTTTGTGTACGCACAAATTAACAAAATGGCGTTTTTGGATGAAATAAGAGGAAAAATTCGTCTTTGTAAGATTTTTGTAATATTTTTTAAAAAAAATGTAAGTTTTGTCGCCCAAAAACCTTGCCTTCAAAATCCCCCTTTTTTATTTTTTTCGTGCTATGAAAAATAAGTCCGTATTTTTGTTGACAGCATGTGCGGCAATGGCTTCCGCCCCTTCGTTTGCCGCCTCGATTACCTTGCAAGATGCCTTGGATATGGCAATTGTAAGCAACTCTCAGATTAAGGCAGAGAGATCCAAGGTGGATATGGCCGAAAGCGAGCAATCGGAGGCCCTATCCCGCTTTCTTCCGCAGTTGAGTTTAAGCGCTAGCGTTACTAAGATAAACGATCCTATTACTATTGACCTGGGGGCCCTGCAGAGTCCTTTGGCCGACATTGCCGGTGCTTCTGCTTACTCAAAGGCTTATCTTACTGCTTATAATACGGTTTATGCAAAGGCCTTCGAGACTGCTTTTGAACAAACATACCAGCAGGCTTATGGCGAAGCCTATAAGAGCGCCGTTAACCAGATGGTTGCGGCTGGCTTGCCTCAGGCAATGGCTGAAGAACGAGCCAAAGCTGCTGTAGATGCCAAGGCCTCTGACATTCGTGATGCGGTCAGTGCCAAGTCCGACGATATTTGGAGCGCCGTTGTCAATAAGAAGTCTATAAACGATGTGGCGGTTCAAACTGCGGAACAGGCTGGCCAGAAGTATGGTGGCGATGCCTCCGACGCCATCAAGGAATCCAAGGATTTCAAGATGAGGGTTCAAGATGACCTGTTCTTCAATGCTCGACTGACCGCCATTTGGCCCATCTTTACAGGTTTTAAGCGCACCGCAGCTTATGATGCTGCCAAGGCCAATGTAACTGCCAAAAGGGCCGCCTTCAATATGGCTCAAAATACCGTTTTGATGGATGTTGCCACGAAGTACTTCACCTTGCGCTTGGCAGAAGAACTTACCGTTATGCGTGAATCCACCGTCAAGAACTTGGAAGAACACCTGGAACGTTCCAAGAAGCTGGAAGCTGGTGGACAGATCAGCAAGGCTGAACGTCTCCGTGCAGAAGTTGCCTTGGCTGAAGCTGTAGACGCCTTGGAAGATTCCCATCGAGATCAGTCTATGGCTCGTATGGCTTTGGCAAGTTTGCTCCACACTGATACGAACTTGACTGCTGTTACTCCGGTAATCGCTCCGGAACAAACTCCGACCATGGAAGAATTCAAGACTTTGGCTATTGAACGTCATCCGGGCCTCTGGCAACTGCGTACTGAACGTAAGCGCAGCCAGAACGCAGTGAAGGCTGCACAAGGTGATTACTATCCTATGATTGCGCTGTTTGCCTACAAGGAACTTTATACTAAGAATCTGACCCTTCTTGAGCCGGAATGGGCTGTGGGTGCAAAGCTTCAGTGGGATCTGTTCAAGGGTGGCGAAACTCGCGCCAAGGTTTCTAGCGCAAAGGCGCTGGACCGCTCTCTTGCTAATATGGAAGAAAGCACCATCGATAACATTAAGCTTTTGGTTGAAAAGCGCTGGCGTGAAAAGGAACATGCCTTGAGCCGCTTGAACAGCTTGAAAAAGACTCGTGAACTTGCTGAAGAAGCTCATCGTAGTCAGATCTTGGCATACGAAGCTGGCTTGGGTACTAGCCTTGATGTTGTAGATGCCGAACTGGCTTTGTCTCGTTTGCAGGTGGCCGACCTTAAGGGCCATTATGACGCTGTGATTGCCTGGCTTGGCTTGCTTGAGGCCAGTGGCGAAGTTGTTAACGCAGGCACCATGCTTACCGCTGTTCAGCCCGTCGAAGAAAAGGCAGAAGAATTTGCAGTCTCTGCGCCTGTAGAAACTCCGGTCCTTCTACCGGCAACTCAGAATGCAGTAGCTCCGGCGGACACCAATGCAGTTGCAGAACCTGCCAAAGAACCTGCCGCAGAATCTGAACCTGCCGAAACGGTACCGGCTGCCGCACCCTAAAAGATTTTAAGAGGAAAGAATCATGAAAGTTATTAAGATTATCGGAAAAGTTTTGAGTGTACTGATTTTGATCGCCTTGATCGTTCTCGGTATCACCACCTTGCAAAAGTTTGCAACCGAACCTCGTGAAACTTACCTGCAAGGTCAGATGGAAGCCCGTCGCGTTCTCGTTGCCGGCAAGGTTCCTGGTCGTGTGGAAACCGTGTATTTCCGCGAAGGTGACATGGTTGAAAAGAATACAATCGTTGCATTAATCAGCAGCCCAGAAATCGAGGCTAAGAAGATGCAGGCTCGTGGTGCTCTTGGCGCCGCTCGCGCCCAGGCAAGTAAAGCTCAGAATGGTGCCCGTTCCGAAGACGTGACTGCTCTGAAGGCCATGGCCGCTCGCGCTCAGGACGCTGCAAACCTTGCTAAGAATACTTACGACCGTGTACAGAAACTCTACAACGAAGGCGTTATGCCGCTTCAGAAAAGAGACGAAGCTGAAACCCAGATGAGAGCTTCGCAGTCTGCCGCAGATGCCGCCAAGGCTCAATATGATCAGGCTCTGGCTGGCGCTCGTTCTGAAGATAAGGCTGCTGCAAACGCACTCGTTCTTCAGGCTAAGGGTGCAAACGCCGAAGTGGATGCCTACTTGGAAGAAACCAAGATCCGTGCTCCTATTTCTGGCGAAGTTTCTGTAAAACTGGTTGAAGAAGGCGAAGTGGTAGGTTCTGGTATGCCCATTGTTGCAATTACCGACTTGGATAATTCCTGGGCTGTATTCCACATTCGTGAAGATATGCTTAAGAACGTTTTCAAGGGTAAGACCTTTAACCTGTATATCCCGGCGCTCGATCAGCATGTTGATATGGAAGTGACCTACATTGCCTCCGTAGGTGACTATGCTACCTGGCGCAGCTCCAAAGAAAGTGGTGGCTTTGATTTGAAAACCTTTGAAATTCGCCTCCGCGCCAAGGACAAAGTCGAAAATGTTCGCCCGGGTATGAGTGTCCTTTTCCCGTTGGATCAGATTCAGTAATCTCTAGAATTTCTGGTTGACCCGTGCTAAAGTCGTTCTTTAGAACAGTGTACAAGATGTATTTCCAGCACAACTTAGTGTTGTGGCTGGTACTTCTTGTGTTGCCTGTTGGCGTGTCCATCTTTATGCTGGAAGTATTTTCCGCAGAAATTGTTCAGCATGTTCCTATCGGAATTGTAAAACAAGACCGTTCCCAGCTGGCAGACGAATTTGAACAAGGCCTTAGAGCAAGTCCTGTTATCGAAGTGAAAACCATGTGCGCGGAATTAAGTGACTGCGAACATGCGATTATTCGCGGGGACTTGACTGCGTTTGTTGTCATACCTTATGACATGGAACGTAGGGCTCTTCGCCTAGAAACTCCTGTGGTTCCCATTTATTCCAGCGGTCAAAACTACTTGACCAATACCTTTGTTACAAAGGAGATTCGCTCGGTGTTTTCCTCCATCGGAGCGAATATATACACGAAGGCGATGGAGGATCCTGTCAAGGTTCAGCTTAAGTCTGTTGGCAATATCGAGGCCAACTATCAAGGCTTTCTTGGCTTGGGCTTGGCGACATCCATTTTCCACCTGGCATGTATTCTTGGGGCCGTGTATGTCATGAGCTTCCCTTTCCGTGATCGTCGCATTCGTGAATTCCTTGCTGCTGCTGGTGGCAATCGTGCCGTTCTCTGGGCTGCATCCTTGTTGCCTTTGATTATTTTGGAATGGTTGGCTATGGTGGGTGTCTATGCCTATGCACGTAAAGTTTTGGCTCCGATGACCCTCGATGAGTTTGTTGTGGTTTCGGCGGCTCAGCTAATCATGGTACTTGCTTGCGTTGGCGCAGGAACTTCCTTTGTGGGAATCACCGGCAATATGCGTATGTCCTCCAGTGTGGCTGGCGTTATCGCTGGCCCGGCCTTCGCTTTTGCTGGCCAGACTTTCCCCCTGATGGCAATGCCCATTGCTGTTCGTGGTTTTGCCTTTATTCTTCCCTTGACCCATATTCTTAAGGTTCAGTCTTCTATGCTTCTTGGCCCCATCGGAAAAGCTCACGCCTGGGATTCCATCGAGATTCTCATTGGCATGGCAATTTTCTGGATGCTCCTGGGTGGCAGATTGATGTTCTTCCGCTGGAAGTGGGGTGCCAAGAGAGAACCGCGTATTGTTGAACTTGATAAGCTGAACGCTAGGGAGGCCTTTAAGTTTAAGGCTGAGCTGGAAGCCAAGATTGCTGAGAAAAAGGCTGTCATTGCTGCTAAAAAAGCTGCAAAAATAGCCGCCAAGGTCGCTAAGGCAGAAGCTAAGAAAGCTGCCAAGGAGGCCAAGTAATGTTTGAGATGATTAAGCGTTTGCTCAAGGTTGCCTTTACCGAATGGAAGTTGTTCTATACGGATCCGGCTGCAGTTTTGTTGCTGGTCGTGGCTGGTGTTATTTACGCTTTCTACTATCCTACTCCGTATATGAACCAGACCGTTTCCAAGGTACCTGTTGCTGTAGTGGACATGGATCATACGGTGATGTCTCGTCAGCTGACGGAAATGTCCCAGGCGACCCAGCAGATTGATGTCCGTTATATATTCTCCGACGTAGCTGAGGCGGAAGCAGCCCTTGCCCGCGAAGATATCTACGGCTTTATGGTGATTCCTCACGATATGGAAAAGGAATTACGTAATGGAGAGACTGTCACACTGAACGTGTTTACACACGGCGCCTATGTAATGCTCCATGGTAACATCGGTACGGCCTTTACCACTTGCGGGCTAACTCTTGGAGCGACAACCAAGGTAAAGCGAATTGCTTTGGGGCGTAAAGTTCCTGCGGCAAAGGCCATGGCCATGCGTGATCCGGTGCCTATTAGCATAGAGACCATGTACAATAGCACCGGAAGCTATTCCAACTATGTGGTGCCCAGTGTATTGGTTTTGGTTCTTCAGCAAACATTGGTTATTGGTCTTTGTGTGTTGGGTGGCCCTCGCGCCCATCGCCGTTTCCGTCGCAAGTATCGCGAAACCCCGGTGGAGAATGAAAAACTGTTCTATCGCTATTTCGGTCGTTCCCTTGCGTATTTCTTCCATTATTGCACATTTATCCTGTTCTACCATTTCGTTATCTACAACATCTTCGATTTCCCTCGTCGTGGAGAGTTGCTTCCTATGGTAGCTTTTGCTGTGGTGTTCCTTTTCTGCGTCATCAATTTTGCAATGGTTCTTTCTCAGGTATTCCTCCGACGCGAAACAAGTATGCAGGTTTTCTTGTTCCTGAGTATGCCTGTATTGTTCTTGGGCAACTTCAGCTGGCCTTTGTATCTGATGCCTACTTGGATGCAGGCTGTTGCCTATGCCATTCCTTCGACATTTGCAATTCCTGCATGGCTTGCTATTGAACAGCGCGGCGCCGATATCTTTGACGCGGCAGCACTTCTTTACCCCATGGCAATACAGGGCGTGTTCTATATGGTCCTTGGCCTTGTCATGACAAGAATTCGAGATGGGGCTACCCTCATCAACAATACCGGCGATATGTAATAATTCCGCAATACCCTTTTTCCCAAAAACAATATATTTTAGGATTAGTTGGTTTTAGATTAAACTGACAAAGGGATGTTTATGGGAAATTTAAAATTGTCAAAAAAATCATTGATGTTTAATGCAATGGTGGCCTTTGGTGTTTCTGCTGCCTTTGCGGATATTTCCATTTCTGTAGACGCGTCTGCCGGAATCAAAAAAATTTCGCCCTATATTTATGGCCGAAATATCGATGTGATTGGCGATGGTGAGGAGTCCGATCCGGAAAAGGCTGCGGAACTTCTTGAAAAGGAAAAAGGGTTCTACAATAAAATGCTGGAATCCGGTATGCATTTTTTACGTGCCAACAACGGTAACAATGCAACGCGCTATAATTGGCGTAAAAAGTTGACGGTTCATCCGGACTGGTACAACAATGTCTATAGCCATGACTGGGACATTACTGCCAAGAAGGTCCTGGATAATCTTCCTGGGGTCAATGCTATGTATGCCTTTCAGCTGACAGGCTATGCGGCAGCTTCGACCGAATACAATTTTTCCGACTGGAATTTTTACCAAGAGCATGGCGCTTGGGCAAAAGCAACGCTGGACCTTGCTGGTGGTGGCGAAGTTGCCGATGATGGAACAACGCTTATAAAGGCGGGGGATTATAGTCTGTATAACGAATCTTGGCCTGCCGATTCCACCGTAGGAATTATTAGTCATTGGCGTGATGAGTTAAAGTACGATATGTCCAGGTTCCAGTATTGGAGCATGGATAACGAAATGGAAATCTGGAATGGAACCCACGGAGATCTACCTCTAGATATGGATCCGGATTTCTTGGTGGAACGTTATATCGATGTGGCCAAGAAAGCTCGTGCTGCCTGGAAGGACGTTAAGCTTACGGGGCCTGTCGTAGCCAATGAATGGCAGTGGTGTACCACAGGGGCCTCCGAAGGAAAATCCGGCTTAGGCAAGGGCGAAGACCGCAATTACTGCTGGTTGGAATACTTTATTAAGCGCATTGCCGAAGAGCAGAAAAAGTCTGGCGTTCGCTTGCTAGATGTGTTTGACATGCACTGGTATCCTACGGAAAAAACTTATGCTGAACGTGTGAATTGGCATCGAGTATTCTTCGATACCACCTATAACTATTCCGGTACGAACGGCATGAAGCTGGTAACGGGAAAGTGGGATAATAATCAAACCAAGGAATACGTTTTTAAACGCGTTAACGATTGGCTGAATCAATACTTCGGCGAAGGTCATGGCATTACTCTGGGCATTACCGAGACATCTATTATTGATGAAAAGGATCCTATGACAACGGCGCTGACCTATGCCTCCTGGATAGGAACCTTCATGGACAATGATGTGGAAATTTTCACTCCCTGGACATGGGGCGACGGCATGTATGAGACCGTCCATCTATTTAGCCGCTATGGCCATGAAGCCCGTGTCCAATCCACGTCCTCAAATGATTCCCTGGTTTCTGCCTACAGTTCTGTAACTCCAAAAGTGGATTCCATGACGGTTATTCTTGTGAACCGTTCTGAACAGGCTTCTCAAACAGTGAATCTTTCTATGAAGGGTTTTGATGCTATAGATGGTGAAGTTGAGGTCCTTGAACTTTCTGGCTTGACTGGCGAAACTTTTGAGTCGCATGCTGTGAATGCTCTGAAGAAAAAGTCCGCCACGGTTTCTGCAAATGGTGTCGGCTTGACACTTCCTGCCAAGTCCATCACGGCAGTGCTGCTTAAAAATTCGAATCCGAAGGACAAGCCTATTATAGATGGCATTGTCCCGGTAAAGTCGAAAAACGTTGGAAACCTGTTGCGCTACGAAAATGGATCCTGGCTTGTAGAGAATGCGTCGGGCATGGTCCGTTCTGTACGTGTGTTCAATACTCTTGGCGTTAGAATCCAAAGCTATGAGGCTTTGGCTAGGGGTAGCGTGCGTCTTTCTACAGAAGGTTTGGTTTCTGGAAACTATTTGATTCTGGTTGAGACCGCAAAGGGCCTGTTTGCACAAAAAATTCTTGTTAAATAGATGAACCCCTTGTTTTTGCCGATGAACGGGTGTGCTTTGCACCCGTTTCTTTTGTACATTTAGAGTAGAAAAAGAGGTATTAGATTATGATGTTCGATCCTTTGTACATGTCTATCTTGCTTGTGACTTTGGCTTTGTCCGGCATTGTTTCTTGGATGGTAAAGTCCCGTTTTAACGCTGGCCAGAAGGTTGCTATTTCCAGTGGCCTTACCGGTGCTGATGTGGCCAAGGCAATCCTTATGGATGCAGGCATTACTGACGTTCAGGTTTTGGTGCATCATGGTTTTCTTTCGGATCACTACAACCCCATGAACAAGACCTTGAACTTGTCCAAGGAAGTTTACTATGGTCGTAACGCAAGTGCTGCGGGTGTTGCTGCGCACGAGGTTGGTCACGCAATTCAGCATGCCCAAGGTTATTTCCCCATGTGGCTCCGTTCTGTCATTGTTCCTGCGGCAAACATTGGCTCCAACATTGGACCTTGGCTTGTGATTGCGGGGATTATTTTGATGGGAGCGGGCCGCGCTCTTGGTTATTCCCTGGCTATTGTGGGTGTGTTGCTGTTTGCGATTGCAACCTTGTTCACCCTGGTTACTGTGCCGGTGGAATTTGATGCCTCTGCTCGAGCCAAAAAGGCTTTAGCTCGCATGGAAGTGGTTGCTCAGGGCCGTGAATATAATACCGTAAGCGGCGTACTCTTTGCTGCGGGTCTTACTTATGTGGCTGCAGCAATCGGTTCCATTATGCAGCTGCTGTACTGGGCTTATCGGGCTGGGCTACTCAGCGGCAGAAACGACGATTAAGTAAAAAAATGCACCGCAGTAGCGGTGCTTTTTGTTAGTCTTTTTTACCGAAATTTTTAGCGCTTCTAGTCAGGTAGGCAATGTACTCGGCGTCGGTCATCTCGTTGCCTGCGAAGAAGGGAGCTTCGTCTTTTTCAGACTCTTCCTGTTTTGTAACAACGGGTTCTTCTGCAATTTCTTCTGTGGGCTCAATCTTAGTCTCGGCGGTTTCTGCTGTTGCTTCTACAGATGCGTTTGCGGGTTCTTCCGCGGGAACGATTGTGGGGGCGGCCCCGCCGTTCTGGTTGTAAAATTCCTGGGCCTTGCGCATGAACTCTGCAAACTCTTCGTCCGACATTTGCTTTTCTGGTTCGGCAGCTGTCGGCTCTTCGGAGACTTCGCTGGCGCTTACTACTGTGGGCACAAAATCTTCGTCATCCTCATCAACGAATTCTTCATCAACGAACTCTTCAGTGACGAATTCTTCTTCACCTTCGACGGGCTCTGCAGACTCGGCGTCGGGTTCAACTGTTGCTTCGTCTGCGACGGTACTTTCGGCGGGAGCGCTGGATTCCTCAACAGGTGCTGCGGCACTTTCGGCAGGTGCTGCGGCACTTTCGACTGGAGTTGCTGCTCCTTCGGCGGCGTCATCGGCCTTCATCATTTCGGCAAAGGCGTTCTCCTGAACGTCGGACATATCCACTTTGCCTTCCAACATGTCGGTAAGGTCCTCTTCGGAAACTTCTCGACCGCTGGTTGCCCACTGAACGGCTTCGCGCATCACGGCGGCCAGATCACCCACAGTCTGTTCCTGGGAACGAGCCATGGCCTGGTTGCGGATTGCTTCCACAAGGCCGCTCTTGACTTCGGGATCCTTGGAGAAGAAGACTGTTTCGCGAGCCATTTCGTCGGCGAAATCCGGATTGTTCTTTTTGCGGTAAATCCAGATAGGACCGAACAATTCGCTCTGGCGGAAAACGATTTCGTCTGTCTTGATCATCTCAAGCATTGCCATAAAGGTCACGGCGGCAACGATGGGATGGGAGTCATTTTCTAGAAGGTCTTCGAAAAGGGCTCGGCCATTCACACTCAAGAAGTTGTTGATGGCCTGCTGACGGTCCTGAATGGTCACATAGTCCAATTCAATATGATGAACCGTTTCGGAGATCTTTGTTTTCAAACTTTTTTGGTAGGCGCGGAATAATTGCCAAATGTTGGCGTCGGCCAAGGTGTCGTCATCGGACTGGGTCTTTTCCAAGCGTCCGCGAGAATAGGTACCGAAGTTTTCCCCTTCCATTTCTTGAAGTCCGCTGGCCACCTGTTTGAATCGCTGGTACTCCAGCATTTCCTTCATAAGCTGTTCACGGTCGGCGTTGTATTCTTCTTCAAGCTGGGGATCTCGTTCTTCGGCAGGGAGCAGTTCCTGCACCTTCAACGCCATGAGGCGGCTTGCCATGGAAAGAAAGTCGCCCGCTTTGGAAAGGTCCATGCTGGAGGATTCACTGTAGACGTTCACCCATTCCAGGAACTGGTCGGCAATTTCTGCAATGGAAATCTGTTCCAGAGGAACTTCTTTCTTCTGGACGAGATAGACCAACAAATCCATGGGACCATTGAAGGCTCCAATACGGACTTCGTATTCTTCTTGTTCCAGATATTCGTTTTCCATTATCCCCAAATGTAGAAAAAAGTTTATTTTTATAAAAAAAGGAGGGCCTTGTTATGGTCCAGTTTTCGTCGAAATACTTTAAGTGGTTCTTTGCTGCTTTGGCGGTGCTTTCTGCCTTTGCTTGTTTTTGCTTTGCTGGTGAACTGATTGATCCAAGAGACAATCATGTCTATAAAACGGTGAAAATTGGGAACAAAGTTTGGATGGCCGAAAATCTCAATTATGAACTGCGAGAAAGTTTTTGTTTCGAAGGCAGCAACTGTAACCAATTCGGGCGTTACTACCGCTGGAAGGACGCCTTGAATATTTGCCCTGCTGGATGGCACCTGCCTGTAAAGGGTGAACTAGATGCCTTATTGAGTGCAGGTCCCAAGGCTCTCAAAAATTCGAATGGATTTAACCTGCAGCAGACAGGTTGTTTTGGCGGTCAGGATGCTATTGTCTATGATGCGGATCGTTCCTTCCTGTGGAGCGCAACTTCGGTGGATGAATGTGGCGGAGATGCTGCAGAAATGGAATGTTTCTACGCTTATGTTCTTCGCAATTCCCACTTTGGTGTGTCTGTGGTTGAAGAATACTTTGATGCGGACGTCTTTTATTCTGTTCGTTGCGTGAAGGATTAATATATTTTATATTGGACCTTCAGAAGAAGGGTGTTTGGTGAAAAGGATTTGGGTATGGCTTCTAGTAAGGTAGTAGAAAGTCTCTTTTCTTACGATGATTATCGTAAGTTTCTTCAGGATTACTTTGAAGAACAAAAAAATCGGAGTGCAGCGTTTTCTCACCGATTCTTTGCTGCAAAGGCTGGATTTAAAACATCCTCCTATTGCTTGAATGTGATTCGCGGACGTTTTAAACTGACGCGAAAATCTGCGGAAAAAATCGCATCGGCCATAGGACTTGGGTCTCTTCAGGAAGCATTCTTCCTTGCTTTGGTGGAATTTAACCAGGCCGAACAAATTAACAAGCGTGATGAAGCCTGGGAACAAATCTTGTTGGTCAAGAGACAGGCGGAAATTACCCATCTAACCAATCGTGAACAAACCTATTTTTCAAAGTGGTATCATCCCGTTATTCGAGAACTGATTGTCAATTCTAAATGGAATGAAGACTTCAAGGTTTTGGCCCGAATGGTGGTTCCTCATATTACGGCGAATGAAGCCCGTGATGCGGTAAGGAACTTGCTGGAGTTGGGATTAGTTAAATATGAAAATGGTCGGTACATTGAAACGTCCTTGGTGGTGGACGCTAAGGATGTTTCTCCGATTGCGCTTCGCCAAATCCGCCGCGACTACATTCAGCATGCGCTGCGGGCTGTAGAATGTGTTCCGAGGGATGAATACTATTCAGCATTTACGACACTTGCCATGAGCGAAAAGTCGTTTAAGTATGTGGTCGAGGTTATGCGTGATGCTCGTAAGAAAATTATGGCGAAAATCGCGAACGATATGGATGTGGAACGCGTTTATGAAATGATGTTCATGACATTCCCTATGAGTGAAAGAATTTCGAAGGATGAAAAATGAAAACTGTAATTCAAATCCTTTCGTTTAATTTGTTTGTAATATTTCTTTTTTGCGCTTGTAGCGAAAAGAATGTTGCTGGTGGTATGACTGATATTGACCACTCCATTACGGTTTCGGGTGTGGTAATTGATTCCGATGGAAAAGTTGTTCCCTCAGCTCGTGTTGTGGCGTATATTGACAACTCAATCTCCATAGATGATTCTGTTGATACCCAGTCTGACAAGCAGGGAAAATACCAGCTGGTACTTAAGAAACATGCCGAAAAGGATACGGTTGTCCTGTTTGCGGAACAAGGTTCTCAATGCGGTTTGACGAACTTAGGTGATGGAGAACGTCATGATTTAAAGATTTCTTCAAGAAAGTCCCTGAAGGGATCCATGAATGGATCTAATGGTGGCTTTGTCCGCATTAAAGGTACGAATCTGAAGGCTGATGTTGCCGAGGACGGTTCCTTTGCCTTTGACGCGATTCCATCTGGCAAAGATCTTATTCTTCAATATGTGCAGAAGGACGATGCTATTGCGGCATATACAATTTCTGTTTCAGATTCTGCGGAAGAAGTTGTACTGCCGGCAATGATTGAAATCCTTCTTAAGATGGAGGGGTCGGAACGAGTTTTTGATAACGATTCTACTGTCGCTGAAAAGGTTACTTATGAATCTGGAATTGATGGCAAGGCTATATTGTTAGCTCCGGGACAGTTTATCGAGATTGATTCTATGAATCTTACCGATGGTGATTTTACTATTTCCCTTTGGACAAAGTGGAATGGCCCCAATGATAATCACCAGATTCTAGTTTCTCAGCGTAGTTACTGGAGCGACAGCACTTCGAAATTCCAATGGCACTACGAGGCCTCCTACGGAAACTTTACGGTGATGAAAAGTGCTCCGGTTAGGCCCGATGATATTGTCTTCGGAGACTCTTCTATCGTTCCTGTAGGGGAGTGGTGCTTCTTGACCCTGGTTTCGGAAAATCATAATTTCACCATGTATGTCAATGGTGAGCAGGTGGGGGAGACCAGTCCCTTTACCACAAATCAGCTGGATGTTTACGTACCTTTCCGCATAGGTGGAAACGAAATTAAAACGGAAACATGGAACGGCTTGATTGATGAAGTTCGAATAGAAAGCGTGGCCCGTAATCAGGAATGGATTGTTAACACATTTCAAACACACTTATACAACATGGAATAATCCAAACCATTGGTGATTTTAAATTGCCGATGTACCTTTGACTTTGGAGTGACGCCATTTGGCGTTCCTTTGAAATGGGATTTGGATTATGAAAAAATACGTACTTGGCGCAACCCTTGTTGTATGCGCTATATCTTTCGCCGCCAATGGCGATGCCTATACTTGGCCGACTTATCGTTCTGACCTGGATTACGATACAAGATCAAATCTAGGTGAAATCAAACCGCCAACCAAGTTTAATGAAAACTGTTCCGGCGTTACCGGCAGAAAGGCTGGTAAGTGGTGGGCTCTCTATTGGGGAAAGGATCGCGACGCTAGAATCACGGATGTGACCATTGATAGCATCCTGAAAAAGTACGATACGGATTTTACGTATCTCTACGATACCTTGGGTTGGGCTCCTGATGCACAGGCTCAGAAAGGCCAGTATAGTGCTGTCTATTACTATGGTTCTGGAACATGTGCTGGTGGCGCTAAGACGGATACTACGGGAGGCTGGCAAACAGTGGTTGCCGGCTATACGGCTGTGGCTGCATCTTTTTATCCTCTTTACAGCTTTAATACCAGCTGCCCCTACCGTGATCGTGTTTCTCAAATGGATGCTATGATTCACGAGGGAATCCATTCCATGACGAATGGCTATCCTGGTGCAAAACAGGCCCACTGGTTTCAGGAAGCGGGTAACACTTGGATTCAGCAGGATATGTTCTCCCACCGCGAAGGAGTCTATAGCGGCATGGGCTTCCTGAATGCGGCTACGGTGATAGCTCCTTTTATGCCTATCGAATGCTATTCAGGTTGGCTTGTGGATGGAACCTTTGGTGGTCCCGGTGCGCAGGGTGTTACCGGCAAGAACCAGCGTTATCTCTTAGGTGGCGCTCAGTATAGCAATATCTTCCCTACATTCCTGGGAACATGGCTAGGCACGGGCTCTGTCCGCTGGATTTATGGCAATGCCTATGGTAAAACAACCTATTTGCTGGAAACTTACGCCTTGGACAAGGGGCTTGGTGCTGCAGCAACCCGTAGGCTTATTACGGAATTCCGTGCAAGAATGGCCTTGTTGGATATGAAAAAATGGTCCAACGAAATCAAGAATCTCTTGAATAACAATTTCGGTGGAACGAGCTACGAAGAACAGTATTACTGGGATAACGGCCAGTACAGAAATACCTGGAAGATGACCCCCTACCAGCCAGTTACTGTCAGTGATGGTTATCTGATTCCTGACGAAGCCACAACTCCGGGCTGGTCCGGCTCTAACGTAGTGCCCCTGAAGGTGTCTTCTGGTGCAAAACAGGTGAAGGTTTCCTTCTACAATGTTGGCGGCAATTCCAATAACACCAACATGAATTACCTCCTTTGCTATCGAGCAACCGATGGAACTCCTGTTTATAGTGAACCTATTACCGGCGAAGGCTCTGTAACTTTGCGCTTGGATAAGACCCCTTCTACAACTAATGGCTCTCAGATGGTATTTGCCGTGGTGGTCAATACGGATTATCAGTATTCTGGTAACGAAAACATTCGTACGAAACATTTTAACTACAAGCTTAAACTTGAAGAGGGCCTTGCTGGCGCTGGCGATGCCAACGTAAAGTACTACAACAATTTTGTTCTGGACTATAAGTGGCCGGAGATTACAGATAATATTACCCCTGTTACCCCAGGTTCTTCTAGCAGTAATGTGCAAAGCAGTTCTAGTGTTATGCCCAACAGTTCATCCAGCATTGTATCCAATAGCTCCTCCAGCGTCGCATCGAGTAGCTCTATCAATGTGAAGGTGGATACGGTTAAATATGAACTTTCTGCAACGGTCCAGATTAGCGAAGATTATGGAACCTCCGTGGTTGATTTTGATGTTCAGAAGGTTGCGACAAACCTAGGCCTTGCTGCAGCAGACTTGGGCTCGGCGACATTCTTCGCTGTTGATGCGGATGGCTCCTTGAATACCAATTCTACAGCGAATGCTCCTGGCCACTGGTTTGGTAAAAATGGTGAAGTCGTGAGCTGGGGTGAAAACGCTTATGTATTCGCCGAATGGAATATGACCGCAGGAAAGGTTTCCTTGGGTCATTATCCGAATCGTGTTTCTGCTGGCGAAACATATACCTTTGCCCAGGGATTAAAAAATGGAAACAAGATGGTAATCTTTAAGGTTTCAGTGAAGATAGCCAACGATTCCGATGCGGAAAATCCCAAGGATCCTTCAGATGGTTCCATGTCTGTTGCTTTCACAGGAAATGCTCCTGCAAGAAACATGTCTCTGAAGAATCGTCGTGGAGTTCTTGAAATCAAATATTCCCTCCCGAATCAGGACAATGTGAAGATTAGTCTGTATTCAGGTTTTGGTGGCCTTCTTTATCAGAATATTTCCGCCAAATCCGCTGGCAGTCATGTGGAATATTTGGATTTGGCAAGAGCCGGCCTTCCTCAAGGTACTTACATTGTGAAGGTGTCTACAGGAACCTATCGTGAAATCCGAAGCATTACCATGGTGAAGTAATCTGGGCTGAATTTTTCCATCGAACAAAATCCCCCGATAAAAAAGCCGGACTCGAAAGAGTCCGGTTTTCTGATACTTATAAGAACTGTTGCAGTAAATTGCGGCGGTGTTTTTATTCCACAGTTACGCTCTTTGCCAGATTACGGGGCTGGTCTACGTCGTTGCCGCGAAGCACTGCGATGTGGTATGCCAACAACTGCAGCGGAATGCAGGTGAGAATAGGCATAAGCATGCTCAGGGTCTTGGGAACCTTGATCAGGTGGTCTGCAATTTCGTCCAGCGGGTGGCAATCTTCGGTGGTGATAGCAATGACCTTACCGCCGCGAGCCTTGATTTCGCGAACGTTGCTGATCACTTTGTCGAAAAGGGCATCCTTAGGAGCGATAACCACCACCGGCATGTTTTCATCAATAAGAGCGATGGGACCGTGCTTCATTTCTGCAGCAGGGTAGCCTTCGGCGTGGATGTAGCTGATTTCCTTCAGTTTCAGGGCGCCTTCCATGGCCACGGGGTAGTTGTAATGGCGGCCCAGGTACAAGAAGTTTCCTGCCTTTACATACTGGTGGGCGATGCCAGCAATCTGGTCGGAAAGCTTGAGGGTCTTTTCCACAAGTTCCGGAAGCTCCTGCATGGATTTGACTATGTCTGCTCCACTTTCGAAACTCAAACGACGCTGACGGCCAAGCAACAATGCAATCATGGCGAGAACAGTCACCTGGGAGGTAAATGCCTTGGTGGATGCCACACCGATTTCTGGACCGGCGTGGAGGTAGACGCCGCCGTCACTTGTGCGTGCGATGGTGGAGCCAACTCCGTTACAAATGGCAAGAGCAGTTGCGCCCTTCTGTTGGGCTTCCTTCAGAGCTGCCAAAGTGTCTGCAGTTTCGCCTGACTGGGAAATGGCCAGCACCAAGGTGCCCGGCTTGATAATGGGATTGCGATAACGGAATTCGGAAGCGTATTCCACTTCAACAGGAACGCCTGCCAAATCTTCGATCATGTATTCACCTACCATGGCGGCGTAGTAGCTGGTACCGCAAGCGGTGATGATGATTCGGTTGATGTTTCGAAGTTCCTTGATGTTGGTGTCAAGACCGGCGAGCTTTGCGTTACCTTCGGCAACCAGGAGACGACCGCGCATCGTGTTACGGAGGACTTCGGGTTGTTCAAAAATTTCCTTCAGCATGAAGTGGGCGAAACCACCCTTTGCAATAGAATCGGCATCGAATTCTACGTCCTGAACTTCGTGCTGTACCGGCTGGCTCAAGGTGTTCAACAAGTTGTATGTTCCATCCTTGATTTCTACCACGTCGTTATCGTCAAGATAAACGACTTTCTGAGTGTGGCTGATAATAGCGGAAACGTCGCTGGCCAGGTAGAATTCATTTTGACCAATGCCAAGAATGAGAGGACTGCCGCGACGAGCTCCGATAAGGGTGCCCGGACGATCCTTGCAAATAACTGCCAGACCGAAGGTGCCTTCGATTAAGGAAATTGCCTTGAGGACCGCGTCCTTCAGGTTGCCCTTGTAGAACTTTGCAATAAGGTGTGCTACAACTTCGGTATCGGTTTCGGACTTGAATTCAACCCCGTCGGCCTGGAGTTTCTTTTTCAGGCTTGCGTAGTTTTCAATAATGCCGTTATGAACGATGGAAATGTTTCCATCGAAGCTCATGTGGGGGTGTGCATTCTGTTCGGTGGGGGCGCCGTGGGTAGCCCAACGGGTATGGGCAATGCCGATGTTGCTGGTAACAGAATCTTTTTTCAGCTTTTCTTCAAGCGCGCTGATTTTACCGGAGGCGCGAACGGTATGGATGCCGGCGTCCTGGATAACAGCGATGCCCGAGCTGTCGTAACCACGGTATTCAAGCTTCTTAAGACCACCAATCAAGATAGGAAGGGCTTCACTTTGCCCAACATAAGCGACAATTCCGCACATAATCGTTCCTTTATTAACGATATGCAATATATGAAAAACTTTGAGTAAAAAAGATTTACAAATTGTCTTTTGGCTTAAGTTTTTGTTATTTTTCAAAGCGTCTTAAAAAAAGAGGATAAAATGAACAAAAAAATGATTATTGCCGCTGGTGCTCTCGCTCTTGCCATGACTGGTTGCGATCAGCTTTGCCAGGGTTCTTCCGCTGCTAAGAAGACTTCTCTCGTTACTGACAAGGATAAGTATAGCTACGCACTCGGTGCTCACTTTGGTAACCAGGCTCACTACCAGCTGGTAACCCGCGATTCCATCGACCTGGACATCGACGTGTTTATTCAGGCTTTCAAGGAACGCTACAACGAAGATTCTGCTGCATTCTTGATGAATGACTCCACCATCTTCCAGACTCTGACCGACCTTTCTCAGAAGCGTCAGGCCGAAAAGATGGCTAAGGACAGCATCGCTGCTGCAGAAAACAAGGCTGCTGGCGAAGCATTCCTCGCTCAGAACAAGACCGCCGAAGGCGTTGTCACTACCGCTTCAGGCCTTCAGTACAAGGTAATCACCGAAGGTAAGGCTGACGGTGCTACTCCGGCAGATGGCCACATCGTTAAGGTTCACTATACCGGTACCCTCCTGAACGGCACCAAGTTCGACAGCTCTGTCGATCGTGGCGAACCTCTGGAATTCCCCATTGGCGCTGTGATTCCGGGTTGGACCGAAATGCTCAAGCTCATGAAGGTTGGCGAAAAGGTTACCGCATGGATTCCTAGCGAACTCGCTTACGGTCCTGCCGGTCGTCCTCAGATTCCGGGCAACAGCGTTCTCGTGTTCGAAATGGAATTGATCGATACCCACGCTGTTGAAGCTCCTGCTGTAGAACCTGCTAAGGCTGAACCCGCAAAGCCGGCTGCAAAGCCCGCAGCAAAGAAGACTGCTCCCAAGGCTGAAGCAAAGCCTGCTGCAGCACCGGCTGCTCCCGCAGCTCAGCAGTAATTTCTTAGCGAAATTGCGTTTAAAAAAGGATTCTCTGGCGATGGCCGGGGAATCTTTTTTTATTTTGCAATAAAATTTAGTCTGTAAGGGGTTTTTGTCCCGTTTCTATATTGAGGATTTCGTGTTCCGTTTAATTCTTTCGTCGATTGTAATTGCCATCAGCCTTATGGGCTGTAACGAAGAAGAAAAAATTCAGTCCCTGAAAACCGAAGGGGACGCGCTTCGAACCAAGATTGATTCTCTCTCTGCCGAAATAGAAAAGGTTCAGCAATTCCCAGAAAATTGGACTGTTGAAAACGATACCGTACGCGCCGGCGATGGCCTGTTCCAGGTTCTCCTGCGCATGAAAATCAACGAAAAAGAACGCGGCAAGATTGTGCTTGGCATGCAGGATAGCGTGGATCTGGTGAAGCTTCGCGTGGGCCAGGTGTTCTTTGCTGCTTTGGATACCGAAGGAAGTGTTCAGCGTTTCCGCTATGCGCCCAATCCTGCGACGATTCATATGATGAGCAAGACGGATACCGGTTACGTTTACAGCCGTATTGAAAAGCCCGTATCCCGTCGTATTTCCGTTTTTGAAGGAGCTCTCACGGAAGGTAGCACATTGGATGGAACATTGCGCCGCGTAGGTATTCCTGGCCGAATGGTTGGCATCGTCAGTGGCGTGTTGCAGTGCAAGGTGGCTTTCCCGCTGGCTCGCGCTGGAGACAAGTTCCGTATTCTTCTTGAAGAAACTTTCTACCAGGATTCTGTCTGGATTAACGGTAAGGTTCTCTACGCAGAATTTGACGGTCGTGTGGTTGGCCATCATGAGGCGTTCCGCTATGATGATGGAGACCCCAAGAGTTCTTTTAATGCCCATTATACAGAATCCGGCGACGCCCTGATTTTCGACGGTCTGCGCTACCCCTTGGATCGTCTCCACATTACCAGTCCTTTCGGTTCTAGAATTCACCCCATTACTGGTCAGCGCAAGGCTCATCACGGTATTGACTACGGTGGCAATCCGGTAGGCACTCCTGTGTATGCTGTTGCCGAAGGTAATGTGACTGTTTCCGGCTACGACGAATTTAGCGGAAATAAGATTGCTATCCGCCATCGCGACAATTCCGAAAGCTGGTACATGCACTTGTCTACCCGCGGCGTTGGGGTAGGAGCCCATGTTTCTGCCCGTCAGGTCATTGGCCGCGTGGGTAACACGGGCCGCAGCACTGGTCCTCATCTTCACCTGGGTTTCAAGAATGAAAAAGGCGCTTGGATCAATCCTGCAAGCAAGACTATGATTGCGGCTCCCAAACTTACTGGAGAACGCCTTGCCCGTCTGAAAAAGGAAGTCGCAGAAATCCGTAAGCAGATTGAATTGACGCTTGCGGCTCCTGCTGTAAAGGCGAATGACACGACGGACGTGTTGGTTCGTATGCGAACCTTGGAATAGACGACCATCCAAGGAATATGAGAAAAGTGCCCGGCAATTCACCGGGCACTTTTTAAATTTGTTTATCAGTTACTTTTTGATCTTGTAAGCGCCACTCATTTGGCTGAGTAATTCTTTCTTGGTCTTGGGGAATTCTACGCGAGCCTGAGCCTTTGCCTTGGCAAAGTTGCCTGTGGATTCGGTGCCGTAGCCTGCGGTTCTCTTTTCCTCGTTTCCGTTGGCAGCTTCCTTTGCGATTTCGAGAGCCTTTTCCATCTGCTCTTCTTCATCAGTAATCGCATAGTCCGGAACGATACCCACCTTGTGGTAAATATCCCCGTCCTTGTCCATAGATTCCAAGCCTGTAATCAATGCCAAACCACCCGCAACGTAGTTTGTCTGAATCACGTACTGACCAATGCCCTTGCCGTAGGTGGTTTGACCTACCAAAGGCGACTTCTTGTTGACGGTGACTGCAGACAACATGACTTCAGCGCAACTTGCGGATCTGTCGTTTGCCAGGAATACATAATAGAGATCCTTACCGATGCCGTCGTTTGATGCTGTGTAGGCGGTGGTGTCGAACTTTTGGAAGTAAGTCTTGTTGTATCCGCTGCCCGAGGAGTCAACGTCGGTTTCAACATCAATGATGATGGTGTCTCCTTTGCTCAACAATTCTGCGGACATTCTGTTGCACTGGTCCACGTCGCCGCCCGGATTGTTACGAAGGTCGATGATTGCAGCCTTGTGAGTGTCCTTGATTTTTTTCAAAGCGCTAACAAATTCGCCATAGGATCCGTTTGCGGAACTTGTGGTGGTGGTGAATTCGGTAATGCGAATAACGGGGATGGAATCTTCAAAGGACAGGTAAACCGTAGGTTCGTTGTATTCGCCAATCTTGACATTGATAGTCTTGATTTCGTCGTTACGAACAACTTCCAGAGAGATACGATCGCCTTTTTTGCCCTTAGTTTCTGCTTCAAATACCTTTGCGCTAGTAATGTCGTATCCGTTAACGGTCAAGACGGTGTCGCCTTCCATAAGGCCGTAAAGTTCTGCAGGACCATTTTCATAAACCTGATTCACGACAACCTTGACGGAATCACCGACTTTGACTTCCTTGACATCGGCGCCAAGGCCTACCAGGGCTTCGGTTTCGCTGAGCATATTCAAAATGCGTCCTGCGTAGGATGGATCAAAGTAACGAGTGAACGGGTCACTCATATAGTCGTACATGTTGCAGATTTTTGCGAACTGGGTGGTGCAAAAGCTCTTTGTATCGTAATAAGAACTAGTGGATGCGTTTAGGTAGAAATCAAAGTCGTCCAGTTCGTTTTTCTTATGGCCGTAGAAGTAGTACAGGTCGAGAAGATCGTAGTTGTAGGTGAGTTCATCGTATTCAATGGTGTTTCTGTAGATTTCTTCTCCAGAGGAACTACTTCCGCCATTGGGACTGAAAATCGGTTCTGTCCCTGGTTCGGTACATCCTGTGAATGCAGCGGCGAGCGTAATGGCTCCGCCCACACTCAAGACTCCTTTCAATTTTTTCATGATTTCTCCTTATTACCCTGTGTATTATTTTTCTTCAATGAAGGCGCCACCAAAAGAGCTTACACCACGTTTTAAAGCGACAAATTCGTCTAACTTAGGTGCTCTCTTTTTCAATGCGGTTGCCTTGTCGAAATTGTTTTTTATCAATGTTACTGCGCAGGAAACGGAGGCTTTTCCTTCACAAACATAGTCGGGGACAATTCCCTTGCGATGGTAGGAATTGCCTTTTGGCGTTAAGAATTCCAGGTTTGTGATGATGGCCATGCCGTTTTCGATGGTTGTCCAGGTAGTTTGTCCGATTCCCTTGCCAAAGGAGGTTTTTCCAATGACGGGAATGTTTGCTCCTTCGGAAACCGACGCCGCGAAAATTTCTGCGCAACTTGCGCTGGATTCGTTAACCAGCAAAACGAACTTGCGGTTTTCTCCGGCATCGCCATTTTGCGCGTAGATGGTCCTGGATAATGTCAGTGATTTTCCCGAAGCATCAAAAGCTTTCCAGTAGCGGGAAGAAAGAACTCCGCTCGAAACAAAAAGGTCCGCCATGGGAATGCACTGGTTTACGTGTCCGCCGGGATTGTTCATGAGGTTCAATATTCTTACGTTCGTCTCGGCTCGTGTGGAATCCAGATAGGCCTTCAGTTCACCCAGGGATCCGCTGGTTTGATTAATCGTAGTTTGTTTGAAACCGGTAATGGAAATGACCGTGATTCCGTCCACAGTGTCAAGAAAAACCGTGGGTGCGTAAATGTCGGTTTTGGTCAAGGTGTCACGGATGGTATCCTGTGCGAATACGATGGTGTATGCAATTTCCTTGTTGTAGGTAAGTACAGAATCGTAGGTGTTGTAAACGGAATAGCCGGTAGGGTCATCGGGCGAGAGCACTAGGTCTACGCCATTGACTTCGATGATGTTGCCGTAGCGTGGGAACCCGGCTTCGGCGGCAGGACTTTTCTCGTAGACTCTGTAGATGAACAGCGGGTGATTACCGTTGGCACTTAAGGTGGCAGTGCTTGCGTCTAGGAGGTATTCCATGCCCACGTCGCCCTGAACGATGCTTGTGTTCATGGAGATGCTGGTCTGTTCGCTCTTGCTTGGGGGAACGTACCTTGTGTATGGGTCCGAAAGTGCCTTGTATAGGTTTTCCACTTTGTCTCCATCGGCATCGAGGGTGTCCAGGTCGCTTTCGTAAAGGTAGGTCCTCTTCAGGAGCCAGTAGTTGTATTGGTACTCCGTGGGGGTTGGTGTGCTTTCTACGGGATGGAAAAAGTCGCTGCATCCAAAGAGCAAAAAGGCGACGAAGAACATCGCCGCCGTTAATGCAGTTTTCTTTGAAAACTTACTGGTCAATTTTCAGCCCCTTCTTGTCCAACAGCACGCGGGGGATGCCGCCTTCCATGGGGTTTTCGATAACGGAGATTGTTTCCAGCTTGTCGCATTCGGCAAGGCTTTCGGGGAGGGTGGCCAACTGGTTTGCATCCAGGACCAGTTCCTTCAAGTTCTTCAGTTCGCCGAATTCGGACGGGATGGCGCCCAGGCTGTTGCCGGAGACCATGAGGACTTCCAGGCTTTCCAGGTGTCCCAGTGCAGAGGGAATGCTGGTCAAGTCGTTGTTGTCCAGGTAAAGCTTCTTGAGTTTTTTCAGCTTGCCCAGGGTGGCGGGGATTTCGGACAGCATGTTGTCATGGAGGGACAGCTTGGTGACGTTTACCCACTTGCCCACTTCGTTGGTCAGGTCCAAAAGCTGATTCTTGGCGATGTTCACCTGCTGGAGGTTTTTCAGGTTGCCTACGGAATCCGGAAGCTCAGACAGGCTGTTGTAGCCCAGGTACAGGTGCTCCAGCTTGGTAAGCTCGCCGATGGTCTCGGGCAGGTCCATCAGGTCGTTTTCGCTAACGGAAAGCTTCTTGAGGTTCTTCAAATTGCCAATATCGTCCGGAAGCTCCACCAGGAGGTTACGGTCCAGGATCAGTTCTTCGAGAGAGTCCAGTTCAAAAAGTTCCGGCGGAAGGAGACGGAGGTTTTTCTGGGACAGGTCTAACGAGGTGGCCTTTTCGGCCTTGGCCTTGGCAATAACATCTAGCAAATTCATATAAGAAACTCCTATTGACTAAATCATAGCATTTTTACGCCATAAAGAGTAAAAGCCCTCTTAAAAAACGTAAAATGTTTGATTTTTGCTCATACGTGCACTAAAAATGACGGATTTTGGCAAAAAAATTAAAAAAGTTTATTCAGTTGTATTCAAAAAGGTGCTTTTGAAACTATTTTTATGGCAATAATATATATAAATGTATTAGGTAGGGTCCCGAACAGGCTCCTAGCTTTTGCTTTTATCAATTGAGGAAAAAATGGAATTAACGAAATCGCAGGAACGCCGTCTAGCTTTTGTCGCTAGTCTTTTGAGTCTCAATCCTAATGATCCTACAGATCGAATTAAGGCGCTCAGACATTTAAACCTGGACGAAAATGGTTGTTTCCATGGATTCCAATACTCTCAGGGCTTTATGGAATTCTTCATCTTCCTGGATGAAGATACCCCGCTGGAAAAGGTTGTTCAGCACCTGAATTCCGATCTTAAGCAGCTTCAGATTGCTGTTTTCCGCACTAGCGACCCCACCAATCCGTTCTTCATGTCTCTTCGTGAAGAAGCCGACCCCTGGGCAGTCAACAAGATTTCCGACGATGCTGAAGAAGAAGAGGACGACGCACCTGCAAGCCGTCCCTACATGGAAACCCTCGAAATCACCGTGCTCCGCACCCGCGCAAGCCGTGACTTGACCGACTCCGAACTGGAACGCACCCTTAAGGATATGCGCCGTAAGCTCAATCTCTGGAAGGCCGAAGTTAAGGCTAAGCTGGAAATTGTTGCCGAACACGACGATTTGACCCGCGATTTCCGCTCCGCTGATGACAAGCTTGAAATCGTTATGGAGTCCGAACCTCTTCACATGACTAGCGATCACGGCGAACTTTTCCTCGGTTTCTGCCCGATCCGCACGATTTTCGACTACCACGTCAATTTGGGTAAGCGTCTGAAGACCAAGCACAACATGGCTATCGTCTCCAGCAACATCCGTACTTACCTCGGCAACCTCACTCATACCAACGCAGCTCTTATCGACGCCTTCCAGACCATGGAACGCAACGACGACCAGAACGTGAACGTGGAAGACTTCCCGTTCCTGCACAACGGTATGACCCTTACCGGCGACGACCTGCGCTTGAAGGATCGCGACGGCAAGAAGGTTCTTTACATTGACCGTCCCAAGATTATTAACGGTGCTCAGTCCCTGTTCACCTACGAACAGTACGCTAAGAAGAGCAAGAAGCCGGTGAACCCCAAGGTTCTCGTCAAGGTTGTTGTGCCCTATCCTGGTGCAGACAACTTCCTGAATCAGGTGACTATGGCTAACAACCGTCAGAACCCTGTGTTCAGCTACCATCTCCGTGCTGCTGACGATCTGCAGTTCTTCATTTGGCAGCGTTACCAGGAAGAAGGCTTTACCTACGTTTACAAGGATGGTGTTCGCCTCAAGGCCCGTACCCGTAAGCTTGAAGTCCGTATGCGTCCCGAACTTGCCAAGACCCTCTTTATGATGGATGGTAAGCTCAGCGAATGCCGTTCTTCTGACTGCATTTTCGACAAGGAAACCCTGTACCAGCGTTGCTTCGGTGCATTCGTGCGCGTTGCTCCCGAAAAGGAACAGTCCTTCGTCCGCAAGACTATCGCTTTCACCAAGGCATGGCAGCTCCTTAGCCGCTTGCCCATCAAAATTCGTAAGGTTACCCCGGGTAAGGGTGTTTCCATCGAAGCTAACGATGATAATCCGCTGACTCGCATCACCTGGAACGGCCGTCTTGATGACAAGTTCATCTTCCGTAGCGCCGTCAAGGACCTGGTTGTAGCTCTTGCCCTTAAGCATTGGCTCATCTACGGTGATCCGATCCAAGACTTCGAATGGCTGGTTGAAAACGAACTGAACTTCAACGAATCCATTTTGAAGTACGCTTCCAAGATCTACACCGAAGACCTGAAGGGTATCTTGATCAGCGAATTCAAGGATAACTCCAACTACTACGACACCATCACTACCATCGACAAGGATAGTGGCGAATCTGTGGAACGTCGTTTGTGGAAGGGTTTCGCAAACACTGCTACCTACGAAAAGATGCTCGACCTTCTGTGCAAGAAGAACAAGCAGTGGGAAAAGTGCCGCGAAGGTATCGAAGCCTTTATCTAAGCTTCAAAATCCCGGTTTTAAAAGTCCTCGACGAAGAGTCGGGGGCTTTTTTTTATGCATTTTTGGGGGATTCTCTTTAAAATATTGTCACATCTTACTTATATGTGGGGGAGCTTGCAATAATTGTTGACCGCTTTTGCTGCAATTTTTATCTTTGGCTACGAAAATATTACAAAAGAAGGAGTTCTTACATTATGTGGAACGAAAAACATTTGAACAGACTGAATGAGTACCTGAGCCAGGCTCAGGCTGCCGGTGGCGCTGCTCGTATTGATAAGCAGCATCAGTCCGGTAAGTGCACTGCTCGCGAACGTATGGAAATGCTGTTCGACGCAGGTACTTTCGTGGAAGTTGGCGCTCTTCGCAAGTCCAGCAACCGCGTTCTCAAGGAAAGCAAGGTCGTCCTGGGTGACGGCGTGGTTACCGGTTACGGCAAGGTGAATGGCCGTCTGGTTTTTGCTTCCTCTCAGGACTTTACTGTTGGCGGTGGCGCCCTCGGTCAGTGCCATGCTGAAAAGATTTGCCGCGTCATGGACATGGCTGTGGAAGCTGGTTGCCCCTTTGTCGCCATGAACGACTCCGGTGGAGCTCGTATCGACGAAGGCGTATTCTCCCTGGCTGGCTATAGCGCCATCATGGCCCGTAACGTCTGGGCTTCTGGCGTGATTCCTCAGATTGCCGTAATCATGGGCCCCTGCGCTGGTGGTGCCTGCTACTCTCCGGCTCTGTCTGACTTTATCTTCATGACCCAGTCCACTTCCCAGATGTTCCTCACTGGCCCCGCTGTTGTTAAGCAGGTCATGGGCGAAAACATCACCGCTGCAGAACTGGGCGGCGCTCCGGTGCATACTGCAAAGTCTGGTGTGGCTCATTTCATGTACCCCGACGACAAGCAGACTCTGGAAGGTGTCCGCAAGCTCCTTTCTTACCTGCCTCAGGGCAACAAGACGAAGCCTATTCCCGCTGCAGAACAGATGGAAGAAAAGGCCGACGAATCCGGCATCAAGAAACTTTTCAAGAAGTTCCTGAACAAGCAGGAAGCTACCTGCGAAGCTGCCGAAGACAAGAGTGCTACTATCCAGGACATCGTTCCGGATAACTACAAGCAGGCTTACGACGTTAGCGCCGTGATCGCCGCTTTCGCTGATGCAGACAGCTTCTTCGAAGTCCAGAAGGACTGGGGCAAGAACGTCGTGATCGGCTTTGCCCGCCTGAACGGTGAAGTTATCGGTATCGTTGCTAACCAGCCCAAGGTTCTCGCCGGTTCTCTCGATGTGGACGGCTCCTCCAAGGCTGGCCGCTTCGTTCGCTTCTGCGACGCCTTCAACATTCCGCTGCTGGCTCTCGTAGACGTTCCGGGTTACATGCCTGGTAGCAAGCAGGAATACTCCGGCATTATCCGCCACGGCGCAAAGCTCCTGTACGCCTTTGCCGAAGCAACTGTACCTAAGGTTACTCTCATTCTCCGTAAGGCCTTCGGTGGTGCTTACATCGCCATGAACTCCAAGGATGTGGGCGCAGACTACGTCTTCGCTCTGCCTATTGCCCAGGTGGCTGTGATGGGTGCAGAAGGTGCTGTTGAAATCATCAACAAGAAGGAAATCGCTGCTGCACCGGATCCGGTGGCTGCACGTGCCGCTTGCATCGCCAAGTACGAAGACGAATTGATGAACCCCTACGTTGCCGCTGCCATGGGCGTGGTTGACGAAGTCATCAAGCCGGAAGACGTACGTAAGCGCCTTGTGACTGCCTTCGACGCTCTGAAGACTAAGGATCAGAAGCGTCTTTGGAAGAAGCATGCTAACATTCCGCTGTAAGCGGAATAGGACCGATTAATATCGGACACTAAAGCTCTCACGAAAAAGGACCAGTCGTTGGACTGGTCCTTTTTGTTTTTTTTTGAGGGAATTTTATCGTCGAGTGATTTTTGCCTGAATACCGAAACTCATGAGACCCAAAAAACCGGCGTCAGATGAATGCCCAGGAGAATAGGAAGTTTCCTTACCGAAGAGCCCGATTGTATTTGTTTCTCCAATGCCGATTCCCCAATGTTCACCGATTTTCCAGGTCTTGCCGAATTCAAGAATTGTGCCGAGTCCCTTGCCGTTTAGCTTAAAACCCGCGTAACTACCAGAATTTTCGGCGTTATAGGTTAGATATCCTAAGGAAACGCCTATGTGTAATCCGCTCATTTTAGCATTGGGATTTTTGACGGGATAGAAGGTGGCGCCGCCGCCAACAAAAAGGCGATAGTAGGGAGCCGTACTGGAATAGGATGAATTGTCGCCGAATAGGCCGTCGTTTGTATGGAAGTAGCTTATTGTCATGGTGGATGCGCTTAACGTTCCATGGATCGATGTTTTCCTTGAAAGTGTCCATCCTAGTCGCAGGTCGGCGTAGGGGCCTATGCCATTGTATCTTTCGGTATCGGAGAGAATGTCTAGATGACTAATGCTTGCGTGGGTAAAACCGGCTCCACAGCCAAAATATAAACCGCTATGTTCGTCCTGCTGAGGTTGCACGGGGTTTGCCTGGACGATGGCTGCTGCTGCTAAAACGATGAAAAGTAAGTTTTTCATAAGTTTCGCTCCTTTTCTCCCAAAGTATGAAAAAAAGGGGGAAAAACATATAGCCCGAATGGGCTATGCTTGAAATAATTGCTAAATTCCCGCAAATTCCTAGGCTTTTTTGCCACAAGTATTTCGTTTTTTTGAACGAAATTCAGTATTTTGTGTGGTATTAGACCTTGATGGTAAAAGGATTTCAAAAACTGTAGAAAAACGTGGCTTTTGGATTGAAACATTGGTGGTTTGCTATGGGTGTTGCCGTAGCTGCAGGACTCGCCTGGTCTCAGGGCGATTCTTCCTCTGTCATATCCGCATCTGATACCACCGCGGCTGATCCTGCCGAAAATGAATGGCAGCCTACCCTGCAGTATATTTCCCTGCCTCCTTCTGTTACCCCGTTGAATGGCCTTTTGCCATTTGGTGGCGTGGGAGCATCTCCTAGCCTGATGAGCAACAGCAAGGGGCAGGTGTTTAGTCACAATGTTGATGTGGCCACCCGTGAAATGGATGTTAGCGAAAAGCGCGTGAATTCCGTTTCTCGCGATACCACCACCTTGTGGTCGGCCCATTATCCGGAACTTACGGATTACGTTGCCGATATGTACGATATTGGCCGTAAGCGCCTTTGGTTGAATGGCTTGGTTGGCCAGGCAAGCGGAGGTTACGAAACCCCGGAAACCGGTTCTGTCTTTGATATTACCATTCCTGTGACTATGCCCGCCTGGATGAGGGACTTCGGCTTGGATAAGCCTAAGCTCATGCTTCAGGGTTCCATGGATATCCGTCTGAAGGGTTACGGCGAATACGACAACGCCGAGGGTAGTACTAAGACCAGTCTTTGGCCTAGCCCCACATTGAACTATACCCCGAACTTTATGGTGAAGGGTAAGATTGGTCCTTATATCACTGTTGAAATCCAGAACGTGGAAGAAGGCCTAGGTACCAAGAACCAGGTTCGAGTGGTGTATGAGGAGTCCTATAAGGGTGAGTTCGAGGACTATATCCTTCAGCGTGTAGAAGCAGGTACCACCAACCTTGCTTTGACGGGTACAGAACTGACGGGTTACTCAGAAAACCATCAGGGCCTCTTTGGTATTAAGGCTGACTGGAAGTTGGGCGACTGGCGCCTTACCACTATTGCTTCTCAGGATGGCGGCTCTCAGGAAGAATTCACCTTGAAGGCCAACGAGTCTACCTCGGAATTCCAGGTGCTGGATAAGCAGTTCATTTCTTACCGCTACTATTTCTTGAATCACGAAGTTCGTAACGCCTACATCAATGAGGCTGTGACCGGTCGTAAGACGTCCAGTTACTCGGCAACGAACCTTAAGCTGTATAAGCGCGGTGCGACGAATGCGATTACTGGTGTTATCGACAATGTGACCGTGGTTTATAAGACTCCCTCCGGCAAGACTGTTAAAAAGCTTGTGGAACGACTGGTTGAAATTCCCAGCTCCGACTTTACCTACGATCCCAAGATGGGCGTTGTTAAGATCAATGGCGTTAACAGGAATACTTTGGTTGCTGCAAGCTGGAGTGGTGACGGAACCGATCGTACTGGAACCACGGTTCGCGACCGTTCTGAACTGGTGCTTATTCAATGGGACGCAGCACTTTCTGAACTGGACGGCATCGACAAGTTGATGCTGCGTAACGTGTACTCCATTGGTATTGCCGATGGTAGCTCTTCTAACTTTGTATTGAGAATGAAGAACAAGTCCGGCATTGCCGGTAGCTTCTTGAAGACTCTGGGACTGGTGGACGCCTCCACCGGAACCCCGCTGGTTAATGACGCAAAGATCTTTACGAAGAATGCTTCTGGTAGCTATACCGGTGAAATGTGGTTGCCCTGCTTGCCATACACGGACTCTGTGTACATGGGCAAGCCTAATGCGGTGGAATTGGCTAGGCAGAACTGCTTGGAGCCCTTGCGATTGCTGGATTCCACGGATGCCATGGCTCAGCTTTATAACCTGCCGGTTTATAACCTGAATCGCTATACCAACCGTTTCTACTTTGAATCTGTGGGTAAGCGTCGTAACTCTACCTTGAGTGTTCGCGATCCCAGTTCCAGCTATTCTGTGAATGGTAACTCCTGTATGGATATCTCTCCGGGCACTGAAAAGGTGACCGCAGGTTCTACCACCCTTATCCGTGGAACGGACTACGAAGTCAACTACGAACTGGGTCAGATTGAATTGCTCAGTGAACGTGCGCTTGACCCCAATAAGGAAATCAAGGTTTCCTTTGAATGCGAACCTTTGTTTGAAATTGACAACAAACTGTTGCTTGGTGCTCGTGCGGAATTGCCCTTGGATCTCTACGGTTTTGGCGCAGGTTCCGTGTTCGGCTTGACTGCTTTGTACAAGAGCCAGAGCACCACTGCTAAGACTCCGACCTTGGGTAGCGAACCTTACTCTAGCGCCTTGCTCGGTATGAACCTGCGCTTGCAGGATACAGTCAATGCTTTGACTGAATTGGTGAACAAGATTCCTGGCATCAATACTACCGCCTCTTCTAGTTGGCGCTTTGAAGCGGAACTTGCCGCAAGTCGTCATAATGCAAATACCAGCGGTAATACTTCTGCCTTGGTCGAAGACTTTGAGGCTACCGGTTCCGGTCTGACTTATCCTCTGTCCAGATTGTCCTGGTACCAGGCATCTCCTCCGGGTGGTGTTTCTGATAATCCTTCTACTTACATCGAAGACTTGGACTACCGTCACCAGGGTGAATTTATATGGCATAGCAACAACACTGAACTGTATAAGAACATCTATCCGAAGGTGGGCAACTCCGATGTAGATAACCAGCACTTGACTGTGCTGAAGATGACCTTGCGTGCTAACGACAACCTGTCCGGTAAGTCCTGGGGTGGTGTGATGCGCCCGAACAGTTCTTACTATCAGGATATGAGCAACATGAAGTACATCGAAGTGGTTGCTCGCGGTAACGTAGGTTCTATCTATTTGGATTTGGGTCTTATTAGCGAAGACTTGTCTATTAACGGCTTTGCTCCCGATGGCCTTTACCAGGGCGAAAATGATCTGGGTACAACCACAGCCCTGCATGACAAGGGCTTGGATGGAAAGACGGGTTCTGATGAACAGCGTCAGGTTTGGGACTGTCGTATCTCTGGTTGCGTAAGCCAGATTTACGATGCTACCAACTCCAGCAACTTCTCTACGGATATTGCCCGCGATAACTTCAATGACGACTTGGACGAAGAGAGCGATCCTCCTGTTTACATCAATGGAACTGAAAACAACGCTGGCGAACGTAAGTACGATACCGAAGATATTAACAAGAACGGTTCCTTGGATAAGGACATTAGCTATGTCCGCTATCGCGTTGATTTGTCTGACACCAACATTGCAAACTTTGAAGTCTTGAAGAACGGTTGGCGCAAGTGGCGCATTCCTCTGAACCAGTACGACACGGTGGTTTCTGCAAATGGTAGCGACTACCTGACAATTCTTTCTGAATCCCAGTTCTCCAGACTTTGGATGGGTCGTTTGAATCCTGGCGTTGCCGAAGCTAAGGTGCAGATTGTGGGCCTTGCTGTTGTTGGTAATGCATGGGAAGAAACTACTGTTGCAGACTACTATAGAACGAGCTCCAATGAAAATTCCCAGATTGTTGAAGTGAACGGTTTTGGTCAGCAGGTTTCAGAATCTGTAAGCACCAAGGATACTACGTACATTACTGTTACCACCATCAACAACCGTGAGAATTCCAACAAGTATCACAAGTCTCCCAACACGACCACGGAACGCGATTCTGATACTAATGCTCCGCTAAAGGAAACGGCTCTTGTTCTTGACTACCACAACATGAACCCCGGTCAGGAAGTTGGCGTTACCCGAATCTTTGAAACGGACAAGAAGGACTTTTCAAGCTATAAGTCCTTGAAGATGGAAATTCACTACGCCATCGAAGATAAGGAAATTAGCAACCGACTCTCTGAGGCTCCGGTACGTTTTGCAATGCAGTTCGGTGAAGGTTCCCTGGAAGGATCTTCTGATTACTACGAATGGAGCTTCCGCCCTGTAATGTATTCTTGCAACAGCTCTGAACGCGAAGCAGACTGTCACGAACAGAACTGGCTTGCTAACGCCTTTGCAATGGACCTTACGGAATTCTCCAACCTGAAAAAAACTCGCCGTCCGCCTTACATGTTTGCTGTTGAAAAGGATATCGCTCCTAAGCCGGGTGAAGAAGACCGCGCAGAAAAGATTCGCCTGGTGGGTAATCCTTCTATTACCAGCATCGACTGGATTCGTTTTGTGGTGATCGCAGACTCTAGCGCCTCCGCAGAAGACTTGAAGGGTACTTTCTGGCTGGATGACCTGCGCTTGTCTGATATGGATACGGACTGGGGGTACGCTGCACGTGTTGGCGGCCAGGTGAACTTCGCAGACTTTGTTTCTCTCTCTGGTAGGGTTCGTTACCAGGATGGTAACTTTGCCACCCTTTCTACTTCCAATGGTTCTCCCAAGCCCAAGATTTCTGAAGCCGCTTCTCAGCTGGACGTTGGTGCCGACTTTACCATGAACCTGAACAAGTTCATGAATGATAGCGCTGGATTCCATATTCCGCTGTCCATGGGTTACCATACCACCACCAAGCGTCCGTACATGAAGCCTACGGATGACTTGCACTTGAAGAAGAACAACTTCATTGATTTGACTAGCGACATGTTCCAGAATGAACTGGATATTGATTCCAGAGCCGAAGAAGAGAAACTTCGCGACAGTGCTAATTCAAAGGGTTATCAGTCCTTCGTTCGTGAAAAGAGCTTTGGCATTAGCTACCGTAAGGATTACAAGGCTCATGAATCCATGCTGGGCGAAGTTCTTTCCCAGGTGTTCTTGGAACGTCCGGCATTTAGCTATAGCTATAACGAATCCGAAGGCCAGTCCACGACAAGCTCCGACTCCACTTATTCTTACCACACGATTTTGGAATATAAGTTGGGTACGTTCAGCATGTTCAAGTTTAGGCCTTTTGAAAGTCTTTCCAAGTATCGCTTGCTGAAGGATTTTGCAAAGTCTGAATTCGAACCTTGGCCCCAGACCTTCGACTTGACTTTGTTTGACTTGAACTATGTGCGTTACGTGAACCAGAACCGCGATCCGGATTACGTGGACCCGCAGGTGGATAAGGTTGTTACCTACACCACGGAACTTAACCACAAGTTGAATATGCGTTGGAACATTTTCTCGTTCCTTACTACAAGCTATTCTTTGAATATCCGTCGTGACATGTTCAGTGGTGGAGACCGCGAAGGCTTTGCCAAGGAAAACTTCTTTACCACCCGTGAAGGCGGTCTCTTTGCTAGCGGCTACATCTTTGACTTTGACCATTCCGATCGCAAGGTTTACGTGTCTGAGGGCGATCCGGTGATTATTGCCACGGATACCATTCCCAAGGTGAATTCCAATGGCGACACCATGGTAATCAACATGCAGGATCCGGATTCCTACGAGATTCGCTACGACAGTACTGCGACTTACAAGGTGGACAGTGTGGGTACAAGGGAATATGGTCGTTCCTATGGTATTCTTAGGGATGAACGTTCTCGTAGCCAGCAGTTCAAGATTGGTTTCAATCCTCGCATTATTCCGTTCTTGCCGTTCTCCATTAACTATTCTACGGACTTTAACCAACAGAAGACTATTCCTGATGATTATGACTTGATGGACGAAACCAGTATCGATAAGAACTACTGGACCGTTTCTCAGACGAACCGTTTTGAATTTACTCCGACCTTCAAGATCCTTGACTTTGTGAAAAACTTTGGTAAGGCCACTGCTGTTGCCAAGGCCTTTGAAAAGATCAAGTGGCGCGAAATTCGCTTTAGCTGGAATGCAAGCACAAATACGGTGGGTGAAAACTTTACCCTGTCCCAGCTTTACGAAGATCAGGGCGTGACTCCGTTCCAGTACTATCTGTACGGTTTGGGTATTGGTAACGGCTATCGTAACCGCGGTTTGTGGAACATTGTCTCTGGCGAAATGGGCATGGATGACCGTAACGATTACAGAGGCTTTGGTGAGTACCGTAACCATCATGTGGATACCTTGGTGTACCAGGGCAACTTCCGTCATACGGTTTCTCGTCAGTTCCAAACTTCTACGGGCATTACCTTGCCGTTTGGGGATATTGCCCTGTCTGGTGATTTGCATTGGAAGCAGGACTTCGCTCAGTCTAGAGAATATCCGCTGTATATCGATACCACCACCATCTGGCCGCGTATTGGTTTGTCAATGAGTGTTCCTAACTTTGCTCAGAAGATCAGCTTCCTGAATTCCTTCCGTAGTGTTTCTACCAGCCATAGATTTGATTACTCTTATACTTCTACGGTTCGTCCGTTCCAGAGTGCAGAAGATTCTTGGTCCAGGTCTATTAACTTCAATCCCTTGGTCCGTATTACCTTTATGCTCCAGAACAGCATGCGCATCGAAAATAGCGTACGCCTGAAGATTGAGGACACCGATCGTCGCCCGAAGGAAGAGGTGATCTCTTGCACTAGCTGGACTCCTGACGATCCTACTTGCATGAACGGCGACTTGCAGGATACTACGGACTACTTCTGGGAAACTCCCTGGATTCATACGTCTTTGTACAATGACTTCTCCATTAACATTGGCGATGACTTTACTGTGACCTACCCGTTGAAGCTTGATAAGGCTGTAAAGATCTGGAAGTGGTTCTACAAGTTCAAGAATGCTATCGATCTTAAGCTTACTGCAGGTTATGACTTCAAGAAGACTATCCGTAAAGAATACGATCCTGTAAGCGGCTATGACAAGGAAACGGAATCCGAGGCTACCGATGGCGTGTTTAGGCGCTGGAGCTACAAGTCTCCTGTTAATGGCGATGACATGCAGAAGAGTTTCTATAAGCCGAAACTTGAAATGACTGATAGAACGGTGCCGTCTCGTACCCATGAATGGTTCATTAGACCGGCTGCAAGCTACACATTCAACAAGATAGCTTCCTTGAGCTCTTACATTGAATACCGTCAGATTCACGAGAAGCTGGACGATGAAACAGCTCACCTCCGCCAGATACTCCAATTCGAGCTGGCTCTGATGCTGAGATTCAATTAGCTTGCGCTTTTTTACTTGATGATTCCCACGTCGCTGGTCTTGACGAAACCCTTGACTTTTTCACCGAGACGGATTTCGATGAAATTACCTTGCTGGGAAAGGACTTCGAAAGAGGTGCCTTCGGAAAGGGTGTTCAAAGTCTGAGATTTGTTGCTGGGAGCGCTTGTGACGTCGGCATCGGCGGCGGTGACGACTCCAGTAACTTCCGTTTCTGCAAGGAAAATCTTGTAGCCGGCGCTTGCTGCAATGACGCAGGCGACGGAAGTCAGTGCGAAGATGATTCCCATAAAGACATTCTTGCGACGTTCGCTAAGGCTAATGCGGTTGCCAACCATGGCGAACGTGATAAGCCAGAAAATACCTAACAGAATAAACAGCTGGACTTTCAGGGACAAGGCATGATGAACCTTGAAGAGGCCTGCCAGAAGCGGATTTTCTTCGTCATCGTTATCTACCTTGTCCTTGGTCATGGCCTGGGCGTAGCTCAGGTTGTGCTGAATGTCGGCGTCGTTGGGGCGCAGGCGCAGGGCAGACTTGTAGTAGAATATGGCGAATCCCAGCTTGGCATTTCTAAAATAGGCGTTACCCAGGTTGTAGTAGAGATCGGCGTCTTGGATGCCGTTGTCTACGCATGTACGCCATTCGTCGATGGCTCGTTCAAAATCGTTTTCGTTGTAGGCTTTTGTGCCGGCGTCGATGCCGGGACAGGTGCTAGCAGCAAAGGCAACCTGTGCGAAAATCAGAGAAACGGAAATAGCAAAGATTCTAAGTAAGTTTTTCATTCTTCAAATTCTCCCTATTTCAAATCGCCAAGGTTTTCGCAGAGGCTTTCGACGTCCTTCAGCATTTTCTTTTGTTCTTCGGCAGAGGGGTTTACCGGAGCGAATCTTGCAAATGCGCATTTCTCAAGCCAGCTATCGATGGCGGAAATGGTTTCTGCGGAAACGCCGCGTTTTTCCAGTTCCTGTTTCATTTGCGGGCGGGTCATGCCCTTGAATTCGGCGTTGGTCAAATCGCTCAGGTAGTCCACCAGACCGTTTTCCAGTGCGGCGTAGAGAGCCTTGGCGTCGCCCTTGGCTAGTGCTGCGTTTGCGTTGGCAAAACGAGCCTTAAGCTGCTTATTGGCCTTGCCCTTGCGGACCAGGGCTACGTTGTTGCTGTTCTTTCTCTTGCGGAATACTGCGAAAGTGATGATGAAGTAGAAGGGGATGGTGGCCAGCAAGGCGACCCAGTACCAAATGGTCTTGTAGGGAACCGGCTTGTCAGTTGCGCCCTTCATGCTATGAATAAAGCGGATGTCGCTACCCAGGGACTCGATTTCCTGCTTCTTGACGGCGGCAGGGCCAGCGGCTGCCACGGGAGTTTGGAATACGGATTCAGCGGAATTGTCGCCCTTTTCAACAACGATGTTCCAGGGGCCGGCCACTGCAGTTTCGTATTTCTTTTTGCTGGGATTGAACCAAGAGTACTTGATTTCGGGAATGGTGAATTCGCCCTTCTTTTTAGGATAGAGGAACACCTTGATATTCTTGGTGGTCACCACCTTGTTTCCGGAAATCTTCTTGGAAATATTGTTCTCGGGAGGTACGGAGCGGAAGTCACTAAAGTCGGGGAGCTTGGGGTCGGAAATGGAACCCGGCAAACCGTCACCCTTGATAGTGATGGCAAGAGTCATAGCTTCGCCCACTTTCAATTCTGTTCGGTCGAATTCAGCCTTGAAACTGTAGTTGCCAACCATGCGGTCGAAGTCCTCGGGCTTGCCTTCGGTGGGCAGGGGCTTGACGTTAAGAGTAATGGGCTGTGTGGCGGCTTCTGCTTCCACGGACTCTTGACGGACGCTGCGGCTGGAGAAGGACATGCCGCCCATCTGCTTTTTCTCTTCTACAACCTTGGGCTCGCCGCGCTTGGTGTACTTGAACTTGAAGGGCGGAACTTGCAGGGTGCCGTTCTTTGTAGGGCTGAACCAGGCGTACTTTATGCTTGCCTGCATTTCGCGAACTGCGTTTTCCACAGGCTCAAACTTCAGGTTGGTCATGTCGTTGCGATGAACGATAAAGTCGTCGCCAGTATTCATGTCTGTGGCCTGCAGGTTTCCTTCGAAGTTTTCGTAGGTGTGGAAACCTAAGGTTACAGAAATCTGTTCGCCTTCATAGATATTTGTCTTGGACGGTTTCAAAGTTACGTCTAGGGCGGAGTCGTCGTAGGATCTTTGGATGGTCGCGTAAATCTCGTTTGCGATAACGCGCTTTTGCTCGTCGATGACCATGGTGATTTGGCCCACGTTGAATCGGCCTGTTTTTTTCGGGGCTTTCAAATTGAATGTGTAGATTCGGGCCTTGTAGCTGGAATGGTTTCTGCCGCCAAAGAAAGACTCGAACATATCGTCAAAACCGGGACGGATCATTTGGTCCGTACTGTCGATACTGACGAGAGAAAAACCGTTTTGAGCAACAAGGTTAATTTCACCACGGTTTTCGGGTAATTCTTGCAAGGGGAAAATCAGCTGAAGGGCAAGACGCTTGCCGACTTCGATTCGCTCTGTGGCGAACTGGAGTGACGGACGGGCGCTTGCAAAAATCGCCAAGGCTAGGCAAAGGAACAAAACTCGTTTCATAATGCCAAAATTACCAAATTTTACCGAGAGAAATGGACAAATGCCGCCGAATTAGGCCCGTAAGGTAAAGATGCAAGAAAATGTAATGTTCATTAAGAAAAATTTTCGTTTTTATAACTTATTTTCCCTTGAAACGTTAGTAAAAATTTGTTAATATTGGCGCCGTTGTAATAGAAGTCACAAAGAAGGAGTGAATATGTACTGTCTGCTTGCTTATCTGATCGTAAAACAAATCAAGGCTGGAAAGGCTCTGATCTAAGAAAAACGATTCGACAAAGGCTGAAAGAAGAAGGCGACCTGATGAAGGCCGCCTTGATTTTTTTAGGGGGGGGCACCTGAAATGGGTGTTTTTTTTGCCCGTTAATCGAAGTTCAGGGTACGGCGGTAGGGGGTGAATCCGGCGTCCTTAATGAATTTTTCAGCCTGCTCGATGGAGGTGAGGCCGTGGTTTTGCAGAACATTTTCTTCGATGACTATGCTGTTGATGTCGTCGGCGCCAGCGTGGAGGCCCAGTTCGCCCAGGGAAAGTCCCATTCCCAGCAGGGAGACCTCAATATGGGGGATGTTGTCCAGGTAGAGGCGGCTAAGGGCTAAAAGTTTCAGGTATTCGTCTCCGCGAACGTGGCGGATGGGAAAGTTGTCGGTTTGCGGTTGGAAAGTCCATACTACGAAACTGTTGAAGCCCGCCGTGCCCGCGTTTACTGCCAGGTCCTGGGTCTTGCGGACGTATTCCAGGTGTTCAATGATTTCTTCGTCGGTTTCGTCGCTGCCGAAGACGATGTTTGCGCTGCCGGGCAGGCCCTTCTTGTGGCAAGCGGCCAACGCGTCGCACCATTCCTGGGCGGGGAGTTTGCGGGGGCTTAGCTTTTGACGCATGCGATCGCTTAAAATTTCTGCGCCAGCACCCGGAACGGAACTGAGGCCCGCGTCCTTGAATATGTCCAGGAGTTCGTCCAGACTCAAGTTGTTGTACTGGGCGATGCGGACCAGTTCTACGGGGGAGAATCCGCGTACGGTAACGCCCATTTCATGGGTCAGCATCTTCAATACATCGACGTAATAGCTGAGGGGAATTTCCTTATTGACGCCACCCTGAAGAAAAATCTGGTCGGCGCCCTTGGCCTTTGCCTCTAGGGTCTTTTGACGGATTTCGTCTAAAGAAAGTACGTAGGCTTCGGGGCTCTTGAATGGCCTGCAGAAACTGCAGAAGCTGCAAGTGACTTCGCACACGTTGGTGTAGTTGATGATTCTGAATGCGGTGTAGCCCACTTTGTTGCCCGGAAGTCGTGCATGTCGGACGGTGTTTGCTGCTTCGACAACTTCAGTCCAGGGCACGTCCTTTAAAATATCAAGACCTTCTGCGGGACTCAAGCGTGTTGAAGAAAACCCCTTATTTTTTGCGCAAGCGATGATTTTTTGAAGAATTTCGTTCATATTTGCCGAAATATTAATGTTTTTATACCCAAAGTGTGTAAAACTTTTTGGACATATTGTCCATGACATTTGCCTTCTTATATGATAAAAAAATTTGAGCGGGATGTAATTTTAAGAATGGGTTTGGTGTACCCATAAAAAGGAGTTTGGTATGAAATCTATGGGACTTGCATCCTTTGGTTTGGCTGTGGCCTTGGCTGCTACTGCTGCAAATGCTTTCATCTTGACCGGATCTGTTGCAGACTCAAAAGGGAAGGCGGTAAAGGGTGCCGCAGTGAGCCTTCCTAGCCTAAGCCTGTCCACGACAACAGATGGCGTCGGTAGCTTTACTTTGAGAGACACGCCTATTTCTGCTGGGTTTAACGATAATACCCAGTCTATTGTTTCTCTTGTTAATCCTGGCTTTATCGGGATAAATGACGGTGTTCTCTCTTTCTCCCAGTCTGGCGTGAATCCGGTTCAAGTTCAGATTTTTGATGCCGTTGGCGTTCGTGTTTTGAACAAGACTCTTCAGGGGTCAGGCTCCGTGGATCTTCGTGGTTTTGTAAAGGCCGAAGGTACTTATTTCGCCCGCGTCAAGATGGGCTCTGCTATGCAGAATCTGAAATTTACCGCCCGCGGGACTTATGGTTCTACTTACGGAAAGCCTGTTGTTCAGGCTTTGAAGAAGGAGGCTGCTGGAGGTCACCTGCAGGTTGTTGCCGATGGCTTTGATACTTTGCTTGTGGCTCTCGCCAATCTCGATACCAATGTGCAGTTGACCTTGCAGAAGGCTGCCGGCGCGGAACCTCAGTTTGACTTTGGCTGGGCCAAGGGCAATGAACCTGTTCCTACTCGTGGTTGCGGCAAGACTTGGAGCCGCGTAAAGTCTGGTAGCTACGATTTCCAGTGGAGTAAGGGCAAGCGTACCATCCGCATCGATATTCCTGACAACTATGATAACAACAAACCTTACCGTCTGGTGTTTGGTATGCACTGTATGGGCGGCTGGGCTGGTGGCGTTCAGCAGGAAGGCTACTATGGCTTGAAACCTTTGGACAAGGAAAAGACGACCATCTTTGTGGCTCCGGAAGGTAACGGAAATCAGGCTCCCTGGGCTCAGGATGACTACACCTTGTTTGATGAACTTTTGGCTGATCTCCAGAGCAATCTTTGCATTGACTCCAGCCGTGTGTTCTCTACTGGCTTCAGCTATGGTTCCATGTTCAGTAACGGTCTTTCTCGTAATCATCAGCATGTGCTTCGCGGCGTTGCCGTTTACGAAACTGCTGACGTGAACATTTGGTTGCCTCAGCATTCCGGCAAACCTATTGCATGGATGGGTGTGCTTGGCTTGCAGGATAATCTCTGTACGCCGGCTATGGGTCGCTCTGCACGTAACACTGCCTTGAAGTATGCAAGTGCCGAAGGCAAGGATGCAACTAAGGAAAATGCTACGGAATACGGTGGCAGTGGTCCTCACGTTTGCTACAACTACAAGGATGTAGATGAACGTTTCCCGGTTCGTTGGTGCACTCAGAATGGTGGCCACATTTGGGATCACAAGGACCCTGGCCAGACCCAGTCCTGGGTTCCTGCATCCACCTGGGATTTCATTACCCAGTTCTAGCATGACCGTCATGAAATAACGTTTGTTTTGTATTTACTCACTTTCTTGATGTAAAGCTTCCGGTGTGCTGCCGGAAGCTTTTCTTTTGTGGAGAAATTTGAAATTTGTTAAATTTGACGCCATGGAATTTAAACGTTTTGAGGCTTTGATCGAGAAGTTCCCGCAGGTGCAGATTTTTAGCACCGAAGGCGAGGATCTTGACCGAGTCATTACTCATTTCTTGAATCAGCAGAAGAATGTCTCCACTATGTCGGAGGCCATGCAGCGTAAGATCCAGCAGGCTCTGGCGCCTTTCTTCCAGCAGCGCTTTATTAGCCTTGGGGATTCTGAGGCTCCTCTGGTTCGTAACCTGCTTTTGAACAAGAAATTCTTCTTGCAGACAGACCGCTATATTGATGACATGGCCTGGCCTGAAACGGACCCGGACAAGCTTGATGAGGCCCTGAAGATTGCAGACCTTGCCATGGGCATATTGGATCGCAAACTTTTAAGCCTTTCCAACGGTGAACTTCGTCGCGTTCTTTTGGCCCGCATGTGGATGGAAAAACCGGAATGGGTTTACTTTAATGACCTGTTCGGTGGTCTGGATCCCGAGTACCGCGCTCACTTGGCGGGCTGTGTGGCTGACTTGGCAAAACGCCCGGGCTTGAAGGTGGCTGTGCGCCTGGCACGCGAAGATGAGCTGCTTCCTGAAATTCCAGCCTTTGTTTATGCGGACAAGACCTTTATTGCTTATGAAGGTAAGTTGCCCGAAGTTGCTGCCCAGCCCAAGTTCACCAAGAAGGAACTGAAGGATTATGAGGTTGTAGAATTGCAGACAGGGAGATCCCGGGTCGAGCCCGGGATGACAACTGACGCGCCCGGGATGACAACTGACGCGTCCGGGATGACAGCTGGTGAACCGGAAGTCCTTTTCGATCTTAAGAACATCAACGTCCGTTTTGGTGAAACCGACGTTATCAAGAACCTGAACTGGACGGTTCGTAAGGGCGAACACTGGGCGGTCATGGGCGAGAACGGAGCCGGCAAGAGCACCTTGCTTGGCATGCTGACTGCTGACCATCCTCAGATTTACAACAACGATATTACCCTTCTGGGGGAACGTCCGGGCCATGGATTGAACATTTGGGATCATAAGGCGAAGCTTGGGTTCTTCTCTCCGGAACTGGCCTTGCAGTATCGTGAGGATTTGAGCATATTGGAGGTCCTCCTTACGGGATTTACCCCGAACCTTTGCAAAGCTGCTAATCCCACTTGGGAAGAAAAGGCCAAGGCACGTGAATGGTTGAAGTACCTGGGTTTTGAGGATATGAACCAGAATGTTCGCACCTTGTCTCCCATCGACAAACGCCTGGTACTGATGGCCCGCGCTGCTATCCGTCCGCCTAAAATTCTTTTGCTGGACGAACCATCCCAGGGCTTGAAGGGAGAATACCGCGAAAAGATTTTCCATTTGCTACAGCTTTTGTCTACAGAAACAACCATTATTTTGGTGAGCCATTACGAAGAGGAATGGCCGCCTTGTATGACTCACCTGCTCCGCATGCCTAAATTCTCTTTGGGGTAATCATGGAACTGAATGAAAAAAATATTTTAAAGGCTCTTTGCGCCGTGCAGGATCCGGACCTTCACAAGAATATTGTGGAACTGGACTTTGTGCAGAACCTGAAGATTGAAGGAACAAAGGTCAGTTTCGACCTTCGCCTCACTACGCCGACTTGCCCTATCCGCGACCAGTTTAAGGACCAGTGCATTGCCATTGTGAAGGCAATGGGCGCAACCGAAGTTAATGTGACTTTTACTGCTAAGGAAGGGGGCTCTGCAACGGGTAACTCTGCTACCCAGGCTCCAAAGGATTCCCACATTGGCGAAGTGGCCCATGTGGTGGCAGTGGCCAGCGGTAAGGGTGGCGTGGGTAAGTCCACTGTCACCGCAAACTTGGCCATGGCCTTAAGTTTGTCTGGGGCCCGGGTGGGTATTCTTGACGCCGATATTTATGGCCCCAGCATGGGCCTCATGTTCGGTATCGACAAGGCTCCCGAAGTTTTCGACGACAATACCATCGCCCCCGTTGAAGCCAAGGGCGGCATCAGTATTGTTTCCATGTGCATGTTTGCTGATTCCGACAAGGCTACCATCTGGCGCGGCCCCATGGTGAGTCAGATGATCCAGCACTTTATCCATCACGTTCGTTGGGGCAAGCTGGACTACTTGCTGGTGGACTTCCCTCCAGGAACTGGCGACATCCAGCTGACTTTGACCCAGAACTGCCCTATGGCGGGCGCTGTGGTGGTGACCACGCCCCAGGAAGTTGCTTTGGCTGACTGCCGCAAGGGTATTGCCATGTTTGATAATGTAGGCGTTCCTGTCATTGGCATTGTGGAAAACATGAGTTACTTTATCTGTGACCAGTGCAATAAGCCTCACTACATTTTCCGTCAGGGTGGTGGTGAAAGCATCGCCAAGAAATGGGGCGTGCCTCTCATGAGCAAGGTTCCCTTGGAACCCGCTGTTGCCGACTGCGGCGATGCAGGCATTCCTGCGGTGCTCAAGTACCCCAATTCCGAATCCGCCAAGGCCTTTATGAACGCTGCCGACCAGATGGTTCGCAACCTGTCCATTTTGGAAGCGGAAGGCGAGGGTGTTCTCAAGAGCTTTAATTATGGATTTGACCAGCTGCCTGTGGAGGAAGTCTAATGATTCAGCCTAAGAAAGTATTTAAGACTGCCGATGGCAAGCTGGGTTTCGAATGGAACGACGGCTCCCGAGGCGCTTGCGGAATCCGTAAGCTCCGCCAGTCTTGTCCCTGTGCTTTGTGTGTTGATGAACATACCGGCGAAAAGCTTTTGGTGGATTCTTCTGTTCCCGAAGATATTACGTTGGTGAAAGTTCAGTCCGTAGGTCGCTATGCAGCCTCCTTGACCTTTAGCGATGGCCATAATTCGGGAATTTACCCTTATGATAAACTGAAGGAATTGACGGAAAAAGCATAAAAAGCAATATTTGTGCAAATATTCAGTTTTTTGGCTTGTTTTTAGGTGCTAATGATATGAGTGATGCAAACGAAGCTCTCTATTTCCGAGACTTGAATCGATTCCCGACACTGACTCCCCAGGAGGAGTCGGCTCTCCTGACGATTATCAAGACTGGAACCACCGAAGAAATTCGCAAATCCGCCCTCCAGCGACTCATTCGCGGAAACCTCCGTTTCGTGGTCAGCGTGGCCCGAAAGTATCAGGGCCGTGGTCTTTCTCTCCTGGACTTGATCAACGAAGGTAACCTGGGTCTGTTCAAGGCTGCAAAGCGCTTTGATATGGACAAGGACGTAAAGTTCATTTCCTACGCTGTGTGGTGGATTCGTCAGTCTATTCAAAAGGCTTTGTTTGAACAGGTTGGTGCCGTTCGAATTCCGCCTAACAAGCTTGCCTTGGTAAACCGCTTTAAGCGTGCCTTGATGCAGAATGATGGTGACTATGACAAGACCATCGCCATGGATGAATTCTCTCCTTTTGAAAGAGACATCGTGGAAGTTATGGAAAAGATCGTGGATATTTCCCTGGACGCCCCCATTGGCGACAGCACCACGGTTTCCAGTAGTAGTGAATCTGTTAGTACCCTTATGGATGTCCTCGGTTCCGAAGGAAACCAGGATGAAGACATGGAAAGGGAAGAACGCAAGAAGCTGATCCAGGAAACCCTGTCCTCCTTGCCTCAGCGTGAAGAAGAAATTCTCCGTATGTTCTACGGTTTGGATACCGTAGAAGATACCACCTTGAAAGATATCGGCGAAGACTTGAAGTTGAGCCGTGAACGTGTCCGCCAGATTAAGAACAAGACCTTGCGTCGCTTGCAGAAGAGCAAGGAACACAAGGAAAAACTGGCTGACTTTCTGGAAGATTAATGGCTAACAAAACTTCGGGAGCACAGAAGGCCGCATACCTGTTTTTGGTTATGTGTTGCGGTGCGGTGCTGGCCTTTGGTGGCTGGCGTCTTTATCTTGACTATGGTCCTTCGAAGGTCACCGTAGGCGGAGTCCCCTATGGCTTGCCTGCTGGGACCACGATTTCTCGCGGTGATGCTCCGGATATGACGTCTGCACTTTCCGATTCGCCGATACATGTCCAGACTGAACTGCGCCGTGCGGCGGAACTTTTCCGTGCCGGGGCATATCATTCTGCATGCGATATCTATGACGGGGTGGTGGCCCTGTATCCGGACCTGCTTCCTGCGATCTGGGGTGAGCTGAACACCATGTACGAAATGGACCAACTGTCCGAGAGTCAGCGCGACCGCCAGTCCCTGCTTGTCGGTAAACTTCTGGGTGCCTACCCGGGTTCCGGTATGGCCGCCTACCTGGAAAGCCGCAAGTTCTACCAGGATGGTAACGAAAGTACCGCCATGGAATTAGCCCGTGCCGCTACAGAAAAGGCTCCTGCTCTGGCGGAAACCCACCTGTGGTACGCTGTACTTTTGATGAATAGTTCCAGAAGCATCCAGGCAGCTCATGAACTTCGCACGGTAATCAGTCTTTCCAATGGCGATGCTCCCAAGGCCTATGAACTGCTGGCGGAACTCTACCATCAGGAAGGACAGTTAGATAGCTGTTCCGCAGTTGTGGAATACGCCCTTTCTCAGTATCCGGTAAACGCACGTCTGATGCTCCTGCAGGGTTTCCTGGCCGAGTACCAGGGACGTTTCGATGAAGCAGAAAAGCTGTACCAGCGTATTCTTGCATTCCGTTCGGACTATGCTCCTGCTCGTGAAGCCGCTGCGACTTTAGGTGAGAAGACTCCTCCGGGCCCCGGCGCCGGCACCGTACTTTCTCCCCAGGACAGGGCTCAGGTTGCCTGTGAAATTTTGGAACCTCTGGTAGAACGATACCCCGAAAATCTGCCTCTTCGTGAAGCCTTGGGCCGTGCCTATCTTAAGGGCCGTATGTTCGACAGGGCCCGTCAGCAGTTCCAGAGTATTGCGAAGGCCGATCCTGAATACCCGGACATCCAGCAGCGCATCCAGGAATCCAACGTGACCCGTCCGGAACCTGTGGGTAAGCCTGATGGCTTGACTGCAAACCTAAATCGTGCCATCGACAGTCTTCGCGGTCGTGATGTTCCTGCGTCCAAGCACGACTTTTCGACTATGTTGGGCCATTACCTTGTTCGTTATGGCGCTACTCCCAAGGAATTCTTCAAGAAGTATTCCATTTCCAATTTCCGCCCGGTTTCGCAGAACGTGTGGCAGGAATCCTTCTATGTTTCGCCATACATGCACACTTACACGGTGGTCTTTGACTCCCTGAACCGCTTTAAAGAAGTTCACGTGGTGGTGTTCGACTCTTCCTCCAATTCCAACCATTTGGGTATTGCTCCGGAAGTGTACACAAGATTGCTTAAGCAGAACTCCCGAATCTCCGGCATCGGCAATAGCACTGGAGAAACCGATTGCGGTGACGATCTTGTGCTGGATGCTGCGGTCTGGGAAACCCAGGATAACTTTGAATTGCTGGCCCGCGTGGTTGGAAAGCCCGCTGAAGTCCGCATGATTCGTTTTGACAAGTCTGCGTTGCCTCCAGGCCTTAAGCTGTGTGATTACGTCAAATATTTGAATCAATATTGATTTTAGGTTTTTTGTATTTTAGGGAATATGCGTAGGTTTCAATTAATTGCACTTGCCTTGGTGGCCTTTGTTTTCGAAGGCTGCACTTGCTGTGCATACTTGAACCACATGTTCAATGCGGAACGCCTTAATGATGAAGCGGCTGAATTGCGTACGGCCCGCCTTGATTCCGTTCCTGACGCAGAAACTTCTTTGCCTGGTTCCGACGAACGACAGAAGTACGACAAGATTATTGAAAAGGGCTCCCGTGTTCTGGAACGTTTCCCCAAGAACAAGAAACGTACCGCCGAAGCGGTTTTCATGATTGGCGAGTCTTTCCGTTATAAGCAGGAATGGCACAAGGCTATTACCAAGTACGACGAATTTGAAAGGTATTTTTCCGACCATGATTCTATGCCTACGGTGGAATACCAGCGTGCCTACTGTCTTTATCGTAACTTCGAATATAACATCAGCCGCTTCGCCCTTGAACCGGTGATTGCCCGCAAGGATCATCCTTATTATTTCCAGGGATTGAATCTGCTTTCGCTGCTTGATGAAAAGGCCGAGTTCCCGGACCAGGCGATTGCTTCCTTGGAAGCGGTTCTGGCGGATACATCTGGAACTCCCTTCATGCGAGCCAAGGCTCATTTCAGATTGGCTGGTCTCTATTACAAGAAGGAAGATTGGAACAAGTCCCGCGAGCATTACATAGCAAAGGAAATTGCAGAACTGAATGTCCGTGAACGTCAGACCGCCGCAGAACAGGCTGCGGAATGCTTGATCAAGACGAACAAGTTCTTGCAGGCTGCAGACGAATTCAAGGAACTGTACAAAAATCCGGATTTCGAATCTTCTCGTCCCATGTACTTGGTGCGCATCGGCGAAGCGACCATGCTGGCAGAAAAGCACGCCGACGCTATCGTTATCCTGCAGAAGGTGAATGAGGAGTATCCTCGTACGGAACATTCTTCCCGCAGCTATTTCGTTCTGGGTGACTATGAACAGAACAAGACCACGAACTATGAGAATGCGATTGCCTATTACGACAGCAGTTTCATAGCCCGTAGCATTTCTGAATGGGGCCGCGAAAGCCGTGAACGTCGCGACGCATTGAAGCGCCTGGTCGCCATGCGTAACGTGAATGACACCCTTCGTCAAAAGGATTCCATTCCCAACATGACAGGGTTCTTTGGAAACGAATTCCAGATTGCTGAATTGTTCCTGTTTAAGCTTGACGAAGTGGACAGCGCCGTGACCCGACTGAATGCCATTATTGAAGAGTCCAAGGATAGCGCACAGGTCCTTAAGGCCACTTATGCAAAGGCTTTCATTCTGGATGAATTCATGCACGATCCTGACGCCGCCGAGGAAGTCTACAAGGAAATCGTGGAAAAATATCCTGATACGGAATACGGTAAGCAGGCGCAGGCAAACCTCGGAATGCGCGTAACCTTGAAGACCCGCGAGGACCTGGCGAGGGAACGTTACCTCGTGGCAGAAAGCTTGTGGACAATTGCTTCGGAAATGCCGCTGGATCAGATGGATCTTGTGGACTCTGCTTATGTTACTGCATTTGTTGCGTTTGACAGCTTGTATCATGAATATCCCGAAACCCAATCCGGCGCTCAGGCTCTCTACATGAAGGCCATGTATTTCAAAATGAACCCGGAACGTGTGGACAGTACCCTTAGGGTGTTCCAAGAACTGCATGACAAGTACAGTCAGACTCCGTGGGGCAAGGAAGCTTCCAGAATGCTTAGCAGCCGCTTGACTATTACGGATAAGGATTTGGATCGTCTCCGTAGGCGCGTGAAGAGTAGCGGTGAACATATCGATAAACTGTCTGCCCAGTACTACGAAAATCTTGGCAGAAAGCCCGAAGAAAAGAAGACTGAGGTAAAGAACAAGGAAGAAGAAATTCTGGAGAATACCTACAACAGTATGTACGACTTCGAATAGGTAGTTTCTTTTCAAATAGCTTAAAAAACAAATTTTTTAGAAACATGGCGGTTGTCAAAAAATGACAATCGCTGTTTCTATATTATATGCACAGAAAGGCACTGGTGAGTCAGTATCCAACAAGTAAAAAATGTCGGTGCCTTATAGGAGTAACTATGAAAAAGTCCGCAAAGAAGAGTACTAAAGCTGTCACTATGAACCTGGTTGATGTTCCAGAACAGAAACCTTGGGCAACGGGATTCGAATTGTTTAAGCGTCGTATCGACGAACAACTCCAGATGAATGGATTTAGCGACGGGCTCGTAGATGCGGAAGATTTGCTTCCTTTTTATCGTATGGGCGAAAGCGAAACCTACGTGCTGGCAGCTCTCGGCTGCGCCGTTGGTTAAGCATTAGTCCGACGAAGGAATCTACAAAGGAGCCTCCCTTTGTGGACACGCAAAGCCCCTGCGTCATTAAATATTCTTGTAGCTGACAAAGCGGATGTTGTCGCAGTAGTCCTTGTGGATGCCTGCGAAATCCAGCCAGGGGTAGCTTGCGGCTTCGGCCTTCAGAACCTCTGCCTGCTCGGATCCAATTTCCAAGAAAATCATTGCACCACTACTGAGACGACCTTCAGTCTGCTGCAGAAGCTTGCGGACCAGGTCCAGGCCATCGGCTCCACCATAGAGTGCCAGGGCCGGGTCGAACTTGTCTACCTCGGGCTGGAGCTTGCCTTTTTCGGAGTCAGGGATGTAGGGCAGGTTTGCGACGAGGCAATCAATCTTCTTGTCCGGAGAGAAACCGGCGGATGCAAGAACGTCTGCGGAGACTGCGTTCAGCAAGTCGCCTTGGGCGAATGTAAGCTTGTCGCTTTCCAGTTCGTTGGCAGTAGCGTTTTCGCGGGCCAGTGCCAGTGCGTCTTCAGAAACGTCGCAGGCAAGAACCTTTGCGGATTCTATTTCCTTTGCGCAGGAGATGGCGATGCAACCGGAACCAGTTCCGATTTCTACCACAAAGGGTGCTTCAATATCCTTGATGCTGTTCTTTACCATGTCCACGATATCCTCGGTTTCGGAGCGAGGAATGAGGGCTCGGGGGTCGCACTTGATGATAAAGCCGCGGAAGCTGGTGTCTCCAATAATGTGCTGCAGCGGTTCACGGTTGGCGCGGCGTGCTACCAGCGGGCGGAGTGTGTCCAACTCTGCTGGAGTCAGGGGTTTTTCGAAATTCAGGTAAAGATCCATACGGTTCTTCATCCCGAGACCGAAGCTGATAATATGCTGAGCGTCCAGCAGGGGGTCGGGCACGCCCTTGCGTTCAAAGAAAACCTTGGTACGGTTCAAAATTTCAAGAACCGTCATAGGACCATTATTTGCGGGTGCTGCCATTCGACGATACCTCTAATCTTGCGCACTGCGCAGATTATGCCTGGAACTTACCCAGCTTTTCCTGTGCGTTGGCCATCTGAAGTCCGTTAATAACTTCCTGCAGGTCGCCAGCAACAACCTGGTCCAGGTTGTACAGGGTGAGGCCGATTCGATGGTCGGTCACACGGTTCTGGGGGTAGTTGTATGTACGAATCTTGGCGGAGCGGTCGCCGGTGCCCACCAATGCCTTACGGCTGGCGGCTTCTTCACGTTCCTTCTTGGCGATGACTTCGTCAAGAATGCGGGAACGGAGCATTTCCATTGCGTGCAGGCGGTTCTGGAGCTGGGAACGTTCGGTCTGGCAGCTAACCACAACGCCTGTGGGAATGTGGGTCAAACGGACTGCGGAGTCCGTCTTGTTGATGTACTGACCACCAGCGCCGCTGGAACGGTAGGTGTCCATATGGATGTCTGCTTCGCGGATTTCCACATCCACTTCTTCTGCTTCGGGGAGAATTGCCACGGTTGCTGCGGAGGTATGCACTCGGCCCTGGGTTTCGGTTTCGGGAACGCGCTGCACACGGTGTACACCACTTTCAAACTTCAAAGTGCCGTAAACGCTATCGCCTTCGATAAACACGCGGATTTCCTTATAGCCGCCAACGGTACCTTCGCTAAGGTCCTGGATGGTGACTTTCCAGCCCATCTTTTCGCAATAGGCTCGGTACATGCGGAACAGGTCGCCGGCAAAGAGTGCGGATTCGTCACCGCCGGTACCGCCACGGATTTCAAGGGTTGCGTTACGGAAGTCCCAAGGATCCTTGGGAACCATCAAAATTTGTAATTCATCGGTCAGATCCGGAAGAGCCTTTTCAATGGTGGAAAGTTCGGACTTAGCCATAGCCACCATTTCAGGGTCGGAATCGCCAAGGGCGGTCTTCCATTCTTCCTGGTCGTTCAGCATCTGCAGGTATTCCTTGGCCTTGATCACGGCCTTTTCGATACCCTTGTACTGCTTGTGAATCTTGTTATAACGAGCCTGGTCGCCCAAAACATCGGGATTGCCCAATTCGGATTCCAGTTCTTCGTACTTTTCAATGAGTTTACGTGCTTTATCTTTCATCGCGAGTAAATGTAGAAAAAGTGTTTAGTAGACAGTGGTTAGTAAACAGTTTTTTCTGGTCAAGAACGTTCCTAATCACTAATCACTAACCACTAACCACTAGCTAGAACTGATTGATAAAGAATGTGATGCAGAGGCTGTTAATAAAGTCTGCGAACATACTTCCTACAATGGGTACCAGCAGGTAGGGCTTTACGGCCGGGGCGAACTTGGTGGTAATGGCCTGCATGTTTGCCATGGCGTTGGGCGTTGCTCCCATGCCGAAACCACAAACACCTGCGGAAAGCACCGCGGCATCATAATCCCGTCCCATAACATTGAATACGACGAAGTAGGCGAACAGGAACATGAGAAGGGTCTGTGCGCAAAGCAAAACCACCAGGGGCAAGGCCAGGGATGCCAACTGCCAAAGTTTCAGGGTGATCATAGCGATGCCCAGGAACAAGGAAAGGCAAATGCCGCCTACGTCGCTGATTTCGCCCATGTGGACTTCGTACTTGCTGCTGTATTCGCAGATGTTTCTCATGATGGCCGCAACGATCATGGCTCCGATGTAGGAGGGGAACGTCATGCCGGTCTTGGATAGCAGTGTGGAAATAACGGTTCCGAAACCCATGGCGATTGCGAGCTGGAAGGCTGCTGTGGAGTAACGCTTTGCAGAACGCTTGTACTTGCTCTGTTCTTCCTTCAGCTCTTCTTTCAGTTCGGTCTTGGCGGATTTCAGAAGGTCACGCTTTACGATAAGCTTGCGGCCGAGAGGGCCTCCCATGAGGGAACCTGCCACTAGGCCGAACGTGGCTGCGGCAGTACAAAGGGTGGTTGCGCCTTCCATGCCGAAGTCCTCTAGGACGGGGCCGAAAGCACCTGCGGTACCATGGCCACCCACCATGGAGATGGAACCAGCGGAAAGACCCACCAAGGGGCTTACGTGGAGTGCATTTGCCAATGCAACCGCAAGACCGTTCTGGCAGACAATCAGTACACAGACACAGATTAACAATAGGATCAGATTGATACCGCCGCTCTTTAGAATTTTCAGGTTAGCGTTGAATCCCACAGAGGTGAAGAACACCATCATACAGATGGATTTCAAGGTCTCGTCAAAGGAAAATTCAAGAATGTTCAGCTTGTAAAGAATGCAGGAAAGGCATGCGAAAACGATGCCGCCCACCACAGGGGAGGGAATGCAGAATTTTTCCAGAACCTTGACTTGCTTCTTGAGGTTTGCGCCGAAAACAAGAACCACAACGGCCAAGGCCAGGGTCTGGTACATGTCTAAAGAAAGCTTGTACATCATGTCTCCTTAGTCGCCTGTAGAGGGAATGGGACCGCGACCCGGCAGAGGGGCGGCAATGTTTACGCTCAGGTTATTTGTCTTGTAGAAGGCGGCTGCACCTGGATGGAAACCTGCGGGTATGCCTGCGGTCTGCTGGGTGCCAACCGCAAATACTTCTGCAGTAATCTTTGCGACGGAGGCACTGTCTAGAAGTTGGCTTGCCACAAGGACCGCCTTTGCTCCCAAAGTCTGGATGGTTGAATCCTGACCCGGGTAGGTGCCTGCGGGAATTTCGCTTGCGGTAAGTTCCGGATGGAGGTTCATTATGCGGGTGATGTCAGACTGTCCCAGGGACAAAATGCGGATGCTCTTGCTTGCTGCCAGTTCACTGATGGAGGGCGTGGGGATACCAGCGGTGCAGAAGAAAGCATCAATTTCTCCGGCCTTGAGGGCGCTCGCCGCATTCTTGAAACTGAGATGCTTGGCGTCAATCTTTTCGAGGGCAATTCCGTAGGCTTCCAGGATGATTTCCGCATTGCGCAGCACGCCGGATTCCCCTTCGCCGACGGAAACTTTCTTGCCCGTAAGATCAGCCACACTCTGGATGTCTGAATCTGCGGAAACTACGATTTGAATAGATTCTGTATAAAGCCCTGCCACTGCCGAAATTGCGGAAACCAAACGGCTATGCATAAGGTAGTCTTGCAGAATGTCTGCTTGGACAATGCCTAGGTCAATGAATCCCTCTTCTATAAGACGGATGTTGGCTGCGGATCCGGCAGTATTCTTTGCAAAAATCTGCAGGTCTTGATGTTCGCTGTTAAACTTGGCGGTAAATGTTGCGGCAAACTGATCGTAAAGGCCGCCTTTGTTGCCGGAACCAAAACGAATGTTTGTTTTTTCTGAATTGCAAGCGCTAAATAAAAATATGGCGGAAGCCAAAATCGCTGCAAAAACTGTTTTAATCGCAAAAGTCGAATGTTTCATTGGAAAACTCCAGTGGAATAAGGACCTGCGAAAAATAGAAAATCTAAATTTTATCGCATGGAAATAAATCCCATTGGAACATTTTTTGGCGACGCTGTATACAAGTATGATGCCCCTCGACAGGGTCGTTTGTTTGCTGGTCATCCAGGGAGAATCGTTCTGAATTCGGGTTGCAATTTCGAAACGGCGCTTCGCGACCTTGATGGCTTTGAACGCATTTGGGTTCTTTTCCAATTTCATGAAAACGAAGGATGGCGCCCAACCACACGTCCCCCTGTTCCTCCAAAAGGAAAAGACCGCGTGGGAACCTTTGCAAGTCGTTCCCCCTATCGTCCAAACCCCATTGGATTAAGCTGTGTTCGTCTTCTAAAAATTGAAGGCTTGATTCTTTTTGTGGATGAAGCGGATTTGCTGAACGAGTCGCCTATCATTGACATAAAGCCTTACATTCCCATGGCTGATTCTTTCCCCGAAGCAAAGGCTGGGTGGGTTGAAGAACAGGATGGGGAAATCTGGACTGTGATGCAGTCCGATCAATTTGCCGAGCAAAATTGTTGGATCCGTGAAAATTCAGAATTTGACCTGCTGAGCTTTGCGCAGGTGCAGTTGAGCCGAGGCGGTTTTAGCGGAGGAACTTTTGATGGGACGCGCCGGAGATTGGTTTTAGATGAATCTTCCAAAACAGGTGTTTTGGCATATAGAACCTTCCGCATAAATTTTTCCTATAACGAAACGTCTCGCACAGTGACTTTGCAAGATGTATTCAGTGGCTATACCGCAGAGGAATTAAAGGCGGGTTCATTCGATAAATATGGCGATAAAGAGCTGCACCGCGGCCTTGTAAAAAAATGGAATGTCTTGACTTGCTGATTTTCTTTATTATTTTATAGACGATGTCAAAGGTTAAGAATTTTTTTGTTAATGCATCGGTTGATCTACAGGACGTTCTGTTGGTACAGGGCGCTGTAGATAGACGTAACCATATTGCTTTACGATCATTTTCTATTATCGCGACTTTTGCGTTTGGCGCGGCTACGTTTGCGGGCATGTCTACCGATATCAATGGAATCACCCAGAAGACCATGGGCTATTTCATCGGAGTCCTTTTGGCTGGTCTGATTTTCTTTTTGAACAAGTACATAGTTCCTAGACACATAAAACTTTTACCGGTTTTGTTGTTTGCGTTTGAAGCGTCTCTTTATTCGACGGGAATGTACCTGACGTTTGTTAGTTCGCCTAACCAGTTGACGATAACCTTGTTTGCCTTGTTTTTGGCTGTGCCTCAACTTTTTGCAGAACGACCCGTCCGAGTGAACTTATTGACTGTTATTACGGCGCTCGTTTTCATTGTTCTTTATCTTGTTACAGATCTTAAGCCTGCCTCAATTCGTAAACAGGAATTTGTCAATTTGGGCCTTTTTTCGATGTTGGGCGTTGTGCTTGGATCCTATATTAAAAAGGCCTTGCTTGAAAGGTTTGTTTTTGAGTACAGGGTGAAACTGGCGAATAGTAAAGATCGAGTGATGCAACTTCAGCAGTGGAAGGCCATGGCGGATATTTACGTTTCCATGGCTCAGGCAGATTTGGATACGGATAGTTTTTCACTTGTGCGAACGAATGAATATATCCAGGAATCTGTACGTGATGAACATATTGGCTTTAAGAAAAATTTAGTCAATGCTATGTCTGCGACCACGGCTCCTGATTATCTAGATGATGTTCTAAAATTTGTAGATGTGTCAACTTTGCGTGATCGTCTAAAGAATAAGAGAACCATTACCCACGAATTTAAGGGTGTGAATTTCGGTTGGTGCCGTGCACGTTTTATTGCAGTACGTGAAACGGAAGAAGAAGAACTGCACCGTGTTATCTTTGTAGTGGAAAATATTAACGAGCAGAAAAATCGCGAAGCTAAACTGACCACCATGGCAGAAACAGACGCTATGACTGGGCTGTACAATCGCCAGGCGGGTTCCGCCAAGATAAAGGAAATGCTGCACGAAAATGGCGAAGGAATGTTCTGCCTTTTTGATGTAGATAAGTTCAAAAGTGTGAATGATAATTTTGGCCATCAGACCGGCGATGAAGTGATTGTCGCTACAGCAAAAGCCCTGCGTAAAGCTTTCCGTGATCGGGATGTGCTAATGCGTCTGGGGGGTGACGAGTTCGTTGTGTTCGCCTCTGGTGTTGTCACTGAAGAAATCGGAGCGAAGATTATTCAGCGTTTTTTCACCACTTTGGATGAAACAAGAATTGTGGGGCATGAAGATTACAGAATTTCAATTAGCTTAGGTGCTGCCTTTGCGCGCAAGGATGTGCTATTTGAAACCTTGTACGAACAGGCCGATGCCTGCACTTACGAAAGCAAAAAGATTGCAGGAAAATCCTTTACTTTCCATCGCGGTTAAATTCTACTCGTAAGATTCGCCTAATACGAGAAGCCTGTAGATGGCTTCTTCGCTGCCGACTTTGTGTTTGTCGGTTTCGTTGCGACCAAAGGTCCTGTGCCAGTCCCTATCTGTGGGGATGATGGCGTCGTCAAATGGCCAGGGACGAATAAATCCCGGAGGCAATAAACTATAAAGCTTACTACTGTCAATGTCCAAGTCGCCCACACGGGGCGGCATGGGACCCGCTTCGATTCGCGGGCAACCGTGGAGTAGTTCTGCGGGGTAGCCACCGATGGCGTTGACCAGCTGGCCTGCGTTATAAAGGGTGACGCGACGAGGGCCGCCGCAGTTGTAGATGCCTGCGGGGAAGTCGTGTTCCAGAATAAATTGGACCACACGGCACATGTCGCCACCATAAATGGGCCTGCGATATTCGTCGGTGTAAAGGGTGGCGGGGCGGCCCGGTCTAAAACGGTAACTGATCCAGTCGATAGCGCCTGCGCATCCACCGGGAGCGTAATCCATGGGCAGGGGCACGCGAAGCATAACAGCGTCGGGCTTGATTCGCTGAATTTCCATTTCCGCTTCCAGCTGGTGCTTGCCGTAATTGTGAATAGGGTCCTTGACCGTATCATCCTTGTAGGGGCGAAGGTGGGCTGTTTCTTCGCTGCCGCTCCACACCATGTCCGTAGAAATTCGTATGAATATGCAGTTGTAGTCTGCTGCTAGCTGGGCTGCGTCAACGCCCTGCTCGCAATTCAATAGGCGGCTTCTGGGTGTGTCGCATTCGCAGGCTTTCAGCGCGCAGTTTCCGCTGGCGTCAATGACTGTCTTGAATTTGTACTTCTTGAAAAGTGCCGTGAGTCCTGCGGTATCTTCCGCGTCGATGGCAACAACGTCCTGTCCAAAAACGCAGGGATGTTTAATAGGGCGGATTCCAATGAGTGGTGGCTGTGCATCAGGATGGCGTGGGGCCGGATGAATGGTCCCGCTGGTACCGTCGCTTTCGTCGGTTCCGCCAAACAACTTGTTGAAATGGCGGAACAAGGCGTAACCAGGAACGCCGTTTAGCCCTAGCACAAGAATAGGAAGCTTTAGTGCGCGAGTTTCCATTTGAAGTAGCCCGCCATTTGCAGAGGGTGGCTGAATTCGCCGTTCAGCATTTTTGCCTGCAGTTCTTCGTCGGACATTTCCTTAGATTCAATCTCTTCGGTGTCGTCAAAATTGGTGGAGCCTGAACGAACAACGCCATCAATAAACACCACATGGAATTTGCCACGGTGACGATCCGGATTGACGGGGTAGGCCCCAAGATAAACGACGTTCTTTTCCAGTGAACAATTATTCATTGTTAATTGTTCATTGTTCATTGAATACCCGCATTCTTCCTGGAGTTCGCGGATCGCAGCTTCTTCTGGAGTTTCATTCTTGTCAATAATTCCCGCGGGAAATTCCAGGGCGATTTTGCCGGTACCATGACGGTATTGCTCTGTCATAACCCAATTGCCTTCTGCGGTTCGTGCAAGGATCAAAACCCAGTCCGGTTGCCACAAGGTGTAAAAATCATCAATGACTTTTCCGTTGGGCAGTTCGCACTTTTCCTTGGCCACTTTCAGCCAGGGTGCATCCACTAAAAATGAACTGTCAAGAAGTTTCCAGGGTTTCATCTTAGACTCCTTCCAACTTGTTTTTTAGATAATGCTTGGAGGTGTATGTCCAGAACATAATGTCGGCAAGGGCTAGAGCTATGGCGCAAGCGACAAACACCTGCTGGTACATACCAAAATGTTCTGCCATGGATCCGCCCACCAAAATTCCTGCGCCGATACCGATGTCCCATCCGCTGAGATAGGTGCTGTTGGCCGTTCCGCGCTGGTCGTGACGGGCCAGGTTGACGCACATGGTCTGGTACCCTGGAAAAATAAGACCGAGGCTTGTTCCAATGAGGAACGCTGAAACAAAGAATACTATGGCGCTATTGCAGAAGGCGAGAATGGTGTAGGCTACGACAATCAAAGTCATGCCAATTCCGATTAGGCGGGTGAGCCAGCCTCGGTCAATGAGGCGGCCTGTGAGTACTCGATTCAGAATGAGACCTGCGGCAATCAATGCGTAAAACCAGCCGCTTCCACCAATGCCCAATTCTTTTGCATAAAGAGAAATGTAGTTGGTCACAGGACCGTAGGCGAAACCCACAAAAATGAAATTGATGAATTGGGGAATGGCCTTAGTCAAAAAGAATCTGTCCAAAGAAAGGGGGGCGTGAGGCTTTTTCTCTTTAGGCTTTACCTGCAAAGTTTTCACCAGAATCAAACCGATAATGCAAAGCGCTACGGAAATGGCGAACACCACGTTGGCTCCAAGACCCTCGTACAAGAACATGCCGGTCATAGGTCCCGTTGCAAAAGCCAAGTTCACGCTAATGCCAAAATAGCCGATGCCTTCACCGCGACGGCTGGAGGGCAAAGTGTCGATAGCGACGGTGTTACTTGCCGTAGTAGAAACTCCAAAGAACACGCCGTGCATAAAACGGACTACGGCCATTAAAGGCAAAAGTCCAATAGTCCAGTACCCTACAAAGCAAAGGGTAAAGGCAAAGAAAGTCCAAAAGTATAGGGGCTTGCGACTAAGACTGTCTACCAGGAATCCGGCGAAGGGTCTGCAGCACAAAGCGCCGATAGTGTACAGCGAGATGATAATGCCGGCAGTAGAATTGTCGGTTTGGAACTTTTCAAAAATGTACAGCGGCAGAACTGGCAGTAACTGGTAGAAGCTAAAGAACAACAAAAAATTTGCAGCCGCGCAGGTTACAAAATTTCGGGTCCAAAGGGCTGGCTTTTCTACACTCTCATTCATATTTTAAAATTTAGAAAATACACTTCCCTTTGGGAAAAACTTATTCGTAATCAATCCTTGAGATTTGTCCATCAAAGTAGATGAAATCTCCATCGGAGTAATTCCAAATCGCTTTGAATGTGGTGGGACGTTTGATGCCGTCAGCCCCTGTTACATACCTGTCGCATGCCGCGGTCCAAGGAACGTTTTCTGTTGTTCCGTCGGTGTTGACTACGGCGCGGTCCTTTGTAGTGAAGGAAGTCATTTCGTACTTTTCGTTGAATGTGAAAATGCCGGATGCTTTTTGCTCGCGGAACGTGATGGTGGCTTTGACCTGATGATCGTTGATTTCTTCTAGGCTTATGTAATCTTGCAACAAAACGCTAGGGAAGAACATACTTTCTGCAAGGAAAGTTGCTAGGCAAGCTACGTCCATCTCGAGACCTTTCTGATCAAAGAGTGTCAAGAGTTTTGCGATTACGCCTTTCATTCCTCCAACGCCGTCGCTATAATAATCGTATCCTTGGAACGGAATGCCAAACATACTGCTTAAAATCAAGGCCATTCTTGCGGGCTCTTTGACGTAGTTGTTCTGAATGTAATCAATCTTCAAACTTGGACCGTTTTTGCCCTGCTTGAAATCTACATCAAGGTACTCCATGTGCAAGGAATTCATTTTCTTGGTGCCGATGTAGCCTGCGTTTGCGATGTACTTCTGGATTGCAGAAGGCATGGCTTCGAAATCGGTTTCCTTGAAAACTTCGTTATCCTTGTATAAAATGGACTTTTCTTTTAGCGTTTTGTTGTCGGTGGAAAAATCGCCCTTCAGCGGAGAATAGGGAATGGCAAACCAGGTGACAATGAAGATGAAAAAGACTGCGATACAAATGATTATCTTCATACGATAGTCAATGTCGTTACTTCTTTTCCAAGGTCACGATGGTTTCCAAGTGCGGAGTACCAGGGAACAAATCCAGGGGTTGCACTTCACGAACACGGTAGCCGTAACGTTCCCATTCCTTGAGGGCTGCGGGAATTTCGTCGGTGCCGCAGAAGACGTGGCAGACACGGACCGGCTTACGCATCACGAGACCCTTGATAACTCCTGGTTCGCAGCCCTTGCGGGGCGGGTCCAGCAAAATCTTTTCGGGCTCGCCTGGAACCGGACGGGGCAGTCTCATTTGTACAAAGTCCTCGTCGATTTTGCCTGCAACAAAACGGTAGTTCTTCTTGAGGAACTTGGCGCTGGCCTTTGCGCTTTCGATGGAAGGGCCCTCCCATTCCACACCCAGCACAGACTTGGCGGCTTCGCCTAAGGCAAAACTGAACAGACCGTAGCCGCAGTAAAGATCCAAGAACTTGTCCTCCTTAGTCAGTCCAAGCATGCGGCCGGCAGCCTTGATCAGGTTGTGAATTTGGCTTTCGTTGATCTGGCTGAATCCAGTAACCGGATACTTGAGACGAAAGTGACCCAAGTCCAAAGTCATTTCGCGGGGGCCGTAAAGCTGCTTGAAGTTCAGACCTTCTGTGGGGCGCTTGGCTTCCAGATAGTAGTCGGATTCCGTGGTGTCTACGTAGGTGTGGGCTGCAGTCACGTGATACGGGCTCTGTTGGAGAACTTCGGAAATTTGCTTCAGCTTGCGGACGATGGTGGCATCAATTTTCTTGATGTTGAAAATTACCACGCGGTATTTGTAGGTGCCGCGGATAATAATCCAGTTCAAGGCGTATGCCAGCGGCTTGTATGCCGGGGTAATCAGCTTTTCAAAAAGCAGGTTGTAAATCTTGTTGTGTTCTTCCGGCTCCAGCATGGAATCTTGACGGTCGAACTGCAAGTTGCCCGGAACCATAGCCACGCGGCGCTTGCTGGTGGTGCGGTATCCACGGGGCATGGGACTTGCAATAATGGGCTTGGGATTGCCAGCCAGACGGTTTACTTCCCAAAATTCCTGGATGGCCTGATTCTTGATCTTCAACTCATCCTTGTAGTCCAGCATAGCGAGGGATTCGCCGTGGGCGGAATCGGATTCGCGAGTGTAGTTTGGGATGCAATTGGCGATGGCCTGTTCAAAAAGCATAAGTGCCTCCGTAGGGCAGAATTTTCACAAGAGCAAATGTAGAAAATGCCCCCATAATTATAAAGGCATAAATAATCTGTTAAAAAAGCCCGTCCTGGAGTCCTAGTTTGTTCTAAAAATTCCTTTTAGGAAGGGGTTTGGGGAAGCCTGCGATAAGTTCCCCTCCTTTGAGGAGGGGCTAGGGGAGGGTGTTAAAAAAGGCCCCTCGAATGAGGGACCTTTTTTATCCAGAGCGGCGGACCGGGATCGAACCGGCAACCATTAGCTTGGAAGGCTAAGGCTCTACCATTGAGCTACCGCCGCAATCGTGACCAATTATACAAAAAAATGCCTCTTTTTAAAGGGGTTCTTTGAAAAGATATTGGACTTTTATTAAAAACTTGCTATCTTTGGTCAACAATTAACAATTTATCCTGAGGAATAACACTTGGCCTTACAACCTCCCCGCGGCCGTCAAATGCCCAACCGTCAGAGCGACGGCACTCGCATCAACGAAGATATTCGCATCTCTCCCATCCGTCTTGTGAAGGATGAGGGCGAAGCCATCATTATCGAGACCCACAAGGCTCTCCAGATGGCTAAGGACGCCGGACTGGACCTGGTGGAAGTATCTCCTAATGCCAAGCCTCCCGTATGTAAGATCATCAACTACGGCAAGTACAAGTTCGAACAGGTCAAGAAGGCTAAGGCCGCCAAGGCCAAGCAGCACGTGGTGAAGCTCAAGGAAATCAAGATGCACCCGAAGACTGCTGAAAACGACTACCTGTACCGAATCAAGCAGGCCGGCGAGTTCCTTCAGGATGGAATGAAAGTAAAGCTTATTATGCAGTTCCGCGGTCGCGAAATGGCCCATATGGACTATGGCAAGCGCCTCATGGAACGTGCAAAAGAAGACTTGGCCGCCTTCGGCGACCTTGAAATGGACTCCAGAGTCGAAGGCAACACAATGCTTTCTATCTACAGTCCGAAACGTGGTGCAGGTACCGCCAAGAAGCCTCAGGCTTCTCAGCAGGATGCACCAAAGCCCGTAACCGAGCCAGAGGCAGCAGGTGAGGCTTCAACTTAATAACCTAAAGAGGTAAAAATGCCTAAGATGAAAACACATAGCGGTTCCAAGAAGCGCTTCCGCTTGACCGGCTCCGGCCACGTCAAGTTCAAGCGTGCTGGTATGCGCCACATTCAAGCCAAGATGAACACCAAGCGTAAGCGCAACCTCCGTAAGGGTGCTCTTATCAAGAAGTGTGATTTGTACCACGTCAAGCGTCTGCTTGTTGTAGCATAAGGAGTGTAAGAATGCCACGCGCAAAAACTAGAGTTCCTTCCCGCGAACGCCGCAAAAATATCCTCAAGGCCGCTAAGGGTTTCTACGGCCGTCGTAAGTCCAACATCCGCTTGGCCATCGACGCTGTTTCCCACGCAGGCCAGTATGCCTACGCACACCGCCGCGACAAGAAGGGTGACTTCCGCTCTCTGTGGATCACTCGTCTGAACGCTGCAGTTCGTGAATACGGCATCAGCTATAGCCAGTTCATTTACAAGCTCTCCAAGGCTAACATCAAGATGAACCGTAAGGTTCTCGCTGATATGGCTGTTGCAGATCCTGCAGCATTTGCCAAGGTCGTGGACGCTGTGAAGGCTGCATAATTTAGACGCAAGCCTAAATTAGCGTATAGCTTCATCGCACGCGAGAAATTTGCTTCACCTTTTCCAGGTGAAGCATTTTTTAAAAGATTAATATGAATAAACTGCTTCTTCTTTTTTGTTCTTTTGCTCTATTGGCGGGTTGCTGGGGTGGGGATTCTTCTGCAGCAGCGATGACTGATGCAGAAAGAGAAAAAGCTTTGATCGATAATTTTGTCGAGGTGCTTGCATCTGGTAAGACCGTTGCCATGGGTACAAACGATACTCTTGCCTCTGCAGATGAACGCCCTCAGATGAACGTCGTTTTTGACTACGACTATTATATCGGCAAACACGAGGTTACTTGCAAGGAGTTCAATTCGCTCATGAAGAATGCGAGCGAGTTGCGAGTAGAATGTTCCCTTGCTGACATGCCCGCGACTCAATTGACGTACTATGATGCAGTCTTGTATGCAAATGCACTTAGCAAGCGTGAAGGCCGAGACACTGTCTATACTTACAAAACCGCACTTTTTGACAACGAAAAAAATTGTGTCAATTTAGAAGGCTTTGCGTTTCATCCGGAAAGATTAGGGTATCGCTTACCCACAGAAGCAGAATGGATTTTTGTCGCCCAAAATAACTGGGATGTGCAAAAGGAATGGCTTGGCTGGAATTCCAACGGTGCTGCTCATTCGGTGTGTTCCTTTGAAACCCTGGACGGCGTTTGTGATATTTTGGGTAATGTAAAGGAATGGGTAAATGACTGGTTTGGCCGCTTTGGCGATACGACCGTAGACAACTTTGTTGGGTCGTCTGATGGTGGTGTGTTTGGCAAACGTGTTTTGAAGGGCGGATACTTTAATGCTGATTCTGCTGGTGTATCGTTGCACGGCCGTGGCGATGTTTATACAGTGACTTCCTCTACAAAAGGCAATTATGTGGGCTTTCGCCTAGCATTTGGTGCTATCAATGATGCTCGCTGGATGAATGCCAACGGTTCTTTTGAATCTTCTCCGATTGTGCCTCTTGCAAGTTCTTCGACCATACACGCTATGACTTCTTCGCCAAAGGCGAAGGTTGCTTTCCGAAATGACGCTACGGGTAATGTCGCCTTTGTAGATTTTTCTATGTCAACACTTTCTGTTGTGGAAATTGTTGATTCCATTGACGTATATCATCCTGAAATTTCTCCCGACGGGAATAAGGTTGCGTTCTGTACTGGACTTGAAGGCATCTCCGGGCCTTCGTCGGTGTATGTTCGTGATTTGGATTCTGCCGGAAGTAACCTTGTTCGCTTGGATGTCGAAAACGCTGTGATTCCGCGTTGGCGCGTGCTTGAAAATGGCGATACAGTTATTGTTTATGTGTCTAGCGCCGCTGATAATTCCGACAGCGTCTCCTTTAAATCAGAAAGTACGTGGCAGGTTTCTTTTTCCAACGGACAGTTTGGAACTCCTGTTAAATTGTTTGATGGGGCGTATCATGGAGGGATTTCCTCTGACGATTCCTTTGCGGTTTCGGGTTCTCGTCGTTTGAGGGCTAGGGTCAACGAGGGTGATTCTATTTACTATAACGGCGAGCAGGCGTGCAATGTTTCCTTGTCAAAGGATGGTACAAACCGTGTTCTGTTCCTTGACTTTTCTTCGAAAACTGGGCGAACATATGTGAATGAGAAATATTCGCCTCATCAGTATCTTTTTATTGCGGACAGCACGGGACGTTTGATTAAATCCGTGGAAGCACCTTCGGAATACACATTTGACCATACGGAATGGGTGTCTGGTTATGTTGTAAGTAAATCCCGCCGTCAGAATGATTTTGTTGTTGCAACACTTTCGAATAAGAATGGTGCGCATACGAAAATTGTACTTGTGGATGTGAATGACGGCCGCATAACAGACTTGCTTGAAGGCGAGGAACTTTGGCATCCGTCCATGTGGGTGCGTAGCGGATTGTCCGATAAAGAAAATGTACAGATAAATTATGATAGCGCAGGTGTTTATTATATCGATGGGGCGTCGCATCAAGCTTATGCTTTGCGCTACCGCATGGAAACTTTCTGGAAATATAGGGACAGCACAGAACTTATTGGAATTGGTTCATCTAGAACATCGAATGGCTTTGATCCATCAGTCTTAACGACTGTGAAAAATCCGCTGAACCTGGCGTATTTGCCGAGCGTATTTAACGATATCTACTTGTTCTATAAACTTTATCTAAGGGGAAACGTCAAGAACCTGAAATACTTGGTGATTTCTCTGGATATTGATTTTTGGTATAGAGGTGTTCAGGATGCTTTCTTTTATTCTGATTATCTGAATTATCCCGGATATGTCTATGATTTAAATCATAATGCGTGGAGAGACGCTGATTGTTCGTTAATCGCAGAAGCTACAGTTGATGGCGTTGAACTCCCCGCTTACAAGAAGATGTTTGGTGATAACAAAAATTCTGTTTTTGCCGAAGTGACTGGTTGGGGCTCCGAAAATCCCGAGGTCTTTACGGATAGCAATTGGCTTGATGTCTTTGGGGAACTATTTGACGTCACGTATGGTCTGTTCTTGGATTTGTTGAAGATGACAGAGGAAGATGGAGTCACTCTGATAGGCGTAATCTTCCCGCAGTCTCCCTATTATAGGAATACTGGTGCACTTGGACGATACGGCCTTCGTCGTAGTCAGGCGGTGGAATTGATTGCTCAGATTTCGAATCTTAGTACGGTTTACCCTCATTTCATTTTGATGGATGAAAATAAAATGGGAGATCATGACTATCTGGGCGATAAAATGGCTCAGGATGTTGACCATCTAGCACCAATGGGTGCGAAACATTTCTCGCAAAGACTGGATTCTCTGCTAGCGACATTGAAATAACAGATTATCGATGACGACGGTCGTTTTCGACGTTTGCGGCATAGTAGGCTTTCTTGTTCTCGTACATCTCGTGGTCGATAGTATTGATGAACTCGTCGAGATTTTTGTTCTTTGGATCAAGGGTTCCCTTACCAATCGAAGTGGAAAGTTGATAAGGTTCCTTGGAGGATCTGTTGAACCTGGTGAGGCTGCTGTAAACCAGCTGGATGTAACGGTCTACGACTACAGAATCCTGCGTGTTCAAAAGCACGATGAATTCGTCACCGGCGTAGCGGATGGCTACCCCTAAACTGCGGACGGACTTTTGGAGAATGTCCGCCATGTTGGTCAAGGCTCGGTCGCCAACGGAATGTCCGAAGTTGTCGTTGATCTTCTTGAAGGAATTCAAATCCAGCATGAGACCTGTCATAACGGCTCCACGGTGCCTTCTGGCGAAAGCCCTGAGGTAGTAATCTAAATATACGCGGTTGTAGAGCCCAGTAAGACGGTCTCGGAAAATCAGCTCGTTTTGCAAACTAGAGAAAATACCTGCAATGGAGACTGCAAGGCCTGCAGAAATTGTGGAGATACCATAGAATGCGGTCTGGGCGAAAGTGCCTATCATCAGCGGGAAGAAATAAACCCAGACAGGGAAGAAGGTCAGCAAGCGATTTCGTATGCGTCTCCAGAAGTAGATTACAAGGCTGTCTAATGTTACACCATAGTCAATGACGGTGTACATCCAATAACCCCAAAGTCTCTGGTAGGCGTTGTTTTCGTCGATGGAATAGATAAATGGAACGAAGAAGTTGACAACGACTCCCAAAAGACCGATTGTCGCAGCGGTCTTCAAAATTCCACGATGAATCTTGGAAACGCCCCCACAAATATGCTGGGTCAAAAAGATAAACCACAGGAAAGAACAAGCCATGTTGGAGGCGTATTGCCATCCATTGCCGTAAAGATTAAAAAGGTAGGCGAGCTGACCACTTTGCTTTTCTGCGGAGAAAACCAGAGGGTCCACAATGCAGTTTATAAATCCGAGAATGAGCATTATCATAAGGGAGGTGTTTTCGATATTCCTTCGTTGCAACCTCCAGATATTGCCTGCGGCCACTACGGCCAGCAATACTGCGCCGAAGATGTTTACCACATAGATGCACATTAGTGTCGAATTCATAAACTTTAATATAGATACTGTCAAAATATTTCAACAAGTTGTTTGATGAAAAAACTTCGTTATGTGCGAAATATCGCATAATATGCTGAACTAATACTATTTTTGTACTTGTATGAAGCAACTTTATCGAAAAACAGTTCTCCCCAATGGCGTGGTTGTGCAAACGGACTATATGCCTCACGCTTATTCCGTGGCTTTGGGCGCCTGGCTGCCTAGGGGTTCCCGCCATGAAAAGGTTGGAGAATTCGGCTTAAGCCATTTTTATGAGCATTTGGTTTTCAAGGGAACGGAGAATAGGACCGCATTTCAGATTGCGTGCTCTGTCGAAGATCGTGGTGGAAATCTGGAAGCTTATACTACCCGCCAGGAAACAGGTTTCTACGCCACCGTTGTCAAGGACGACGTTGGCCTTGCCATTGATGTGATCGCAGACATGCTGATGAATCCGCGTTTTGATAAAGCCGAAATGGAAAAGGAACGCAAGGTCATTATCGAAGAAATCCGTAGCTACGATGACATTCCCGAAGAAGTGTGCGGTGACGTTTTCAATGCGGTTCATTTTAAAGGCTGTGGCATAGCCCATTCCATTACGGGAACGGTAAAAGAAGTTAAGGCTTTGACCAATGAACAGATGTGGGAATACGAACGTCAGGTTCTTTGCGATATGCCCATTTATGTTTGCGCCGCAGGAAAAGTGGATCACGATGCTTTGGTAGAACTTTGCTCTAAAAAGTTTAGTCGCAAGAAGTCCGGGAAAATTGAACCGGAGGATTTGTACAAACCGAATTCTGGCATAAAGATTGTTGGTAAGCAAGACACCCAGCAGGCAAATTTGTTCTGGGGCGTAAGCTTCGACAAAGCTATGCTCGAAGAAAAAAATCGCCTTGCTCTTTCCATTTTCAATGTTGCCCTTGGCGCAGGAATGTCCAGCCGTTTGTTCCAGAAGATTCGCGAGGAACGAGGCCTTGCTTACTCGGTATATTCTACTGCCGATGTGTACAAGGATTGCATGGACTGGGGCGTATCCTTGGCAACAGAACCCCGCCAGTTAAAAACGGCGTTGAAGCTTTCCGTTGATGAAATTCGGAACTTTATGACAAAGGGCTTTGCAAAAGGCGAACTGGAACGAACCAAGGCGAATATCATTGGCGGAATTCATCTGGGGGCTGACAGCCCCGAAAAACGTGTGATGCGTCTTGCGGAACAGACTTTGCATTTAGGCGGGTTTACGTCTTTGGCAGAAACGGAACGTGCCGTGGCTAAACTGACGGAAGCAGAAATTGTAGATGTGGTTCGTGTGGCATTTGCAGACACCAAGTATTCTATTTCTGTGGTGCAGCCTAGCGAAAACAAGAAACCGGACTTGAAGGAATATTTGAAATTCTAAGGCTGAATTTCAGGGCGTTTTAAGAACGAGCCTTGTTCTGCACGTAAGCCTTGTGACTTGCTTTGACTCGTTCGCTTGGGTGCATGCAGGGCTCTAGCTTCCAGTAGAAATCTTCAAGCTGTTTTGTATCAAAGAAAGTTTTGTTCGCTCTCATTATTGGGGCGAACTTTTCTTGCAATTGGAACATGTGGCAAATAATCCAGTTCTTGCCCTTAGCGGGAATACGCTTTAGAACGCAGCGGTCGCTGAAAACAATGACAGAAAAAATCGGGGTTTCGTCTACGTTTAAATCACGACGGGCGTAGTTCTCTTTTAAAAAATGTTGCAGAGCACGAATGTGTCCGTCGTTTTGTTGAATGGGATTGTGGAAGGTGTGCTCGATGCGGGCGTTCATACGCTGGTGCCAACGTTCTTCGTCTACGCTACCGGTAATTTCTCCAGAAATGTTCTTGCTTTCCAAAACATAAATGCCAGACTGGTGCAAAAGTAAGGAATCAATTTCGGTGGCGCCGTTGTGGCTTGGAATGAAAAGATTTTTCATTAAAATGTACTTGCGCTTGTCCAGGTCGCAAATGCCTGCGACTGTTTGCGCTAAGATTGCCTCGCCATAAACTCCATTGGGATCGTTTTCGATTTTTTCCTTTTGAAAATCCTTAAATGTCTTACGACGGCCGTCCTTATGGAATTGTCTGCGTTCTTGTTTGCCCTTTGCTTTCAACTTGAAGAAAACAAGTGCTAAAAAGACAATTATAACGAGTAATGTAACAATGTTGGATGTCATGCACAAAGTATAAGAATTTTTTGACAATATTCTTGAGAAGAACGATAATAAAATGGATTGCCAAAAGGTGTTGTATGATAAAACGTGAAGATGATTTTTTAAGGTTAAAAGCCGATGTTGCGTATGGGGGAGTGTCCTCTGCAGTGCCAGTCCATTTTATGGAGCCTCTGCCTTTTGATGATGAAATGGCTCTCTACAATTTTACGGAATCTCTTGTGGGAGGTCGCATTCCCGACTCGCTTAAGAATTTGTATATCCGTGTGTTTTCTGGTGAAGAAATTGCTGTGGAAGAAAATCGCTTTCATGTAAGGGCCTCAAGGTACTTTATTGAGAAAGATGAGGTGGCGGCCCAAAAGGTTATGAAACGGCTCCTAAATGGTGTAAACTATTCGCCTCGTCCTGATTTTACTGTTAACCTTGATTTGGATAGCCTTGCCATTGAAAATTTGAGGCCTTTGTTAACTTATTCTTCCAATGACTTTATTGAGTTTGATTGTGTTGTCTCTAGTCATGTTCGTTACAATGCCACTTTTGACAAGGAATGGGATCCTTCCTTTTACTTTTCGCCAAAATCCCTTGCATCTTGCACCATTCCAAAATTTGTCTGGGATTTACTTCATCATTGTGATGAGCTTGTGATCAAGAATCATGGACGTAATCAGCTAGCGTGTTTAGTGCCAAGAACCGTTGAGTATCACTTGCGGCTTTTGGGCTATGCAGTTATGGATAGCATAAAGTTGAATATTACCGATGAAATGAAATTCTTGTCAGAATTTTTGTCAGACGAATCAGAGAAGGCTGATTTAGATAAGCTGAAAAAATGTCAGAAGGGGAGTATTCTTAATGTCAAGCACGATGAATCTTTCTTGTCTAGATCTGCATTGGCTTTCAGCGTGAATGACCTGGATTGTGAAATCGAATATGCGAAATGTATGTACGAGGGACTTACAACAGTAAAGAAGTTGCTGCGAAAGTATAGGAGTTTTTTGTCGCAAAGAACTCATGATACATATGTCTCTCTTGGCGAAATTGTTGCACGGAAGGTTTGCCTTGACCCGATTTTATATATAGATGATGAGCGAAGATATATTTCTGATTTTGCGCGGAATATAATAAGCGGAAGTATTGATGCAGGAGAGGTTATGTTCTTCTGCGAAAAGAAATGAAAAAAGTCCTCGAAAAAACGAGGGCTTTTTTTTGTGCAGATTTCAATTTTTAATCGCTTTGGTTGCTTGGATTAACCGCGGCCAAAGCGACGGGTTCTACGGAAGGGTTTGTCGCCAAAGTCACGTTCGTCGTGATCCTTGCGGAAAGGCTTTTCGCCAAACTTTTCACGACGGCGCTCTTCGCGGTTCTTTCCGAAACCGCCGCGTTCTTCACGCTTGCCTCCGAATTTTCCGCCGCGATCTCCGCGGTCGCCAAAACTACGGTCGCCAAAGCCGCGGTCTCCACGGTCCTTGCGGAATCCGCCACGACGTTCTTCGCGATTGCCTCCGAAGCCGCCGCGTCCACCGCGACCACCGAATCCGCGATCGCCTCCGAAGCCTCTGCCTTCTCGATGGAAACTGCGGCCCTCGCGGGAACCTTCTTCGTCACGTTCAGGAGGTTCGTCGGTCATCAGGCGGAACTTGGCGTCGTTACCGCGAATGGTAATGCCTGCGAGAATGTCCAGCACATCCTGCGGGACGGCTTCCGGCAATTCCACCGTGCTGAACCTGTCGAACAGCTTGATGCGTCCAATGTTGCTGCTGCTGATGTTGGCTTCGCCTGCGATGGCGCCTACAATATCCTTGGGAGTGACGCGATCGAAGCGGCCCACGCCCAGGTAGTAACGGAGATAGCCTTCTTCAACGCCGTTCAAGCCTTCTTTGCGTTCCTTGCTCAAACGCTTGCGGTCTTCTACGTCGAAGCCAGCGGTGCCTGCGCCAATGAAGTCGCGACCGCCCTTTTCCTTGCCGGAACGTTCGTCACGTGCGGCGCGTTCCTTGGCGCGGCGTGCTTCGCGAGGAGCGTCAAGCGGGGCCAATTCCGGGAACAAGGGCTGCTTCTTCTGGTACATCTTGATGACGGCTGCGGCAATGTCTTCTGCAGTTAGCGGGTTGACGGTTCCGTCTTCGTTTTCTATGCCGCAAGTAAGGTTGTTGCCTTCTGCAACCAGTTCGTTAATCAGAGTCTTGAACTTGTCCAGTTCGCCATAGCTTGCTACGCTCTTTACCTTCTGCTTGAAGGCTGCAACACGCTTCTTGCTGATGATTTCGGCGGTAGGCAGTTCCATTTCGTCGATGGGCTGACGGGTGGCGCGTTCAATGATCTTCAGCATGCGCTTTTCGCGGGGTGTGATGAAGAGGATGGCGTCACCGCTACGGCCTGCGCGACCTGTACGTCCAATACGATGTACGTAAGATTCTGTGTCAAAAGGAATGTCGTAGTTTACCACCAGGGAGATGCGGTCCACGTCAATACCGCGGGCTGCCACGTCGGTAGCCACCACGATATCCAACTTACCCATCTTCAAACGGTTGATGGTGCGTTCACGCATGGACTGTGCCAAGTCTCCGTTCAGCGGAGCCACATTGAAACCGCGGCTTTCCAACTTTTCTGCCACTTCGGTGGTGTTCTGCTTGGTGCGAACGAAAATCAAGACGCCGTCGAAATCTTCACCTTCCAAGACGCGTGCCAAAGCTTCAATCTTGTGTTCCTGCTTGATGAACATGTAGCGCTGATGAATGTTTTCAACAGTGGTAGTCTTATTCTCAATGCAGGCTTCGTCGTATTCGCCCAGGTACTTGTCGATGATGGCCTTTACCTTCTTTGGCATGGTGGCGCTGAAGAGGGCGCGCTGTGCGTCGGAGGGAATTTCCTTCAGGATGGTTTCTACATCTTCTTCGAAACCCATGTCCAGCATTTCGTCTGCTTCGTCCAGAACGATTGCCTTGACGCCGCCGAGGGTAATGGTGCCGCGCTTGATGTGGTCAATCAAGCGACCCGGAGTTGCCACGATGATATTTGCCTGGCGCTTGAGGGCGCGGATCTGTACGGCAATATCCTGGCCACCGTAAACAGGAACCACGTGAACCTTGGGCATGTTCTCTGCGTACTGCTGGATGGCTTCTGCCACCTGAATTGCCAACTCGCGGGTAGGAGTCAAAACCAGCATGGAGGTCTCGTGACCGTTGAACTGCAGTCGAGACAAAAGCGGCAGGGAGAATGCTGCGGTCTTGCCGGTGCCGGTCTGTGCCGTGCCCAGAAGGTTGTTGCCCTGAAGAAGAACAGGAATGGCCTTCACCTGGATGGGGGAGGGGGTCACATAGTTCATCTTCTTGATTGCATCAAGAACCGGTTCAGCCAAGTCCAGGTCTTCGAAAGTTACCAGGGCAGCATCGCCGTCGGCACCTTCGCCAAGGTCTACATCTTCGTCGTTTTCGACGTCTTCTTCGGATTCGGCCATGCCGTTCTCGGAAATTTCTTCAGCGTCGTCCTCGTCAATTTCGGTGGATTGCTCGTCTTCTGCCTGCTCGTCGTTCTGAGGCGCAGCCGAAGAATCCATCTCGCCGTTATCAACGATTTCATCGCCGTCCACAATTTCAGCCTTCTGTCCGATGGTGAAACCGGCAGCCTGCTTGCCCACATTCACGATCTGGTCATCATCATCTACGACGATGCCATCGGGATTCAGGGCGAGGAATGCAGCTTCGTCAGCTTCATCTTCGTCGGCGCCGCCAGCAAGGGCTGCCAAAAAGGCGTCTGCTTCGCGAGCGATGTTGGAGGAGGAATCAATATTTTCTTCAGGGATACGATCTTCCGCATCCTTGTCATAGGATTTCTTGGACATAAATCACCTTCAGGGGACCCGTAAACTTCATCTGCGGCCCATGCCGCACCATCTAATGATTCCTAAAAAATCCGTGGAATCTTGAAAAGCCCCGAAGCGCACTCGCGCTTATAAACCTGAAGTTCGTTAGGTCACCTAACTCGAATTTGCGCCCAAAGGTAGAAATATAAAGGCAGAAATCAAAGGTTACGAAAAATATATTCCAACATGGAATAATCGCCCCTGACCTTTTTACAGAGATTGCCTTATATTAGAATAGTTTGGAAAACAAGGTTGTTTCTTTCGTTTTTCGTAAAAATTAAAGGAAAACGGCAAGAAAACACGCAAAAAGTGAGGGCAAGAAGGTTAAGTACAATGAAACGAAACGGCATTCTAAATAGTGAAATTTCCAGAGTTCTAGGTTATTTGGGCCATACGGACTGCATTTGCATTGGCGACTGTGGCCTGCCCATTCCCGACGAAACAGAGCGTATCGACCTGGCTCTGGCTTTTGGCGTACCCACCTTTATGCAGACCTTGACCGAAGTGGTGAAGGATATGAAGGTGGAAAAAATCGTCTTGGCCGAAGAAATCAAGACCAAGAATCCCCAGGTGGAAAGCCAGGTTTTGCAGCTGCTGCCGGGCGTGGAAGTGGAATATGTTCCCCACGCAGAATTGAAGGCCCGCACAGAGACTTGCAAGGCTGTGATTCGCACCGGCGAAACCACCCCCTATGCCAATATTATTTTGCAGGCCGGTTGCATTTTTGCCTGATCGGAGGATAGGAATACTCTATGCATGTTGAAATGAAAGGCATTAACAAGTCCTTTGGAACGAACCAGGTGTTAAAAGACGCTGCGTTCAATCTGAAGGACGGTGAAATCCACGCCTTGATGGGTGAAAATGGCGCAGGCAAGTCTACGCTGATGAAGATCCTCACGGGCGTGTATACCCGAGATTCCGGAACCGTGATTGTGGATGGTAAGGAGGTGACCTACCATAGCCCCAAGGAAGCGGAAGAAGCCGGTATCGTTTTTATTTATCAGGAACTGAACGTTTTGTTCGACCTTACCGTAGAAGAAAACCTCTTTATGGGTAAGGAAATCACCAACCGCTTTGGCGTCTGTGACAAGAAGGCCATGCGCGCCAAGGCCCAGGAAATCATGGACCGCATGGGTGTTCATATTCCCGTAGACGCCGTCATGAGTGACCTGTCCGTGGGCCAGCAGCAGATGGTTGAAATCTGTAAGGCCCTGATGGTGGATGCCAAGGTCCTGATTATGGACGAACCTACGGCAGCCCTTACCCAGAGCGAAACCGAGGTTCTTTTCGAGGTAATCAATTCCCTGCGCAAGAAGGGCGTATCCATCGTTTACGTCTCCCACCGCATGGAAGAAATCTTTGAACTTTGCGACCGCATTACCATCCTTCGCGACGGTACTTATATCGATACCAAGTACATCAAGGACATCACCATGGATGACGTGGTGAAGATGATGATCGGCCGAGAAATTGGCGAACGCTACCCCAAGCGCAATAACGCCATCGGCGGCGAGGTGCTTCGTGTAGAAGGCCTTACCCACGAAAAGCTGTTCCGCGATGTAAGCTTTAATGTTCGCGCCGGTGAAGTGCTGGGCGTGTCTGGCCTTATGGGTGCCGGCCGTACCGAAATCATGCATTCCATCTTTGGAAATCTGCCTCTCGTAAAGGGCAAGATCTTCATCGAGGGCAAGGAAGTTTCCATTCGCAATCCCCGTCAGGCCATCGAAGCTGGCATCGGTTTTATTACCGAAGACCGCAAGACCGAAGGCCTGTTGCTGGAAAAGAGTATTGCCGAAAACATTGAACTTTGTAACCTGGGAAAGGTTTCTACGAAGGGTGTGCTACAGGCAGAAAAGCAGGCAAGCCTTGTAAAGCGCGGTATCGAGGAATTCCGTATCCGCTGCTTCGGCCCTCACCATGAATGCGACAATCTTAGCGGTGGTAACCAGCAGAAGGTGGTTCTTGCCAAGTGGATCTACACCGATCCCAAGATTCTGATTCTGGATGAACCTACCCGTGGCGTAGATATCGGTGCTAAAAAGGAAATTTACAGCGTCATTAATGAAATGGCTGCCAAGGGCGTCGCCGTGATTATGGTGTCCTCTGAATTGCCCGAAGTGTTGGGCATGAGCGACCGCATTATGGTGGTCCACGAAGGACATGTGACCGGTATTATCAACGGTGCCGACGCTGATCAGGAAAAAATTATGACTCTTGCTACAGGAGGATCCCTCTAATGAAAAAGGAAAACAAAAATATTGGTGCATTTTTGTCAGAATATGGCGTGTTTATTGCGCTAGCAATTCTGGTAGTTATTATCAGTGCCATCAGCCCTGAATTCCGCCAACCGGGCAACTTCTTGAACTTGCTGCGTCAGGCTTCTTTTAACGGCTTGATTGCCTTCGGTATGACCTGCGTGATTCTTAGCGGCGGCATCGACCTTTCCGTAGGTTCTACTTTCGCCTTGAGCGCCATTGTCTGTGCCGAAATGATTGGCCATGGCGTGCCGGTCATCGTTGCTGTTCCTGTGGCATTGCTGGTGGGCGTTGCCTTGGGCTTGATCAGCGGTCTCTTGGTGACCAAGGGTCGTTTGCAGCCCTTCATCGCTACCTTGATTACCATGACAGCTTATCGCGGCCTCGCTATGATTCTTACCGATGGTAAGCCTATTTCTCGCTTGGCTGAAAGCTCTGGTGATAGCCTTTTGTTCAAGGCCATGGGTAAGGGTAATTTTATCTTCACCTTTGCACCGGATTTCAAGATTCCTATTCCTATTATTATTCTTGTGGTGGTGTTCGCCATCATGTACTTTGTGCTGAAGCATACAGTTTTCGGTCGTCGCCTTTACGCTACCGGTTCTAATGCCAAGTGCGCTGCTTTGACTGGTGTGAATATCAACCGCGTTAAGATGAGCGTCTATGCCGTTTCCGGTTTCCTCAGCGCTTTGGCTGGCTTGATCATGATTAGCCGTGTGGATTCTGCTCAGCCCATTATGGGTAGCGGCTACGAACTGGACGCCATTGCTGCTGTAGCTCTTGGTGGTACCAGTATGAACGGTGGCCGCGGTAGAATCGCAGGTACCATTGCCGGTGTCTTGATTATTGCCGTGTTGAACAACGGTTTGAACATTTTGGGCGTCACTTCCTACTACCAGAGCGTGGTCAAGGCTCTCGTGATTCTGGTGGCTGTGCTTTCTGACCGTAAGAGATAAGGAGATTTGAATTATGAAAAGAATGATTAAACTGCTTTTCGCTTCTCTGGTGGCTCTCTGCTTTACTGCTTGCGCCATCGTGATTGACGGTGAAGAAAAGACTACCTCCAAGAAGGTTGAATCTACTGGAAACATTGGCCTTTCCATTTCTACTCTAAACAATCCGTTCTTTGTCACTCTCGTTGAAGGTGCAAAGAAGGCTGCTGCTGACATGAAGCTTCAGCTCACTGTTGTGGATGCAGGCGATGATGTTGCCAAGCAGGCAAGTGATATTGAAGACCTTGTGAGCAAGAATGTGAGCGTTCTGATTGTCAACGCCGTTGACTCTGACGCATTGACCAGCGCTGTTAAGGTTGCTCTTTCCAAGGGCGTCAAGGTAATTGCTGTTGACCGCGCCATTAACGGTGTAGATGTTGATTGCCAGATTGCTTCTGACAACGTTGCCGGTGCAGAAATGGCAACCCAGTACATCGTCGATAAGCTTGGCGAAGGCGTTGTGACTGCAGAACTTCAGGGTACTCTCGGCTCTTCTGCCGCCATTGACCGCGGCAAGGGCTTCCACAATATCGCTGATAAGAAGCTGAAAGTTGCTGCTTCCCAGACTGCAAACTTCAATCGTGCCGAAGGCATGAGCGTCATGGAAAATATGCTTCAGGCTCGTGGCAACATCGCTGCAGTATTCGCTGCCAACGACGAAATGGCTCTGGGTGCTGTTGAAGCAAGTTCTGGCGCAGGCAAGAAGGTAATGGTGGTTGGCTTCGACGCTACCGACGATGCTATTGCTGCAATCAAGGCTGGCCGTATGGCTGCAACCATCGCTCAGCAGCCGGCATTGATCGGCGAAACCGCTGTGAAGACTGCTTCTGAAATTGTGAATGGCAAGACCGTCGAAAAGAACATCCCGGTTAAGGTGACTTTGGTTACTGCTGAAAATGCAGGCAAGTAAAGGCGGCGTCATGAAAGTTCTAAACATTGGTTCCATGAATCTTGACCACGTCTATAGCGTGGACCACATTATCCTTCCTGGCGAAACGGAAGCTACCGGCGCTGTCAAGCATTATCTTGGCGGCAAGGGCATGAACCAGTCTGTGGCTTTGGCCAAGGCTGGTGTGGAAGTTTATCAAGGCGGTATGATCGGGGAAGATGGCCAGCCCTTCCTGGATGCCTGTAAGGAATACGGCGTTCACGGCGAGTACATCGCCAAGGTGGATGACCAGACCGGCCACACCATCATTCAGATTGACAAGAACGCCCAGAATAGCATTCTGCTGTACGGCGGTGCAAACCAGCGCCTGACTCAAGAATATGTGGACGGCGTGCTTAGCCACTTTGACGCAGGCGACATTCTGTTGCTGCAGAACGAAGTGAATATGCTGCCCTACATTGTGGACAAGGCCTTCGAAAAGGGAATGCAGATTGCCTTGAATCCGTCTCCCTTCAACGAGAAGTTGGATGCGGTGGACATGACCAAGATCAGCATCTTCCTGCTGAACGAGGTAGAAGGCAATCAGGTTACCGGCAAGACGGATCCCGACGAAATCCTGGCAGAAATGCGCAAGCGCTTCCCCAAGGCTCGCATTGTGCTTACCCTGGGTAAGGACGGTGCAGTGTATAGCGATGGGGTCGAAAAGGTGTTCCAGCCCATCTTCCCCGTGAAGGCTGTGGATACCACTGCCGCCGGCGACACCTTCACCGGGTATTTCCTGGCAGGTCTCGCAGAAGGCATGCCCATTGTCCAGGCTCTTCGCATGAGTGCCCGCGCTTCTGCCATTGCAGTAAGCCGCCCCGGCGCCGTGCCTTCCATTCCCCTCCGCAAGGAAGTGGAAGAAGCCCTGGCCAATAGCTAAAATGAAGTGCGCCACCCCCTCGTTCGCGAGAGGTTGAATGAAAGAATCTGTTGAAGAGGAAGGTCTGTTGACCTTCCTTTTTGTTTTTACTAAATCGCGCCAAACTGGTCGGGTTGCCAGAGTGGTCGAATGAGCCGGCCACAAAATCGGTCGTCTATCACAGGACCGATGACAATCAGAAAATATTATACTAAATTGGGTCAAACTCGGAGGGTTGCCAGAGTGGTCGATTGGGCCGGTCTCGAAATCCGGAGTCTGTCACAGGACCGAGGGTTCGAATCCCTCACCCTCCTTGAAAAAAGATGGAACCCCTTGTGGGTTCCATCTTTTTTCATAGATGAATATCGAACCCTCGAATAAGAGGGTTCGCTTAACTGCGCGAGAGCGAAGCGAACTCAGCGCAGTTAAGGATTCGGTGAAGCCGAACCTGAAAGGCTACGACCGAAACGAAGTGAAGGAGTAGTCCCATCCCTCACCCTCCTTTGAAACACTAAACGCACCCTTTGGGGTGCGTTTAGTGCATTATAGATGTATGAGTTCGCAATCTCTAGGAATATTTAAACGAGTCGCGGCATTCAAATCTTTACAAAAAACTTACAAGAGACTATATTTGTACCAAATGAATATAGTCGCATGTAATGGATTGAAGTTTGTGGAGGCCGCCCCGGTCTCTATTGCTGGCTGCGTCTCTGTTGAGCAGGTCCGCAAGTCCATTACCCCCCCCCTATGTAACTAGAAGTTTACTTTCGAATGTTTTTTATAAGCCCGTGGCCTATGCCATGCGGCTTTTTTTCGTTTTTAAACAATAACAAGGAGAAACAATGAAACTCTCATTAATCAAAAAAATGGCCTTGCTGCTGGTAGGGTCTCTTGCATTTTCGACAGGAGCATTTGCTTATACTGCAGGACAAATTGAAGGAACAACTGGTACTGGTATTGCCAAAGACCCGATTAAGGTCAATACATTTGCGGAATTCAAGGCCGCTATGGAAAACAACGAAATCGAATATGTGGAACTTGGTGATGTCAATGGCGAAGATGGATACGTGATTCCTTCACCTGGAGAAGCTAGTGTCGATGTCAATGGCGTTAATTATCATCCCCAAGGAATCGTGGTTCGTACTCCCAAGAAATTGAACCTTGCGGGAAAAGCTTCTTTTACGCAAACAGCAAAGGCTTATGGATTTATTTTGGTTGGTTCGGAGGTTGAAATTTACGGAAATGGGTCCATCACATACTTGATTCTTACTGGGGGGGATTATTATGCCAATGCAGTATTTAATGTTGCTCCCAATGGAATTCTTTATGTGAAATCAGGAACGATTGAAGCTAAAAATCATCCTACTTTTGGTAGTGGGCTGTATTGCTATGCAATAAGGGCTAATTCAAAAAATACTTTAGTTATTATTGATGGTGGTGTTTTTAAAGGTGAAAATGCGGTAGGTTCTGTGGAAGTGGGCAACGGAAACGGAGTTATTCGTGGGGGACGGTTTGAGGATAGCCGTATAAACTATGGTGGTTATGTCAGTGCTTACGATGGTGTTACTTGCGTTACGGGGGGGACTTTTTCGTCCTTCTGTAGTACGATATATGTTCCCGAAAAATCAATTATAAAAAATAGCGCAGGAAATGAACTTAGTCGTAGAGAGTGCTTTTCCGAAGAAATTAGCGTAGAGTCTCCTGTTAGACATTTATTGAACCTTAAATCTACGGATGGTGGGTCTGCTAGAATAATTGCGCCAGCAGAAACATATGGTGATGGTGAACGCATTTTTTTAAAGGCTGCAGCTGATGATGGTTATGTTTTTACAGGTTGGAAAAGTAAAGACGTAATCCTATCTGAAGAAAGAGATTTTGTTTTAACGATTTATGATGACATGAACGTTGAGGCGACCTTTGCAAAACCTGAAGATATTGACATTGTTAATGGCGAAATTTACACGGTTCGCTTGAGATGCTCTACACCCGAGGCTCAATCAATAGAAGTTTGCGAGAGTGCGACTAAAGGCGTTTCCGTAACCAGCACATCGTTGATGGAAATTGTTGAAAACGGAAGCTCGCGAACTGTTGAAAAATTTGGAGAATATGGATTCTATAAGGTAACCACGGTTGTCTCAATAGACGATGGTTTGGATTTGAAGTTTACGGAAAATCCGAGAATTGTGTACGATAATGAAGTACTTGGCAATGTTCAGTTTAAAGGATCGAAATATGTGAATTCTTTCATAAATACACGTTTGAACATGTATAAGGTGACATTCCTTGATACTGATGGAAAAACTGTTCTTTCTGAAAACTGGTTACAAAAAGGAACGGTTCCAACAGAAATTCCTTTGACAGTTACTTTGCCTGCTGAAAATGATGAGTATGTGTTCTTAAATGGAGGTTGGACCCCTGAAGTTTCCGCAAATACGGAAGATGTGGTCTATGAAGCTCGTGTTGACAGCATTATGAAAGATTTGAACGCTTATATAGCTGTCAAATATAAATATGGCGGCGAAGTGACAGTAGAGACTAATTCAAAATGCGTTGACATTGAGAAGCAATTTCTTGGATTAGGGGAAAAAACATTTAGATACAGTACAAATAAGTGGAGTGATGGGACTGAGGGATTGTCTTTAACTGAAGGAACTTACGATTTTGCATTTAGGGTAAAAATCATTTTGGATCAATGTAATGATATGTATGCAAGATCTCTTCGCTACTTTGGAACCAAGAAAGTTTATTATTTTTTAGATGGAAGTTTTGTTGATGATGGTACTTGGCTTTATGTAGGTGAGAATGCATCCAGCACAACTGGCTCAAATATTTCTTATAGTTTCACCGTCGTGTCGTCTTATGCCGTCACTTTCTTCGACGATAAGGGTGTGCAGGTGGGTGATGTTGTGACGGTTGCTTCTGGCATGGCTGTGGGCGCCCCTGCAGAACCTGCAAAGCGCGAAGGCTACACTTTCGCGGGCTGGTTCCAGAAGGATGCAGAAACCGCTTACGACTTCTCCGCTGCAGTGAATGAAGATTTGGAACTTTATGGAAAGTGGACCATCAACAAGTATGAAATTGCTGTTGCCGCCAACGATTCCAAGATGGGTTCCGTGAAGGGTGCCGGCACCTATGAATATGGTACCGAAGTGGAACTGGTTGCTACCGCCGCCGAGGGCTACAAGTTCTCCAACTGGGAAGACGACGTCAAGGCTTCCGCCACCCGCAAGGTCAAGGTAACCGCCGCCGCATCCTACAAGGCAAACTTCGAGAAGATTCCTGAAAGCAGTTCTTCTAGCGCCAAGGAAGACAAGAGTTCCAGCAGCACGAAGCC
>JAKSIE010000060.1 GCA_024398995.1 Fibrobacter sp.
AAGGCTTTTACGGAACTACCGGCCTAGCCGGTAGTTTTCAGTTATACAAAAAAGGCGCGGCTTGAACCGCGCTTTTTTGATTAATAGTCTTTATACTCTACGTTCTCAAGAACAAGACCCTGAGGGGGAGCCCAAGTGCGCTCTCCCTTAAATTTTTTCTCGAAAATTTGGTTGACGGTTCCCAGGGGCAAACGGCCGCGGCCTACGTCAAACAATGTGCCCACCATAGCTCGGACCTGACGGTGCAGAAAGCGGTTACCCTTGATATGGAACATGCAGCTCCAGTCGTTCAATCGTTCCAAACGGAACTCTGTCAGGATGCAGTCCGTGGGCTTGCCGTCGTTACGGGGAATGCAAAAATCGATAAAGTCGTGATGACCCAGGAAGGACTCCGCCTCCTTCTCCATGGCATCCAGATCCAGGTGAAGGGATCCGCATTCCCAGCCAAAATCACGCAGCAGGGCCACAGGTCTTGTAAAAATCGTGTACTGGTAGTAGCGGCAGGTGGCGTCGAAACGGGAGTGGAACTCGGGGTCGCAAGGTTCCAGGTCGCGGATGCGAACCAGGCGCTTGGTAAGGCCGTTGATGGAATTGATGGTCTTTACCACGTCTAGTTCGCCGTCATAATCAAAATGGACACACTGGCCTCGGGCATGAACGCCTGTGTCGGTACGGCCCGAACCTACAATGCGGATCGGCGTGCGAAGTGCGATGGTAAATGCTTCTTCCAAGGCGGACTGGACCGTTACAAACTTGGTCTTGCCACCCTCGTTCTGAGCCTGCCAGCCGTAGAAGGCGCTGCCAAGATATTCGCAGCGGAACCTGTAACGCATTAGCGCTTAGTCCTGGTTTTCGCGAATGATGGTCTCCACCTTGTCCTGGGGAAGCTTCATTCGGGATGCGATAATAGAAGCAGGAACGCCACGGCGTGAAAGCTGCAGAATCTTGCTTTTCTCGGAATTTTCCCTATCAAAGCGGGTGATTTCCAGAGGGCTGCTGCCTGCGAGATTAGGATCGCCGGTAACGTTATGGCTCTGAGCACGGAGTCTCATGGTGCGTTCGCGGGAAAGACCGCGGGGAGCACGGAGAACATCGGACAGATTCTGCATAGCAGAGGTAATACGTTCCTTCGCAGTCGGACGGAGCGTAGGCTTGCTTTCGGGAGAACCTGTAAGAATCTTGTTTTCGGGAATGCCGTTTTCGTCTTCGAAGGCAACCTTCTGGTCGGGCTCTGCAGGTGTAGCAGCCGGGTGGGCCATAGTTTCGCGCTTCTGGGCGGCATATTCCTCGGCGTCGGCGATAATGGAGCGCTTCTGGGGGCGGGGACGGGCAACCAAGGTAGCGGCGTCATCAAAGCCTCCCTTGGGTTCCTTGAAACGTTCTGCAGCCTTAACAGCTTCCATCCTCTGGGTGATAATGACCTGACGACGTTTCAGGAGCAGGACCAGAATGACAATACACAAGATGATGGCAGCGGCACCGCCAACAATCCACATAATCACATCGGAAGACAAAGACTGAAGACCGGTTTCAGGAGCAGCCTGTTCGCCAGACTCAGGTGCTGCGGTTTCCTCGGCGACGGGACCGGAGCGCAGGGCTGCCAAAGTTTCCCAGGAGGAGGCCAGTTCAGTACGGATAACAACCTGTGCGTCAGGATTACCCTGAGCATTCCAAAGTTCAATTTCCAGGGAGTCGATCTTGGCTCTTTCTGCCAAATAGGCTTCGGAGTTAAAGGAGGACCTGGAACCAGAAAAGTCAAGAGCAAGATATGCGACCAAACCAGCGGCCAGCACAAACAATACTGCAGGAGCAACAAATTTCTTCATATTGCTATTAAATTTAGCAATTTTTTCTGTTGTTGTGGTCAATGAGAAGTTCTCAACACTTGTTTCAGGTATTTAAAAAATATCTTGTCCAACGGTCCTCAAAATTGATATCTTTAGAATCAAGAACTCTTTGTTCTCCTCCTAACCCCCAAAAAAACACCCCGACGCAAGTCGAGGTGTTTTTATTTTCAGACAAAAAAAAGGCCCCCAAACGGGAGCCTTATTCAAAAATCTGCCAGGGATTATTCCTTATTCACCAGAGCATCTGCCAGAACAACACGGTTGCTGCCAAGTCGGATGGCGTACTTCATAGAGGCGTGAGCCGCGTAGAAGAGGGACGGGGCATCCACAGCGTGAACCGGCATTACGGAAACGCCCATGCTCAAGGTCGTGGACAGGATGCCGTCGCCATAGGCAATCTGGAGCTGAGCCATTTCGTTACGGATCTTTTCGGCGCGCTGGCGGGTGATTTGAAGATCTGCGCCCGGCAGGATAATGCAGAACACGTCACCATCGTAGCGGCAAGGAATATCTTCGTTGCGGATATAGCCCGGCAAGCGCTGTCCAAGTTCCCAAAGGAGCTGGTCTACAGCATGACGGCCGCGGACACGCTTGATTTCCTGAGCGGCGTCCGGATAAATCATAATGAGGCCGATGGGGTTCTTGTGACGGATTGCGGAAAAAACTTCGCGAGTCAAGGATTCCTCGGCATAGCGGCGGTTGAACAGACCCGTCAGGGAGTCGCGAATGCTGTTCTGTTCAAAGCGCATATTCAAATTCTGGTTTGCAATGTACAAACCGAAAGTCGTTGCAAGGACATTTACCTTGACCAGCCAATCTTCCTTGGATTCATTATCCGGAAGAGTATCTGTCTGGAGGGAGAAAATACCGAAATGCTCGTCGATACCTTCGATGGGGGCGCAGAAGGAAATGCCCTTGGGATGATGGTGCAGATGAGTGCAGCCGCCCTTCAGGTCCGGACTAGAATAGTCGGAAACCACAATATCGCCTGCGTTAAAGCTTGCACATTCACCCGGGCGGATTACATCGTCGCTAATGACCTTGTCACCAAAGGAAAGGATCTTGTGAAGGTCGGTCTGGGAACCGGCGTACATGTAAAGAATCCCGGAAGCATTGGCGAACAGCTTCGGAAGCAGGGCTTCCATGGTCTTGAGAACTTCGGGGAAAGGACGGTTCTTAAGGACGCTCTTAGCATAGGCCTTCCAAGCCTCCATGGGGAACTCGGCCTTGATCATTTCTGGAGCCATCTTTTCCAGGGCTTCCTTGGCGGACATGGCACCCTTGGGCAAATCGGGCAAAATTGCGGGGGGAACGGGTTCCGAGACCACAGGATTGCTGGAGGTAATCTCCATCTTGGAGGCCTTGAGCTCGTTCAAGGTTTCGTCAAATTCAATCTGCTTGTTTTCAATCTTTCTTTTGCAGGCAGAATACAGAACAAACCCAAGGACCACACCCCAGGCGCCAATAAAGAAAAACTTGCCACTAAGCGTAATAGTTGTCTCGGGAACAAAGAAAGCGACGGCAACACCAGCGACAAAAGCAATAAGCCAAAGAATAAAAGAAAAAATCGTCATATCGTTAATCTACTTATTTATATGGAATTTGGCTGAAAAAAAATGTTTATTTCGGCTCTTTATGCGGATTATTCTAAATTTAAGCCCATGACTATTCTCGATAAGATTGCCTTAGCGCTCCCTGCCGTTGAATCCCCAGCCCGCTACATGGGCGGTGAAGCCAACAGCGTGGTCAAAGATCACAGCAAGATGCTCTGCCGAATGGCCTTCGTGTTCCCCGACAAGTACGAAATCGGCATGAGCAATAACGGCATCCGAATCCTGTACCACATCGTTAACAAGGAACCGGACCTGCTTTGCGAGGTAAGCTTTGCGCCCTGGGAAGACATGGCTAGGGAAATGGAGAAGTACGATATTCCCCTGTATAGCTACGCCAGCTACACCCCGGTAAAGGATTTTGAAATTCTTGCCATGTCCCTGCAGACGGAACTGAACTTTACCAACGTACCCTACGTGCTGGACCTGGCACGAGTACCCGTCTGGAGCAAGGATCGTCGAGAAGAAGACCCCATTGTTATAGCCGGTGGCCCCGCCATGGCAAACCCCGAACCGGTAGCCGACTTTTTTGACGCCTTCCAGATTGGCGACGGCGAAGAACTGATGCCGAAATTTATGCGTTGCGTTGGCGAAGGCCGTAAAGCAGGACTTTCCCGCAAGCAGATTCTGGAAAACCTGTCTAAGCTGGACGGCGTTTACGTCCCCAGCCTACGCCCTACAGTCGTAAATGAATACGGCGACATCGTCCCCGCAGAACCTGCCAAGGGACCCTACGAAAAGACCAACGGAGTGCGCCGCCAGTTCATTCCCGTCATGGACCGCAAATACTACCCCACCAAGAATCTCATTGGCAACATGCAGCTGGTCCATAACCGCTTCAGCGTGGAAGTCATGCGAGGCTGCGCCCAAGGTTGCCGTTTCTGTCAGGCAGGTGTCTGGTACCGCCCCTGTCGCGAATTGGATCCCGACGACGTTCTTGAAATTGCAAAAGAGGGTATCAAGAATACCGGCGAACGCGAACTGGGCCTGCTCAGTCTTTCTACTGCAGACTACAAGCCTGTGGAAGGCCTCACCGACTCCATTATCGACGACCAGTTCTTCGACACCGTAGACGTAAGCCTCCCCAGTATCCGAGTCAACGCTTTCGGCGAAACACTGGCACAAAAGATTTCAGCCCTAAAGGGAGGCCGTAGCGCCACCTTCGCTCCTGAAACTGGTTCCGAACGAATCCGCAAGATGATCAACAAGACCATCAGCGACCAGGATATGTACAACGCCGCAGAACACGCCTTCAGTAGCGGATTCAACAAAATCAAGCTGTACACCATGATCGGTTTTCCTACCGAAAACCTGGAGGACATGGAAGCATTCTGCCAGCTGATTGAAAACCTGGTGAAGATTGGCCGCAAGTACCTGCGAGGATGCCAGATTGCAGTTTCCATGGGCATTCTTATTCCCAAGTCCTTTACGGGCCTCCAATGGGCTCCCTTCATGGACAAGGAAACCGCCCTGAAGCACATCCGCTTTGTTCGCGAGCGCTTCTTTAAGCACCCCAACGTAAAGGTGAACTGGGCCGGCTGGGAAATGAGCCACCTGGAAGCAATCTACAGCCGCGGCGATCGTCGCCTGGCTCCCGTCATTTATGCTGCCTACAAGAAGGGTCTCACCTTCGAAAGCGACGCCTACCGATTCAATTACGACACCTGGCTTCAGGTTTGGGAAGAATGCGGTTACGACACCAGCTGGGTGTACCGCACCCGCGAAAAGGAAGAAGTGTTCCCCTGGGACTTTATTCATGCAGGAACCACCAAGCAGTACCTGCGCCGTGAATGGGAAAAGGCCTTCGATCCCAACTCCGCCCCCGTTCCCAACTGCAAGTGGGGCGACTGCCAGAAGTGCGGTATTCCGGGCTTCGGCGCAGAAATCCACTTGGCAGACAACCCGGTGCGTCACGCCGCTCCCAGCCGCACTCCCGAAGAAATCAAGAAGCTGGTGGCAGAACGCCGTCCCAAGCAAAAGGACTGCTTCAGCTACAAGATCACCTTCAAGAAGACTGGTCTTAGTCGCTTCCTGCCCCACCACAACATGCTGAGCTTCTTCGAACGCACCTTCCTGTGCGCAGGAATTCCCATCAAGTTCAGCGAAGGCTTTAGCCCCAAGCCCCGTATTGTGAACATGGGCGCACTGCCTCTGGGCCTTGAAACCTATTGTGAAATCATCAGCGTGGAACTGCTGAAGCCTCTGGATATTTCCCCGGCAGGTCTTCCCGAAACCATGAAGAAGCTTTCTGCCCCCTTCCCCCGCGGCATGGAAATCGTGAACATCGAGCCCCTGCAGGACAAGCTTTCCAAGCACTTCCCCAAGGCAATGATCTACAGCTTTACCCCCGAGGAACTGCCCGCGGAACAGGCTAAGAGCATTATGGAAATGTTTGCAAACAAGACCCTTCCGGTCATGTTGAACCATCGCGGACAGGAAATCAACCTGAATGAGCACATCCTGGACCTCCAGATTCAAGGTAAAACTATTCTTACGAAAGTCAAGTGCAATGACCAGGGCGGTACCGCCTCCCCCTTCAACATATATGCCGGATTGCTAGGTAAAACCTACGATCCAAAGAAGGTGGACGATGAAACCCGCAAGTTCCTGATCAAAAAAATCGCTATGGACTTTTAACAAAAAGTTACGTTGTTAAAACCCTAAAAAAAGATTACACCCAAAAAGGGTGGTTTTAAGCTATATTCTGGGCACAGATTTTCATCAAGGAGTAAGAAATGAAAAAAATGTTGCTTGCAGTCCTCACTGCATTTGCCATGTGCTCTTATAGCTATGCACAAGACGATGACGAATACGAAGAAGACGAAGCCCCCGCTAAGGTCGAAAAGAAGAAGAAGAAAAAGTCCTCTTTCGAAAACGAAGAAGTCGAATCTGCCGAAGGTAACCTGGCTTTGGGTCTTGACCTGCTCGACGCTATGGACAACACTCTAGGTCAGAAGTTCTACATCACTTTCGCTATGCTCCCCGACCTGGAACTGTCCGGTATCTTCGCATTCTATCATCATGGTGAAACCACCGGTGACAACAACCACGAAGACAACGACAACTACACCCAGATTCAGTTGGGCGTTGGCGCAGACTACTTTATCACCAAGTTGGCTCTGCCCATCAGCGTCGGTGGCGAATTCCTGTTCTCCCACTGGGGTGATGACAACAACCAGATCGACTTCAACGCCCTGGCAGGTACCCGCGTTAAGCTGGTCGGCGGCTTCTACGCCTCTGCAAAGCTCGGCCTCAGCATTAACGTAATCATGGACGAACATCAGGGTGGCGTCCACTCCGACGACCTGCGTGTCGACTTCGGCCTGGCAACTCGCGTTCAGCTCCACTGGTTCTTCATGTAATCAACGAGCCGCATAGGCTGAAAAAAAATTTGCCGCTCCGAAAGGGGCGGCATTTTTTATATAAACTAATCTTTTTTTTATAACGAGTATCAATTATTCTGCGGGAAGAATAATTTCGATGTGGCTGGTGCTCACGTTAAGGAAGTGGGTTCGGAACAGGTCATGCTCAGTTCTGTCGGCCACCTTAACCTGGGTCACAGCGATAAAGTCCTTATTTTCGCGAATATAGTCGGTAAGACGTTCATCGCGGAGAGTGTCGATTTCACCTGTAATTACGAAATTGTCGGTCCAAATTTTAACTAGCATGACACAAATATAGAGAAATTTTCCTTTGTTGTAAGTAAAATAAAAACTTTTTTCGATTTAATTTACGGGACTTTTGTAATTATTTATTGCCGTTTTACATTTTAAGTGTATTTTAATTCAAGTAATACGTTACCAACGAATAGTTTTAACTTGATTTTAAAGGAGTTTTTATTATGGCTACAAAAAAGAAGCAGCTCCAGGTTACCCCGGGACAGATGATGTACCATAACGCTCAGTTTATGGATAGTGAAATTGGCCGTCCCATTAGAATTCTTTCCGAATTCCTGGGTCCCCATCAGGTTTTTGAACAGGAAGACGTCCGTAACACTATCGTTTTCTTTGGATCCGCCCGCACCTTGCCCCAGAGCGAAATCAACAAGCGCCGCAAGGGTTGCACCAAAAAGAAGGAACTTGCAAGGCTCAATGCCCTTGAAAAGGTCGCCCGTTACTACGACGACGCACGCAAACTGGGAGCAATGCTGGGTAAGTGGGCCAACAAGCACAAGGAAGGCTACGCGATCATGACTGGCGGCGGTCCGGGCATTATGGAAGCCGGCAACCGTGGCGCCAACGATGTAGGCACACCTTCCATCGGTCTGAACATCAAGCTGCCCTTTGAACAGCATCCGAACCCCTATATCGACGACGAACTGAACCTCCAGTTCCGCTATTTCTTCGTTCGTAAGTACTGGTTCCTGAAGAAGGCCCGCGCCCTGGTGGCATTCCCCGGTGGTTTTGGCACCATGGACGAACTTTTCGAAATGCTCACCCTGGTACAGACCAACAAGTATGCACAGCAGATGCCCATCATCGTCTTCGGCAGTGAATTCTGGAAGAAGACCGTGAACTGGGAATACTTCGTTGAAACCGGCATGATCAACAAGGAAGACCTGAATCTTTTCCACTTCTGCGACGACGTGGACGAAGCCTACAAGATCATTACGGAAACCTTGGAAGCGCAGGACAAGTAATCCAATTTTTCTCAAAACAGGAACCCTGCCCTAGCAGGGTTCTTTTTTTACAGGCAACTTTCTAGAAAGAATCAAAAAGCTATTATTGGAATATGCTTCGAAACATTCTTGCCGAAACACTGGATCGCGTATCCCGAAACCTAGCCCTCCGTCCTTTCTACAGCATGGAGGAATATCAGCGTTGGTTTGATCAAAACCCGGAGTTTCTGCACAACGGGGCCATTAGGAGAATTCAGTTGACCGAGCCTCTGGCCTTGGAAGGTACCAACAACCTGTATCGCGCGCAACACTGGGTGCAAACTCCCGATAGCGCAAATCATCTGGCGGAACAGGAAATCGTTGTAAAGATATGCAAGTACTGGGCCCCTACCGGCAAGAACCGAATTCATCGTTTGAACGCTTTGTTAAGCGCATTCCAGGATGAAATCCGAATCAACAATCTGATTCACGCCACCAACATTGAAGGCGTAGTCCAAAGCATGGGCGGTGGCACCGCAGGTCGCCATCCTTATCTGAAAATGGAATTCATCAAGGGTTGCTCCCTGGACAAGACTTTTCGCACCGACCTGACAGATTTTGATGTTCTGCAGCGCGTTGCCCAGCTAGCTTACCTGGCAAATACCATTAGCCAGCTCCATTACTACCAAGTGGTTCACAAGGACCTTAAGCCCAAGAACCTATTGCTGTGCCAGAACCCCTCCCACAAGAACAACCATAAGATTCTTGTTTGCGACTTCGGTTACGCCCAGGCAAAAATGCGAGAAACTGTCACGGAATACGGCGGACAGATGACCCCATGCTATAGCGCGCCGGAACAGGCCATCATGGGAGAAAACCTTTCCTCCTCCGTGGACTATTTCAGCTTCGGTATTATTGTTCACGAGTATTTGACCGGGAAAAAGCTCTTCCCAAAGAGTATGGACATTTTTATTGAAGACGGCCACCGCATTACTGACCGCTACTTAGAATACTTAAAGACCGGACGTGAAAATCAGTTCAACGACCCGCGCTTTCCGGAACTTTCCAAGTGGATTGACCAGCTGACCATTTTCGACAGCTACGACAGAATGCACCAGTGTCCGAATCTGTTTGACATAGCCCACAAGCTCCGCGAGCGTGTGAATGCCCAGGGCTTCCGTGATGTCAATACAGATTTCCTTTGGAATCAGCTAGGCGAATACGGACGTCGTTAAAAAAGAAAGTATATTCACAATATGGCTACACTGAAGATTTATTACAAATTGTTCCTGAATTCACTCAGGGCGTTCATTGCACTTTGCAAGCGTCACCTGAAGCTTTCCCACTGTATCGTGATCGCTTTGATTCTGGGACTTGGCCTTTTCAATGCTGGTACCGGGATTAAGCCCCACATCAAGCAGCACAATCGCGAAAAGAATATCGTCAAGACTTTCAACAACTGGTGGGACGACGTGGGCGCAGCCCAGTTCCGTCTGGTAGGTCTCGAACCTACAGAACAGATCAAGGCAGAGGAATTCGAGCGTTACCGCGAAAAGTACCTGGCCCAGAACCCGTCCTACATCATTGAGGACCGTCTTCCGGGAATGCGCGTCCAGTTCCGCAACTGGTGGGAACTGGAAGGCGGAAAGACCGCTTACTCCCAAAAGCACCAGAACTTTATGCCCACCGAAGATGACTTCAACCGTGAGCAGGAAAAGTGGATCAACAAGTACACTGACAAATTTCCCCGCTACGGCCTAGCCTTTGTTCCTAAGCGCGCCCAGTACGAAAGACTGTTCACCAGTTGGATGCTTTTCCCCAGCGTCCTCAGCTACCTGATTTTCGCAGGCTTTTTCTTCTTTGCTTTTTACCGCATGCAACCTCGTTGGAAGATGTACATTACCGCAGGTTTTGTCGTTTTGTTCGCTGTTGGTGGCGGTTTCCTGGTAGACTTTCTTTGCAGTACAAGTTTCTTTGACCATTACGCTACCGAACGCTACATGGGTATGAGTCTGGCTCTTTGCTTTATGCTGGGCGCCACCGCATTCGCTCCCAAAAAGGAACTTGCACCCCAAATCGTCACCGCAGTATCTATCGTTGGCCTTATCCTTGACATTCTCGTCAACTGGATCGTCAACCCGGGAATCTTCGGAGCCGTAGCCATACTCTCCCCCGTATGCTTCGGCTTGGGTGCACTGGCTGGAATCAAGATTGAAACTCGCCGTAAGACTACCGCAGAAATCCATGCAGAAGCCTTGGCCGAACGCCTTCGCGACAACATCAACAGAAACCCCATGGCCGAGCGCAAGGCAAAAACTCGCAAGCTTATTAGTGAAGGATTCTCCCTGCTGAAGGCTGCCGAAACGGAAAACGCCCAGCGTCTCCTTTCCCAGGCACTCAATTCACTCCTGCAGGAACATCCCATTGACAAACTCGCTGTCAAGGATCTCGTCGACAAGCTGACCGGACCCAAGGTGTTTATCGAATTCTCCAGCAACCAGTGGCTGGAATGGGGTGAAATTGCAAAGTCCAAGAACGCTCCCGAGGCGGCCATTGTTCTTCTCAAGAAGGGACTGACCCTGGAGAAGGACGCCAACTTTGCAAGACGCGCTCTTTACACCTTAGGCGAAACCTGTGTCAACAATAACATCGAAAAGAGCGAAGGCCTTGCCCGATTGAAGAAAGTCATTGAAATGAATGGCAATGACATTCTGGCAAAGCAGGCTCAGAAAATGATTGAAATCCACGGTCCTAAAAAGGAACAGGAATCCAACGAGGAAAGCGAAGAGGAATCCTAATCCTTGGACCGTTCCATGCCTGATTATTAGCGGGCTTGTACGTAGCGGCGAAGTACCGCACCAGACTTGGAGAATTCTACCACCACAACGCGGGCGGCGGGCATCTTTGCGGGCTTACGTTCACCGGCAAAGAGCGGGCGGCCCTGCATATCAAAGATGCGGTAGTAACCGGTTTCTGCTTCGGTGGAGCGCCTTGTCTCGAAGCCGATCGCAGAGGTTTCGTTGCTGGAACTTTCAGGCGCACCCACTTCGCTACTGGAACTTGCGGGAGCATTGGGATCCGTAACGGTCATCTTGCCGGACTTGGCAAAGGTGGAATCATTGCTGGTGGCGCTTACCTTGAAGGAGAACACACCCGCTTCTGTAGGAGTTCCGCTGATGGAAATCTTCTTGGCAGCGTTGTCGATATTGGTGACAATGCCCTTGGGGAATCCTTCTACGGTAACAGTTTCTGCGCCGCTCCAGGTGTAGCAGAAATCAACAATGGGTTGGCCCAATTCAATGGACTGACTGGAGGGACCTGCACCGCACTTGGTAATTTCGGGATAAGTTTCGCCCACCACCTCGAAGGTTACGAATTCAGACATGTGGGTAAGGCCATTATTGTCGGTTGCAACAGCCACAGCAGAGTAGAGACCCGCAGAAAGGCCATTAGCAGTCACCTGGAACGGAGTTGCGGTAGCTGTACCTACCAGATCGTTACCGATGTAGAAAGCCACGCTCTTGACAGTGCCATCGCCAGCACTCTTGGCAGCAGAGAGCAGAATTCCAGCACCTGCTTCGTACTTTGCGTTAGCGGCAGGAGCACTCATCTTGACTTCGGCGGCCTTCTTGCTCATGCCAAAAGCCTGATTGTAACTTGGCATGGAACCATAGCGGCCACCTACACCTGTGATTTTCGGAAGATCCGTCGGCAGGTTTGCAACAGTGCGTTTTTCCCAGGAATAGGAGGGATTGAAGGTTTCTGCCTGAGGAACGCCCTGGGTTACAGTGCCGTTGTAACGATGTTGCTGCTTGGTATTGTCAAAGGTAACGCCGCTGAAGTAAACGTAACCGTTGTCACCCCATTCTGCCAAGTAGCCATTGCCGTTCTTGATGTAGCTGTTTTCGTAGCGGACATAAGCCTTTGCAGTAGAGCTATGGCCATTGGCACCAGCGATGAAGAAACGGTTGCCATCCACCAGCTGATTGTAGATATGAACCTGGGAGCCGTTAGTTTCGCCCGTAACCTTGGGAACGCGGCCATAGGAATTGTGCCAGTAGTTGTTAGCGTAAGTCAAGTGAGCGTCTTCCACCAGAGCCATGTAAGGGTCGGTGCCCCAGCAGTTGAATTCATTGGCGCCATCCAAATCAGTGTAGCTGATGGTAGCGTTGTCCACGAATTCCATGTCCATGCCATCGGAAATCCACTTGTAACTAATATGGTCCGCCCAGAAGTTCTTGATGTGGTGATCCTTGTCGCCACTAGTTTCCAGACCATCGCCGGCCTCGATCAGGTGCGGGTTTACATCGTATATAGCGAGATTACGGTAAATGTTGTTGTGGCCGCCTTCGTTCCAGCGATTATTGAGAGATGCGCCACGGAGGTTTGCACCACGGCCCATACCGACCAGGCTCTTGTTGCCCTTGATGGTAATCCAGTCACTCCAGGACTGGAGATTGGCGCTTTCAGAAACAGGAACGGAACCATCATTCAAAGAAGCGCAGGAATTAGCTTCAAAAGCAATTCTGTAAAAAACATTTTCCTTACCAGTGACTGCGTTCTTTTCGCCGCACTTCTTGGTACACCAGGTACGGCCCTGCCTGGTAGCTTCGGTAACCGCATTACGGAACTGGCGGAAGTCATAAGTTCCTTCGGGAACCAGGATAGTCACGGCCTCATTAGACTGCAGATGCTTACGGATAGAAGCAGAATCAGTGGCAATGACAATATTACCCTTGTCGCCGCCGGTAGTCACGGAGCCGAAACCTTCGGCCTTCACATTCAAATTGAAAAGCAGGATGGCGTTCTTGTCGGATTCACTGCCGGTCCAGATCCACTTGGCCTGAGTATTGGGAGCAAAGCCCGTAAGAGCAGCGCCGCTAGGCATCTTTGTATTTGCGTAAGAAAGGGTGGTAGCACCGCCCCACTGGCTCAAATCGCGGCCCTTGTTCTTCCAGGAAGTGTTGCCCACGCTTGGCTTAGCCTTCCAATCGCTGCCGCTGTAATAGGAGCGATCCAAGTCATCGATCTGCACCATGACGCCGGGAGCGCCCTTTCCGTTCACTCCGACAACGGAAAAAGCATTTTCTCCCGGCAACAGCGTCATGGGCACGAAGCGGACGCGACCCGCCTGGTTGTCTTCAGCAAGGAGCGCCCCATTGTGATAGAGACGATAACCGCCGTCTGCCACAATCCAAACACCCGGCCCCTTGCCAGCGTTATATGTAGCCCCGATGAGCTGGGAACCTACTTTATCCCCTCCCCCTACATTCACATCCGTTGGAAGTGTTACCACTTCAGAAGGAGACAAAGCAGCGTTGGACAAGCCGAAAGCGCCAGACATCACAACTAGCGCGAGAAGCTTGTTCAACGAGGAACAACCCAATACACATTTTCCCATATTTACACCCATTCCCAGACAACGGGGCTGAATTGCCATTTTTATCCGGTACGTTGTAAAATGTAGGTTCAAAACACTTTTTTTTCCACTTTTTTGCCATCCGTTCCCAATTTAGCGTTGTTCATAGACAACGCTTCTCAATTTTACTTTGCCCCCGTTTTTATCCATTTTCTTACATTTGTAGCATGACCGAGCAGAAAAAACAGAAAAAAGTCTTCGAATACATGGATTACCGTGTGTTTTTGAAGGACTATTACAGCCTGAAGAAGGAAGCGAATCCCGCTTTCTCCCTTCGTGTTTTTTCTGACAAAATCGGCTTTAAGGCAAAGGATTTCATTAGCCGCGTCATGAACGGCGAAAAGAATCTTTCCACCCAGAGCATCCCCAAGGTAGCTTCCGGACTGCGCCTGGGCAAGCACGAAACAGAATTTTTCATCAGCCTGGTGGAATTCAACCAGGCCGAAACCACCGACGACCGCGACGAAGCATTCAGCAAAATGCAGGCCGTTCTCAAGGTAGTCCGTTTTGCAGAAAAACAGCACCTCCTTGGTCACGCCCAGTACATGGTCTACTCACACCCCCGTCACCTGTTCATTCGCAGCCTTATCGGAATGTTCGGCTTTAACGGGGACTACGCCTCCTTGGCAAAACGAGTCAACCCCAGCATTTCCATCGACGAAGCAAAACAGTCCGTTAAGCTTCTGGAAGAATGCGCGCTGATCAAAAAGAACGAAGACGGCAACTACGTTTTAAGCGAAAACGCAATCACCACTGGTGACCGCACCTCCAAAATGGCACTTCGCGGATACCATCAGAAATGTTTGAAGATGGGTGCAGATTCCATCGATCGCGATCCGCCCAGCAAACGCCACATTTCCGGTCTCACCCTGGGTATCAGCCAGGAAGGTTACGACCGCATCGTCGAGCGCATCAACGCCTTCCGCAAGGAAATCGCCCTGATCGCCGAAGAAGACGAAGGTAGCGACAAGGTTTTCCAAATGGAGTTCGCCCTGTTCCAGGTGGGCGGAAGTTCCGAAAAGGGCGCCAAATAAAGTCTCTCTAATCCGCATCAAAAAAAGTGACCCACCGCCGGTGGTTCTTCATATACGGGCGTAGCCCTACAATACTAGCCGCGTGCAAGGGCACGCACGTCGATCTGCCACCTGCTAGGGTCCTTACTAGGCCGC
>JAKSIE010000061.1 GCA_024398995.1 Fibrobacter sp.
CCTTCACCTTGTCGTACTTGGCGCGGATTTCCTTTTCTTCTTCGGTAGCGGGTTCATCGGGATATTCCGGAACGTCGTAACCGTTCTTCTGGAGTTCAGCAATGGCAGCCTTCAACTGCGGAAGAGATGCAGAAATGTTGGGGAGTTTAATGATATTGGCGCTTGCATCCAGAGCCAGCTTGCCCAGGAATCCCAGATCGTCCTCGGCCTTGCCAAACACAGCCAAAATACGGTGGGCAAGAGAAATGTTCTTGGTATCCACATCGATATCGGCGGTCTTTGCAAATGCACTTACGATGGGAAGAAGAGATTGGGTTGCGAGGAACGGAGCTTCGTCCGTAATGGTGTAGTAGATTTTCGGATTCATATAGCACCTAGGTTTAAATTTTCATTTCAAAATTAGCAAATTACGTGCCATTTTCAAGAAACAGGGGCGTTTTCCCCACCTAGGCAAGGACCATTGACAAATTGACAAGAGAAATGACGTTTTTCCTCAAAAAAACAGCATTTTTGGGTATAGTTTTATGTTTGCGAGGGTGTTGTCTAGAGGCAACACTTCTAAAGAGTGTAAAGGTCCGCTTTTACAATTTTAACATAGATTGTAAAATGGATGTAATAGGCGAAGGCCTATGGGTAAAAAAAGGATGTGTGTATGAAAACCCAGTTGAATCTGGCAATTATTGCTGGCATTTGTGTATCTGGTGCCTTCGGCGCCACTTACGAACCACCTTCTACGGCTGTTTCCAAAATTAACAGCTACCGCGGCTACTCCGAACTGACTAACGCAGCCAAGGGCATGGATATTGACCAATACGCCTACAACATGACCACCTGGCAAATCAGCAATGGCGGTTTTTACAAGGCCATGGCAAGCAAGTACGTAAGCGCCTATGCCGGCGGGCAAAAGTCCGAGTGGCGTTCCGCAAGCGGTGGCGACCTGGCCACCATCGACAACGACGCCACCGTACAGGAAATGCGACTGTTGGCAGTCCGCTACAAGGAAACCACCAACGCCACCTACAAGGCAGCATTCAAGAGCAGTTTCAACAAGGCCGTCAATTTCCTTTTGACCATGCAGCGCTCCACAGGCGGCCTGCCTCAGGTTTGGCCCAAGCGCGGCAACTATAGTGACCACATTACGTTAAATGACAACGCCATGATTCGCGCCATGGTGACCATGATGGATATCGCCAACAAGACGTCGCCCTTCGACAGTGACATCATCGATGACGCTACCCGCGCCAAGATGGGCGGCGCCATGGACAAGGCCATCAATTACTTGCTGAAGGCCCAGATTATCAATAATGGCGTACCCACCGTGTGGTGCGCCCAGCACGATACCGCAAACTACGCTCCCCGCCCAGCCCGCGCCTACGAACTGGAAAGCAAGTCCGGCAGCGAATCCGCAGGTGTGGTCTGGTTTCTGATGAACTGGCCTAACCAAACTCCTGAAATCCAGCTGGCAGTCAAGAGCGCCATCAACTGGTACAAGAAAACGAAGGTCACAGGCCTTTACTTCAACAAGAAAGCAGGAACATTTGACAAAAAAGACGGCAGCGTTCTATGGTACCGCTTTTACGAAGTGAACAACGACAACTATTTCTTCTGTGACCGCGATGGCGTAAGCACCAAGACACAGGACTTTACCAAGATTTCCGAGGAACGTCGCACCGGTTACCAGTGGGCTGGCGAATACGGTACTGCACTGCTCAGTACCGAGGCTGCTTATCTGACGGCCCTTGAAAAAATGAGCGACGATTACGTACCGCCCCCTCCCCCGCCGCCTCCTGTTGCCATGTGCGGAAGCGACACCTGCAAGACGGTCATCGATGGCGTCAACTTCGTCGATATCAAGGGCGTCAAGGAATCAACAAACACAGGTTTCGTGGGAGAAGGTTACGCCAACGTGGATAACGCAATTGGTAGTTACGTGACCTACGGCGTCACTGCTACAGAAGCTGGCAAGTACACCCTGTACGTCCGCTTTGCAAACGGCGGCAGCGCTGCGCGAGACTTCAGCGTTTCTTCCGGTGAAAAAGTCCTGCTAGAAAAAAGCAGCATGGATGCTACCGGCGGCTGGACCACCTGGAAAACCACAGCTGTCGAAGTTGAACTCCCCAAGGGTTACAGCGAACTGACCTTTACCAGCCTCGGTAAGGACGGCATGGCAAATATCGATGCCATCGGCTGGATGAATGAAGTTCTTAAGGCAGGTAAGGTTGAAATTACCGAATCCATCACTAATCCGCAGCCAGACGAAGAAAATCAATCCATTTTGAATTCCGCGAAATCAAGCAAGGCTCCCATCCTCAAGTCTTACACAGGCAATTACGGCAAAGGCGCAGGCGTCTACTACATTTTGAATAGTAAAAAAGGCGCAGTCCGCGTCAACGGAAGAAAATAATGAAGAAGACTAGTTTATTCATAGCCTCCTTCCTTGCGGCTGGCTTTGTTACAGATGCCTTTGGCGTCACCAAGAAAAAGTTTGACTTTGTCGTAGGCGTCGATGGGGATTTTAAGGCGGCAGCAGCAGCGGCAGCGGCAGCCAAGCCCTCCGAAAACAACCGTTTCGTGATTTTCTTTCCCGAGGGAGAATACGACATTACAAAGGTGACCGGCGATTCCCATGGTCGAAGCGCTTTTTCCACCTCATACGTTTCGCTGGTTGGTCAAAACCGCGACAAGACAACCATATCCAACACCACAGACACCGAAGGCATCAGCCTTACGGCAACGCTGTACTTTCCCAATAACAACGGGATGTACATGCAGGATCTGACGGTAAAAAACAAGAGTTCTTTTGCAAGCGCCGAAGCTGCCCGACAGGTAACAATCCAGCAAATTGGCGACAAGTACATTTTCAAGAATGTGCGACTGCTTAGCGGACAGGATACCTACTACACCAACAAAGGCGGTAGAACTTATTGGGAAGGCGGCGAAATCCAGGGTACAGTGGACTTCATCTGCGGCGATGGCGACGTATGGTTTGAAGGCACCAACCTGGTCATGACCCGTAATGGAGGCTACATTACCGCAGCCAAGACTTCTACTAGCTGGGGCTACGTCTTTAACAACGCAAAAATCAACGTATCCAATAACAGCTTCAATGGAACTTTTTATTTGGGACGTTCCTGGGGACATGCTAAAACTGTATTCCTGAACACCACCATGTATGCACAGCCGAGAGCAGAAGGTTGGGGTCCGGATATGAATTCTGGTCCAGATGTCTTCGGCGAATACAACAGCAAGAACGGAAACGGCGGTGCCGTGGACGTCAGCAGACGCAAGACCTACTTTGACGGAGGCAAGGACGCTTCCACAGCAAAGAATTTGAAGACCGTGTGGAGTGCCAGCGACGCAGCCAAATACACCCTAGCCAATGTTCTAGGAGGTTCCGACAAGTGGGAACCCAACAAATTAACTCAGCAGGTTAATGCTCCAAAAATTTCTCAGGATGGTGCCGACATTGTCTGGGCCGATGATGAAAATGCTCGTTGCTGGGCTATATTTGTCAACGGGAAATTCAAGACCAGCGTTGCAACAAATAGCGTTTCTACCGAAGGTATCGCTGTTGGTTCCAAGGTTACTGTCCGTGCAGCAAATTCCATGGGCGGCCTGGGGGCAACCTCTAATGAAATCTCCGTACTGGAAAGCAACGTCACCTATTTCAACGTAAAATTAAACGAATCCATCGGCGGATCCATTGAATCAGGTCTGAACAGCAATAAAGTGGCAGAAGGAAAAACAGTCTCATTTACTGCCAAACCCGTGGACGGTTGGAAATTTGCCGGCTGGACCGGAGCTAGCGCTGGAAATGCTACCGACGCAACCATAGAAATCACCGTCTCCAAAGATATCGAACTGGGAGCCATCTTCACAGCCTCCGGTGTTTCAACCTTCCAAGCAGAAAGCGGAATCATTGTAAACGGCATTAACGAAAGCACCAACGCAGGCTTTGCCGGAAGCGGCTACGTGAACTTCGGCGCAGGCAATTCCAGTGTCAAGGTCCCCGTTTATGTGGATGCCGCAGGCACCTACAACATGGAAACGTTCTACGCCAACGGAAGCTCTGCCAGCCGTGACCTGATTATACAAGCTCTGGGAACCACCGGCGCCGAGGAACAGCAGATTACCTTCGAAAAGACCACCGACTGGAAAACCTACCCCTCTAAGGAAACAACCATCAAATTACCTCGAGGCGCAAGCTACATCCAATTTGCAGTGGTGGGTAGCAACGACGGACCCAACCTAGACCAAATTAAGCTGACTCCCATTGATGTGGAAAAAAGCGAAGATACCACCGCAACGGATTCCTCTGAACCATCCCTTATAAGAGACATACGCTTGAAATCATCCCACGAAACATTTAACCTGCAAATTTTCAGCGTTCAAGGGAAGTTAATCAAATCACTAAAAAATGCAACATATAACGACGTTCTAAATTCAAAGCGAATCCTTCCTGCGGGCACATACCTGTTTAGGGAATCCTCCCAAGGATTTAGAAAATCAACCGTCATCAAAATCCAATAAACATTTAAAGCCTCGGTCAACCCGAGGCTTTTACTTTAACCTTTATCCTTTCGCCTTTAAACTAATTTGTATATTTGCGGTGTATGTTAGGTATTGAGCAAAAGAAAGGCAACGATAAAGAATTGTGCGGTCGCATGATCGCATACGCCCGAATTTTACCCAGCCCCGATGAACAGGGAAGCAATAGTCCTTTTGATGACATGATCAAAAACGGACTTCTTGCATTGGAAGGAGACTTTAGACAGTTCTCCCCCAAGGTACCTAACCGCAAAGCCATCAACGAAGCCGTAGATGACAAGCTCAACCATATGCTGGAATCTATGGAAGCCGAAGGTATCGAACTACCGGCAAATCTAGATGTCGAGGCCATGCGCGAACGTATGAAAGAACTTTCCAGCATGGAAGTCATTCCTATTCCCGCTCGCATTGGCAACTACACCCGCGAAGAAGAAATTCTGGCCGAAGAAGCCGACATCTACTACATCGGCGAATTCATCGGCGCAAGCCAGGCCCACTATTGCCTTACAACTTTGCCGATTTACTACCAGGCTGTTTATCGCGAACAGGCCAAGCGTCAAGAAATTGATTTTCTAAATGCCGCCTTAGAAGAAATCGAAGCAGGTGCCTTCGTCGATACCGAAGACCTACAGAAGAACAATGAAGACTTGTTCCCCAAGGGCGTCAGCCTGAACACGTTTGTCGGAGACTTGAACAAGCTCTTGAACACCCGTGTGATTCCATTCCTGTTGGCTTTGGATAGCAACTATGATTACGATATTCAGGTGCAGCAGTTCTTTGAATTCATGAAAGCTTATCCTGACCAGAAGGACATCAAACGCATCGACATCGCCTTAAGGGAAATCCGTACTCAGCGTGATTCCATAATTGCGCGTCAGCTTCTGGAATTGAGCTGTAAAAAGGTTTGCGCCGTCTACGACGAAGACACGGCACTGGCCCAGCAAATCGCGCAGCAGATTACAGATCTATTGAAATAAAAAAAGCCCCCTGGTCTTATCCAAGGGGTTGTTTTTTTTTGAATGACTTCTACTTTTTAGACTTTGTTGCAGACTTATCCTTGAGCAAAAGACCTGCAACGCTTTGGTCTCGAACGAAAGTCTTCTGGGAAACTGTCTGGACATCGGCAACCTTCACCTTATCCAACTGGTCAGCCCACTGCAGGAAAATCTTGTAATCGCCGTACATTTCATACCAAGCCAGCATCGTTGCCACGTTTTCCATATCTGTAAGGCTGCGGATCAAGCCTGCATAGGCGCGGTTCTTTACCTTCTGGAATTCGCGTTCACTAATGGTTTCTGTCTTCAGCTTTTCAAGTTCTTCCCAAACGATTTTTTCCACCTTGGCGGGGTCTGCATCGGGGCGCATATTTACACGGACACTGAATTCAGAAATGTACTTGTTGGGGCTATTGCTGGCGCTGGCGCTAACCGCCAGTTTTTCCTCTTCCACAAGGCGCTTGTAGAGTCTACCGGTACGGCCGTTCAAAACACCTTCGGCAATATCCAAAGCATACAAGGTGGGGTCACCCACTTCGGGTGTCTTAAACACCAAGGTAAACAGGTTCGGAGCATCGGGGCGCTTTACAGTCAAACGCTTTTCACCGGCCTGGTCAGGATCACGGACGGTCAAGGGCGGGAAAGCTTCGCCAGAAGGAATATTGCTGAAATACTTCTTTACCATTTCCATGGTAGCCGTAGTATCCAAGTCACCTGCAAGAACCAGAATGGCATTGCGGGGCTTGTAGTACTTGCGGTAATGTTCGTCGGCCATTTCACGAGTCAAGTTGGCAATATCGCTAGGCCAGCCGATGGTGGGCACACGATATGGGAAAGCCTCGTAAATCATGGAATTCAAAGTTTCGTAGAAGCGACCCGTGGGCTTGTCGTCATAACGCATACGGCGTTCTTCACGAACCACATCACGTTCGGAATAGAATTCGCGCAGTACGGCGTTCTGCATACGGTCAGCTTCCAGCCACATGAACATTTCAATCTTGTTCTTGGGCAGAGTTACAATGTAGGCAGTCATCAAGTCCGTGGTAAAGGCGTTAAGTCCTGTACCGCCGGCGGCCTGATAAGCGCCCCAAAGTTCATCTTTTACAAAAATCTTTCTGTGTTCGTTCACCACAGAATCGTGTTCCGCAGTCAACTTGCGAACAGTAGCGGTGTCGCCGGCGATTTTCGCAGGGCGAATCAGCGCCTGCAGGCTATCTTGCTGCGCCATAAAGCGAACGTCTGCGACGCTATCTGTAATACCAACCTTCTTGGTTCCTTTAAAAAGTTCATGCTCCAGCAAATGAGCCAAACCAGACTTACCGGGAACTTCGTGAACAGAGCCCGTAACGTAGAAGAGGCGGCAGCTTACCGTAGGCGCCTGTGAATTAGGATGCAAAAGTACTGTCAAACCATTGGGCAAGACTTCCTTATGAACCTTCAAATTCACTTCGGCAAAAACACTGGAAACGCAGCAAGCCAAGGCTGCGCAAACGGCAAAACTTTTTGAAAAGAACTTCATACTTCCAATGTAGCAAAAACGGGACGCCCCTTTTAAGAGACGCCCCGCGGAAAATGTACATCAAAGGCTGTTACACTACTAAATTTCTGGCATATTCAGCAGTTCGTTCATGTCGTCTGCGCTAATTTCAAAGTCCAGTTTACCGTTTTCTATAATACGATCGGCATGCGTGGACTTGGGAAGCGTCACCAAATTCAATTGCAAGCAGAATCGATTAGCCAACTGGGGAACAGAAACGCCATACTTTTTTGCCATTTCACAAACTGCAGGAACGTTCATCAGGCGTCCAGTAGCGTTAGGAGAATAAGCCTCCACACGGATGCCATTGCATCTGCAATATTCTATCAATTCCAGCGGAACGTGCCCAATATGAACTCGAATTTGATTAACTACCGGTTGAACCTTGCAGTTATCCTGAATGTTTTTAATATCATCGATACTAAAATTCGAAACACCAAGACAACGGATCTTACCCACTTCGTAGGCTTCTTCCATAGCGCGCCAGACTTCAAGATTTTCGGCATTGTAGCTAGGAGCATTGGGATACTTCATTTCGATCCACGGCTTGGGCCAGTGAATGAGCATCATATCAATATGAGGCGTTGCCAGGCGTTCAAAACTTTCTTGAATACTTTGCTCTGCGCCCTTGTAGCTTTTGACTTCTGCAGGAATCTTTGAGGTGAGAAAAATGCTTTCGCGATGAATGCCTGTTTTTTCGAGAGCGAGCTTAAGTCCTTCACCCACCCCGCGCTCGTTACCGTAAACAGCGGCTGTGTCGATATGTTTGTAGCCAGCGTCAATGGCGGCAACAACGGCATCGGCAGCGACATCATCTGGAGTCTGCCAAGTGCCCAAAGCGACTTTAGGGATACGAACGCCGTTACTCAATCTATAAACTTCGTCGAGAATCATAAAAGCACCTTTTCCGTTAAAAATGTTCTTTAGAAAAATACACCTTTTTATTGATTTAGGACAACCTAAACAAGAAAAAGTCTACTAATTTGATTTTCGTCAAAAAAGGGTTACTTTCCCGCTTTCTTGGGATCATAGGGGTCCACATGGACCATGGCATCCACCACATTTTCACCGGCTTCAAGGATTCGGCGTTCCACTTCTTCGGACAAGTCGTGGGCAGCAAGCAGGGTCATATCCGCATTAACCACAATGTGCAAATCCACATGCAGGTCGCTACCTACAAATCGGGTGCGAAAGCCGTGAATGCTAATGACGCCTTCGGTTTCTTCGGCAACGGCACGGAGTTTTTTTGCAACGTCCTCAGAGGCCCCCTGATCGGCAACCTGATGGATTCCAGGCCAAGCAATCTCGTAACCGGAATGAAGAATGAAGCAAGCCACAATGATTGCGCCAACAGAGTCGGCGAACCAAAGCGAAGGGAAAAGAATTCCAATGGCAACAGCAATCAGAACAGGAATAGAACTGAGGGCGTCACTACGGTGATGCCAAGCGTTTGCAACCAAAGCTTGGCTGCGAATTTTCTTGCCTTCGTGAGCTGTATAACGGAAAAGGACTTCCTTTACCAGGATGGAAACTAGAGCCATAATAGCGGCAATCCATTCCGGACGGGAAGCGGCATCCTCACCAGCCAGCAAGCATTGAATGGCATTGTAACCTAGACCTACACCTACGGCACAGACCGCTACTCCGATACCTACGGAAATAAGAGTCTCGAAACGACGGTGACCATAAGGGTGGTCTGCATCGGGAGGTGAATTCCAGAACCGGGAACCCACGATGACAGCGATATCGGTAATAAAGTCAGACGCACTGTGGATGGCGTCGGCAATCAAGGCCTGAGATCCGCCAAAAAAGCCGGCAAGGAACTTTCCAATAGACAATGCAACGTTCCAGCCCAGGCCAACCCAGGTTACCCTGCGGACTTCGTAGCTATCATCTTCCTTTACAATGCGTGTCATGGAAGAAAATGTACATAACCCAGGGGTCCGTGGCAATACCAACTCTTTCGAGACGGCCATTTCCGTCAAGAGGATCAAAAACAATCATATTATTCACTTTTTATGCAACGAAATCAAAACTTCAGGCATCAAATTCAACGAAAAAAAAGGAAAAACCTTCTATTTTGGGAATAATTATGAAAAAAGTCCTGAAATTACTGATTTTCATCGTCATTCTTGGCGCCATCGCCTTTGGTGTCAAGACCTTCTTTTTTAGCGACGACACGGTCAAGGAAGCCACCTTAGTCACTGCAACGGCTGCCACAGGCTCCATTTCCACCACCATTTCCGCCACCGGTACATTGGAACCCGTGGACAAGGTGGAAGTCGGTACCCAGGTTTCTGGTGACATCAGCAAAATTTACGTGGATTTCAATTCCAAGGTGAAAAAAGGCCAAGTAATTGCCGAGTTGGACAAATCCAAGCTGAAAGCAACCCTGACCCAGGCCGAAATCGCCTACAAGTCTGCCGAAAACGACTACAACTTTAAAAAGAATTCCTACGAACGTACCAAAAAGCTGGCCGAAAGCCATAGTGCCAGCGTCGTCGACCTGGAATCTGCAGAATACAACATGAATTCCGCAAAGTTGACCATGGACCAGCGCAAGAACGAAGTGGTCCAAGCCAAGCTGAACTTAAGTTACGCCACCATCAAGAGCCCAATCAACGGCGTTGTTCTGGAACGTGCCGTGGATGTAGGCCAGACCGTGGCCGCCTCCATGAGCACCCCCACCCTTTTCGTAATCGCCAAGGACCTTTCGCAAATGAAGGTTATGGCTGCCGTTGACGAAGCGGACATCGGACAAGTCAAGGCCGACCAGAAAGTTGAATTTACCGTAGACGCCTTCCAGAACGAGAAGTTCTCCGGAAAAGTCCAGGAAGTGCGCCTGAACCCCACCACAACCTCTAACGTGGTAACTTACACCGTCGTGATTACCGCCGACAATCCGGACCAGAAATTGCTCCCGGGCATGACCGCAACCTGCACCATCGTTACAAAGGAAGTGGTAGACGTCATTACTATCCCCGTAAAGGCTCTGAAGTTCACGCCGAACGCAAGTACCCCCATGGCAGATCCAAAGGACATGCCTCGTCCGCCCAAGCCCGAAGGCTTTCCGGACTTCAAGAACGGGGAAATGCCCCCGCCGCCCCCCGGTATGGGTGCAGGTGGTCCTCCGGGCGGTCCCGGTCGTAGCGGTCCTGACGGATTCGGTGGCAAAGGCGGCAAGAAAAAGGGAGCCAAGCCCAAGCTTAAAGGCGACCATGTATGGATCAGTATCGATGGAAAGGCCGCCCCCCGCCGAGTAAAGATCGGCATCAACGACGGTGTCAACGCAGAAGTCCTTGAAGGTTTAAGCCTTGGCGACACCATTGTGGTGGGCCAGGAAACCCAGGAAGCCCAGAAGGAACGCAAGAGCGAGGCCAGCAGCCCCTTTATGCCTAGCCGCCCAGGAAAAAATAAGGGTCAAAAGCGTTAAAATCCGCCTAGGTTCAACAAATTCACAATAAAAGCGTACAAGACTGGTTCTTGTGCGCTTTTTTCACGTTTTTTTTACACGTCTTTCTTTGTCCAAGGCCTATATCCGCCCTTGCTTAAAGAATAATTTTTGCACATTATTGATATTTTCGTGTAAATTACGTGTTATTATGCAAATATTTACAATTTATTTTTACACACTTTAGTTATATTTCGTACAGGTGATTGGAGTGTTGCACCCATTCATGGCAACCAATAGAAAGGAGTAACAATGAATTTCAAACCGTTTTTCAGCGGAATTCTCGCAGCCACAGTCGCTGCATCCGCATGGTCTATCGACGGTACAGTTTCTAACGAAAGTGGCGCCCCCCTCGCTGGAGTGGCCATTTCCACCTTCAACTATGGAGGAATCAACAGCACTACCGATGCTGCTGGTAAGTTCGCAATCGATAGCAATAAGGCCATGGCTCTCGCAAGCATGGCTTCTCAGGGCAAAATGGCCGTCAAGAGAGACGGTTTCATGCTGAACGTTTCCAATCCCAACGGCGGCGCATTCAATGTTTCCCTGATGAACGCTCTTGGCAAAGTCCAGATGCAGAAGGAATTCAACGATTTGAACGCATCCATTGACCTCAAGAAGTTTGGCGACCAAAATTTGATGATCGTAAAGGTTTCCAGCAGCAGCGTTAACGAGAACTACGTTCTTTCCAACGGAGCCTTGATGAAGGTTGGCGACGTGCTGCCGATGCTGCAGTTCTCCCTGACTGGTTACACAAATTACGTTTACAACATGACTGCCGAAGTCGAAACAGGCGTTAAGATCGTTATGGAAAAAGCCGGTGCAACTCCCGCATCCAGTTCCAGCGAAAAGCCCGCATCCTCTAGCTCCGTCGCTTCCAGCTCTTCTGCAACTCCGGTTAGCAGCTCCAGTTTGGAACTGGTCGTTAACTGCGCAGGCAAAACCTACGCAGCGGGCGAACATAACATGAGTGTTACCGTTGACGGCAAACAGCGTACCTTCATTATGCGAGTTCCCTCTGCATACAAGGGCGACAAGCCCGTGCCTCTGGTTGTCGACTACCATCCCATTGGTGGCCAGTCTGCCAGCCACATGAACTCTTCCGGCTACAAGACCTACACCGATGCAATCGGCGGCATCTCCCTGTATCCCCAGGGCACCACCAAGACTATGGGCCCGGGCTGGAACGTTGGCCCCTGCTGTTCTTACGACGACGACATCAAGTTCTCTCGCGAAATGATCAAGAAGGTCGAAGAAATGGTTTGCATTGACACCAAGCGCGTTTATGCAGCCGGCTTCTCCATGGGTGGCGGCATGAGCAACCATGTTGCATGCAACATGTCCGATGTTTTCGCAGCAGTGGCTCCGGCAGCCATGGACTTGAACACGGTCAACAGCGCCGCATGTTCTCCCGTCCGACCCATTTCTATCATCATGTTCCGTGGCACCGCAGACAATGTTTGCAGATACGAAGGCGGAGACAGCGGCTTTAACGACGGTCTGAACTTCCTTGGAGCCAAGAAGAATTTCAAGTTCTGGGGAGACAAGAATGGTTGTAACACAGCCTCCTCTATCACCAACTCCGATGGTTGCGAAGAATATACCGGTTGTAAGGATGGCGTCAGAGTGGTTCTTTGCACCAAGCAGGGTGGTGGCCACGATTATGGCGACGCTAAGGTCGGTTGGCCGTTCCTGAATTCCTTCACCATGCCGTAAGTTTCTAACCTCTACTCCTTCCTTCCCCACGTTTGGTTTTCTAGGGGAAGGGAAAGACCCTCGCGTATGCGGGGGCCTTTTTTTTGCGAATTTTTCTACGGGATTTTAGATTTTTTCTACAGGACTTTAGATTTTTTTTGAAAATTTTGTCACCAAGTCCTACACTTTCCGCATTTGGTGACAAAAAAAAATGAAAAAAAACGGGTTTCGCAAAAAAAAATCCCGAGCCAGTGACGGGCTGGACTCGGGATTTTTCTTAGGATGAGAGCTAATCTCGGCTCTTGTCATGGCGCTAATCATGGCCACTGCGCAGCCACTATCGTGGCCACTTCGTGGCTGACCAGCTGCGTTTTGAAAATGCGAGTAAGCAAGCTTCCTCGCGCTTTCAAAACTTGCTAGTCGTTCATCATATGATCGAAGAACTTGCGGTAGTTGTCCTTGTCATCGGTCTTGCGGATGGCGATAGCATCCTGCGGATGACGGTTCAGCATACCGGTGATCATCTGAGGAATGATGTAGCCCCATTCGTACTTAGCCTGGAGCGGGAGGAACAGTTCCTGGTAAGCATCGAGAACCGGGCGCAGATCGTACTTGGGGTTCTTGAGGAAGCCAAGGAGGAGTTCGGTGGTGCAGTTGCCTGCGCCACGGCCCATGCCGGACACGGAACCATCGAGGAAGTCAACGTGGTTGATGATAGCCTGGATAGTGTTGGAGAAAGCCAGCTGCTGGTTGTTGTGGCCGTGGAAACCGAAGCGCTTGTTCTTTACGATGCCGCGGTAGCGAGCCATTTCCTTATCGATGTCTTCCTGGTAGAAGGCGCCGAAGGAGTCAACCAGGTACAAGACGTCGGCCTTGCATTCTTCGTTGACCTGATGGAGAGCTTCGTCCAGTTCCGGACCACGGTCACGGCTAACAGCCATGATGTTCAGAGTGGTTTCGTAACCCATCTGGTTGAAGGCGTTCACCATTTCGATACCCTTGTCGATGTTCTTCACGTAAGAAGCAACGCGGAACATCTGGTACGGGCTTTCAGAAGCGGGCTTTACGGCGTCCATGTTCACGCGACCCACGTCAGCCATCACGGCCATCTTCATCTTGGAATCGATGCCGTCCTTCACCTTCCAGAGCAGATCGTCATCGCAGAACTTCCACGGACCGTATTCCTTGGGGTCGAACAGTTCCGGAGAGTTCTTGTAACCCATTTCCATGTAGTCAACGCCAGCGGCGCTGAGGAGGGTGTAGAGACGACGGACGAATTCCAGAGAGAAATCGTGCTTGTTGACGAGACCGCCATCGCGGATGGTGCAGTCAAGAACCTTAATGCTTTCGTAGTACATAGTAAAAAGTGGTTAGTGATTAGTTGTTAGTGGTTAGGGGTGCGGGCCAAACATATTCCTAACATCTGGCGTAGGCATCCTTGTTTTATGGGGGCAAAGGTAGATTAAAGAATAAGCCCGTTCAAGGGAGAGGATCAAAAAGTATTCAACAATCTTTGTTTTTAACGATATTTTTGCGTAGAATATTTATTTTCCACCTGTATTTCCTTAAAAATCAACCAGTTAAGAGAGCAATTTACAACTAAAAAACATCTTTTCCTGAGTAAAACTTGAAAGTAGCCAAGAAAAATCGATCCCATAAACAGAAAATCCGATTTCTCCGAATTATTTTATAACGCATATTTTGCGTAAATTATAATTCACAGAGACACGTTTTCAGCCTGACACATCCGTAAACAAGAGTTTGCCCCGCACCCGATTTAATCTTCAGCCGAGAATTTAAATTTAAGGTCATGAGAACAAAGATTTTTACCGTTTCTACTTTCGCCGCCTTGGCCGCTGTTGCCAACGCAGACAACGCATTTTATTACAATCAGGTAGGCTACGATGTTGGTCAGCCCGTTTCCATCATCGTGGAAAGCGACAAGAACCTGGAAGGTGTAGACTGGACCTTGTTTGGCGGCGGTTCTGACGGAATGACCGGGCAAACAGTTACACACGGAACTTTTGGCGCAGGCGTCAATCCGGATAACTGGAGCAAGAACGGCAAGTACTACGTCATCGACCTGGGCGAAGAACTTAAGCCTGGCACCTACTATGTCAGCGTCAACGAAGGTTCACCCTCCACATCAGACTATTTCGTAGTGGCGGAAAACGCATTGGCCGCCAACACCTTGAAGTCCGTGATGGACTATTTCTACAAGGACCGCGCCG